>CAZHNG010000123.1:0-17436 GCA_964533785.1 uncultured Saprospiraceae bacterium | reverse complement strand
CCGCAGAAAAATAGCCTCCCGAACTATACCGTTTATTTAATGCCCGAGGCACTAGAAACCGGCACTTTTAAATCTACCTCAAAGTCATTTCCCACCACAACCCCCAGTAAAGGGCCCCTGATCCCATAATCTTTTCGATTTACCGTAAAACTCCCCATAAACATTCCTCCTTCACTTGATTGTTCGAAGGTAAAAGGAATAACAATTTCTTTGGTTATGCCGTGTAAATTTAATTGACCGATCACCTCATATCCGTCTTTCACTTTTTTGAATAGCTTGGATTTGAACGTGATGTCGGGATATGTTTTGGCATCAAACCAGTTTTTTCCTCTTGCGTGTTTGTCCTTTGTTTTATTACCCGTATTAATGGTATTCGCCTTTACCTTTACGTCCATTTCGGCGGTTGATAAATTTTCTGGATTGAAATAAATCTTTCCCGTTAATCCACTAAAGGTGCCTTCTGCTCTACTTCCCTTAAAGCGGATTTGGTAATCTTCACCAATACTCCAAGTGGTAAAATAAGTGTTGGTGAAAGACATTAAAAGGAGTAGGCTGCATATACTTAGAATACAAATATGCTTTTTCATCATCAATTCAAAATGGTATTAATTGTTCAAATTAAGCAGAAGCAACCGAAAAAGTCTAGTACGACCCATGTCTACGTTGTTCTTTATCATTTTGGTACCGAAAAACGGATTCGCATGATTCCATCAGTTAATTCTCCAAAGTACTCTCCGTCGGTAGCATCGCTTATTTCATTGTACAATGTACAGTTTAGTTCTATTTTTAGATCATAGGTTAAAAGTTCATCCGTTTCTTGTGTGTTCATCTCTACAATTTCTAAACGACTATTTTCCTGGCTCCCCGTTGCAGTTTGCAGGGAAAATAATCGTTTGCCAGGTATATTAATATTGGGAAAGTCATAAGGAATATGAATCTTGATATTAAAGCCAGAGAACGGATCCAATTCGTCTCGAATGGGGAGTGGCCCCTCTGCTAGAAACGTTTGGGTTAAATCCAATAATTCACTCTCGTTAGGATCGGAAGGCGAAGCAATTAAAATTTCTTCTTTGAGGTGCGTGAAAGATTCCTGCCTAAAGCCAAATTCCACCCATGACCCACTTCCTGGACGACCACTTCCGTCGTAGGAGGATAACTGCACCCCGGTACCTCTGAGTACGTAGCTTGAATAATTATCAACATTATCACCAAAACAGATCGGTTGTCCGTTCAATTTCCCTTCAAAAAAAAATTCAGAATTCACATCAGGGCATCCAAATTCAACCTCCTCGATGGCTTGAAGGTATAATTGCCTACCTGGACTTACTTCTATTTCCCGTTGATTACATGTATTTAAAAGAAGAATGCCTGAAAAGAAGAGAATGCTAAACATAAGATTTCTTATAACCATACCTTTAGTATACTAATTTTTTGTGGAGACTGGCAAATACCTATTGCAAAATATTGAGTAGATGGACGACAAAACAAGTAAAATATAGAATTTTAAAATTGCCTAATAAAAGTCACTTTACTAATCACTTGTTGCTCTCTAAAATCCATATCCAATCCATCAATCTGGGTATCGTTGAATACAAAATAAATGAAAGAAAGCGGACGATACTCCCAACTGCCGCGAATGTTCCAACGTCCTTGCTCATCAAAGGAATTGTATTGGTAGAAAGCGGAAAGCTGTAATCTTGGGTTGAGGGCAAAACGGGCACCAAGAGTAGTTAAATGCGTTTCTACGTTTACGAATCCATTACCGTCACCATAGTCTTGTTTCTCAATCAGGTCGAAGGAATCAGGAGAATTAATTTGAAAATAGGTGCGTTTCTCTAAGACTTTACTGGGGTTTACATCTTTTCCCTTGAAGATCCAGCCTCCTTTTTTGCAACATTGTTTCACTTGTAGGAACGAATTACTTCATGGCTTACCGAAAAAAGTTCTGCGACTCAATTACTATTCCAAATATCATGGGTCGTTTTCCAGCTACCATCCGGCTGACGCTGTAAAATATTTAAATATTTGGAAGTAGATGTGGATGGCAGTCCCCCCGTTTTGGGCAATAAAGTGACGGTAGCCTCTCCCCGGCCATACGCCAAATTGCCATCTACAGCTACTTCTTCGTAATGGCTGTCAAGTTTTGTTTCAAACTCATCGAAGATGGCTTGATAATAGGAGCGTACGGAATCCCGGCCAATTAATGCGGGTTTACCAGGAGCCATTAAAATGGCGTTCTCTGTGAAGTGGCGAGCGATTTCCTCTGCGTCTCCCTGATTAAAAGCCTCTGCCCGGGCGGCACTCATCGCGGTTATGGCCTGTTGGTCTTCCTCAATTGATACGGATGAGGAAGGCCGTTCGGCATTACATGCCATAATGAATATTGAAAAAAGCAGCCAATTGAAGTGATTGCTATGAAATGGATGAAGCATATTCCCTGATTTTGATTTTGATATACTTTTGTCACTACTTGGAAATATAGCTAAATTTGATGATCTGTAAATATGGTTTCAATTTTTTTGCTCTAAGATGATGAAGTAGAATTATTTAACACAATACCTATGCATAGAAGAACTTTCGTTAAAACAAGCCTGGTGACATCCGCCGCTCTGGGAATGCCGCTCAGCAGCCATTCAACGACCACAAAACCTACTGGCGGTAAAGCTTTCAACCTGAAATACGCGCCTCATATTGGCATGTTCAAAAACTCGGCAGGAGAAGATCCCATCGATCAAATTAAGTTTATGTCCGATCAGGGATTTTCCGCTTTTGAGGATAATAGTCTCTCTACCCGGGATATCTCCCTGCAGGAAAAAATTGGCAAAACCCTGGCGGACCTCAACATGAAAATGGGGGTTTTCGTCGGTAATTGGAAGATCAGACGAGAGGACAGCCTCGCACAAGGAGACCCTGACGTCCGGAAAGCTTTTTTGGAAGAGATTAAATCTTCAGTTGATGTTGCGAAACGGGTGAATGCTACTTGGATGACCATTGTACTGGGCAACCGACACCACCGTCTGGAACCTGATTATCAGACCGCCAATATTGTGGAAACCCTTAAACAGGCTTCAGCAATATTGGAGCCCCATGACTTGGTGATGGTGATCGAACCACTTAATCATTTGCACAATCATCCCGATGTATTTCTGAGTAAAATTCCACATGCTTACTTGATCTGTAAAGCGGTTAACAGTCCTTCCTGCAAGATTCTGTTTGATCTTTACCATCAACAAATTACTGAAGGGAATATTATTCAGAATATTGATTATGCCTACGAGGAAGTCGGTTATTTCCAGATTGGTGATGTGCCGGGGCGGAAAGAACCTACTACCGGCGAGATGAACTACCGCAATATTTTCAAACACATTCATGGGAAAGGCTACACAGGTGTTTTGGGCATGGAACACGGGAATTTTCATGATGGTAAAGAAGGGGAGGCGAGGTTGATTGAAGCTTACCGGGAGGTGGATGATTTTGAATAGATCATTAGACTTGTCTAATCTCCAAATGATTAAAAAGTTCCTTTATGAAAAACATACAACTGCCTTTTATGCTGACAGTATGCATGTTATCAAGTGACTGCACGTCCAAGAAAATCAATTTGGATAAATTTCCAAATACCGTCATTTCAAATGAAACCGTAAGCATGAAGCTGTATCTCCCAGATCCCAAGAAGGGCTTATACCGAGGTACTCGCTTTGATTGGTCTGGTATTATCGGCAGCTTACAATACAAAAAGCACGAGTATTTCGGGTATTGGAAAGATACTCATGACCCTGTCTATCACGAAGACCTGATGGGGCCGGTTGAGGGTTATATCAAACCTGGATTAGGATATACTGAAGCTCAACCCGGAGATGGATTTATTCGTATTGGCGTGGGTATCATCGAAAAGATCAATGAGCCGGAATACGATTGGAAGGCTACCTATAAGATCCTGGATCACGGCAAGTGGTCCATAGAGGAAGGCAAGGACTGGATCGCTTTTCGCCATAGTATAAACAGTGACTTCGGATATGGATATGTGTATACTAAAACCATTCGACTGAAAACCGACGGGTTTTCCATTTATCATCAATTGCAAAATACCGGTAAGAAAACTATTGAAACCGATCAGTTCAATCACAATTTTTTTGTCATCGATCGAGAAAATACCGGTCCTGCATTCCGCCTCCGTTACCCATTTGATCTATCAAGTGCTGACGATACCAAAGGTTTGGTAGAGTTGAAAGCAAAAGAGCTACACTTTCTCCAAGAATTTAACAACAAAAGTGTATTCCTGGAAATCGAGGGTTTTTCAGAGCAAGTAACCGACCACCAGGTCACAGTGCTCAATCAAAGATCCGGTGCGGGAGTTACTTTAACCGTTGATAAACCCCTGTACCGTATGGCTTTCTGGGCATGCGAGACTACTCTTAGTCCAGAGAACTTCATCTGGCTGGAGGTGGAGCCTGGTGAAAGTGAGCAATGGATCTCGGATTATACCCTATTCGAAATTCCATCGTCTTAGTTTGTCATCATTACCGATTTGAATACACCGTCCGAACAAGATCTATTTAAGTTTAGTCTTCATTGACGGTAGAAAACCCTTAAACAACCTTTCTTTCTTCCTAGGTAAATCTATTGACAATGGTCGAAATAAAAGAATATTTATCCGCTTTTAAACCAATCACAAAATATGGATGGATCATACTGATATTTTACTTTAATAGTGGGTACCAACAGGAAAATTCCAGTCATACAACCCAAAATAAATCCTGGCCAGAATATGGTGGTAGTCCTGATCAGTCAAAATATTTTGAACAAGATCAAATAACGAGGGAAAATGTTGATCAACTACAAGTTGCGTGGACCTATCCAACGGCTGACAACAGAGCATATCAGGTGAATCCTTTAATAATCGATACGATAGCATATTTACTGGCAAAAAATAACTCCCTAGTTGCACTAGATGCTCGTAACGGTAAGGAACTGTGGATACATGCCGACTTAAGAGGAATCTCTAGCCGCGGATTTTCATATTGGGAAAGTGAAGATCGAACGGATCGTCGTCTAATTTTTACCCTGGGAAATAGCCTCCAGGCGATTGATGCCCGAACCGGAAAATCTATAAAGCATTTTGGTAATAATGGAGTGGTTGACTTGCGACAAGGATTGGGGAGAAACCCTAAGTCTATACGACGTATCGCTTCTAATACGCCGGGTAAAATCTTTGACAATTTATTGATTCTAGGGTCTGCACCGGGAGAGAACTACTTCTCTGCACCCGGGCATATTCGTGCTTATGATGTTAGAACAGGAGAGATGGCCTGGATTTTTCACACTATCCCGCATCCTGGTGAATATGGATACGAAACATGGCCGAAAGAGGCCTATCGCTACGCTGGTGGCGTAAATTGTTGGAGCGAAATATCTATTGATAAAAAAAATGGGATTGCATTCATCCCCTTAGGATCACCTACTTATGATTTTTATGGAGGGGATCGCTTGGGAAACAACTTATTTGGCAACTGTTTATTGGCTCTGGATGCCAGAATGGGAAAAAGGATTTGGCATTTCCAAACCGTACACCATGATCTTTGGGATTATGATCTTTCATCAGCCCCACAGCTAATTACTGTAGATCACAACGGTAGAAAAGTAGGAGCCGTAGCAATCGCTACAAAACAGGGCTTTTTATTTGTATTCGACCGGCTAACCGGTAAACCGCTGTGGGAAATTGAAGAGTTACCGGTTCCTGCCAGTGAGGTGCCTGGTGAAAAGGCTTCGGCCACTCAACCTTTTCCAACGGTATTGCCACCTTTTGGTCGACAAACTGCTGATCAGGAGAATGTAAGCCGTATTTTTCTATCCGAGGAAGAATATACCCAAATGTATTCGAGGGTTAAAAAAGCGACAAAGGGATTATATGTGCCTCCTTCTCTTTCTGAAAGCATAGCGGTAGCCGGTGCTTCCAATGGTGCGAATTGGGGGAATACGGCAGCCTATCCGGAGCGTGGTTTAGTATTTGTGATGAACAGCAATTATCCATCTTTTTACCGGCTTCAAACTAATCGTAGCCGGAATACCGACAGACCTGTTGGGAATAACCGGCTGGCTATCCAACGCGGTCAGGTAGTTTTTGTTAAACATTGCCAGACTTGCCATGGAGAAGATCTTGCGGGTACGGTACTCGCTCCTTCTTTATTGGGGATCAATAACCGGATTAACCGTACTAATTTGGATCAAATTATCCGCTTTGGTCTTGGCCGTATGCCGGCAATTCAGCACATCGAAGATAATGAGATCGACGATGTGCTTGCTTTTTTAAAAGCGCGCAGTTCCTCGAACAATAAAAAGCAGCAGGAATCATTAAAGGAACGGCCTACCGGACCGGTAGTGGCTTCCGGGGGAGTTCCAAGGACGGCTCAAATATTGGATTCCTTGGCAAATGTGAGTCAGCATAAAAGCGATGGGGAAGATTATCATCCTGATATTCCACTTTATCATACCGATTATGGCTTAGGCTATCCGTATCTTTTCGATCCGCCCTGGGCTTCGATTACGGCTTATGACTTGAACCAAGGTTCGATCAAATGGAGCAGACCTTTGGGCGAAGAAAAACATGCCATGGCTAAAGGCTTTTCTAATACCGGCGTTCCCTCAGGTTCACAACGCAACAGCATGATCGTAACATCCAACGGTTTATTATTTACAACGGTCAATAATGGTCAGCTCTTTATTTACGACCTCGAAAACGGTCAAATCTTATGGAAAAAACAATTGGAAATGGGGATTGCCGGCCTGTCTTCTATGTATGAAATTGCCGGCCAGGTTTATATCATGGTCAATGCCACCACACCATTACCTCCATCTTGGGGATTAAATCAAGAAGAAAAACGGGCATTTAGCGCCCAATCCAGTAAAGCTGGCGCCTACGTTGTGTTTCGTCTTGGCAATTGAGTATCAGAATGTAAGTCCTAACCCGGGTTATTCATGAGTTTTTCGTTGTGAGCGGCGTGAATAATTGCAAGGTCGGCTTACCTGCAGGAATGAGCGGCGCAGGTCACTACGAAAAACCCATGCAAATTTATTGAGGCCAGAAATGCTCTGGAGACACAGAATAAAACAAGTCTAATATGTCTACTCACTTCGATAGAATTGCTAAAATTGCCTGATAAAAGTCACTTTACTGATCACTTGTTGCTCTCTAAAATCCCTATCCAATCCATCAATCTGGGTATCATTAAACACAAAATAGACAAAAGAAAGCGGGCGATATTCCCAACTACCGCGAATATTCCAACGCCCCTGTTGATCAAATGAATTGTATTGGTAAAAAGCGGATAACTGTAATCTGGGGTTGAGGGCAAAACGAGCACCTAAGGTGGTCAGATGCGTTTCTAGGTTTTGGCGGTCTATTCCCAGTTCTTTCAAATCGTTATATTCATAATCAACGGTTAGAGCAGCGTGAACAGAAGGGGCAAAACGCAATCCTGCATTAAGGGTAGTGCGTCTGCCGTTGTAGAAATTTCCCCAATTGATACTACCCGAACCAGATAATTTGGCAGATTCATCGGTATTGAAATCGATTTGGTGACGTGTATAGAAGTAATTGTCTTGTTCAATCGAAACGCCTAAGGGGCCAAAATTAAAATTGATATTCTGCCAGGTTGGGAAAATGGCGTATTGCAAAAAACTACCGTTGGTGAATATTAAATAAATGGGAAAGAGGTAAATATTTCCTTGCTGAAAATTTCCTGGGTTACTGGCGTCGTGGTAATAATTAAAGAATGCACCCGGGTCGAAGCGTCTAATCCACGGAATATTCTTAGGTCTCCAAATGTAATAGCCTCCGGGATTATGCCAGATAACATTCTTTTGAAAAACAAACCCCATATCGGGATTGTAGTTTTCACTCACAAAATTGGTTAACCAACCCAAATAAAATTTATTGGTGCTATAACCTGTAAAGAAGCGCCCGGCCAACCCTAAGGTGTCATTAGAATTATCTCTGGCTCCGGATAACATATAGGAAACTGTAATTTCGTCTTTGGGGCGGATGAGGCCATCTATGGTGAGGGTGGTATTGTGGCTTTGCTCAACACCTAACTTTCCGGAAGCCTCATCCAATCGGTGAGTAAGCATAAGACCTACGTTGTTCTCTTGACCGTAATTTTGCAAATAACGGGCTACACCGAAACTTGCGGCTGGAGAATTAGGCGTTGCTGCCTGATGAATATATAATCCGGCTATAGCACGCTTTTCGTTGCGCATAGTATAGCGAGCGCCGGCATCGATGCGAGCAGGTTCCGCATCGAAATTGCCTTGTAGTCCGATGGTTCTGCTAAAGAACGGGACAACCGAGGAATTGCCGGCCCCTGCCCAGATACCTGAGTTTTCCAGAAAAAACTGCCGCCTTTCCGGAAAGAAGATGTTGAATCGTTCTAAATTGTTTACGGCACGATCTACATCCGCTTGCGCAAAATCGGTATTGAAGGTCAGATCTAATACCGAACGAGGGTTGATCGCCCATTTGATATCGCCACCGAGCTTTACATCCCCATCAGTAATACGATCATTTCCTTCTTTGATATCGTCATACTGATACAAAAAATAAGGCTCTATCCTTACATTCGCGCTTGGTTCAGGGAGTTCTAATCCTTTTAATTGGGCAGCGTAAGTCATTCGGTAAGGAGAAAAAGATTGTGGGATGGCAGGAAAAACGGTCTGTTCGTAGCCCCTGCGGGCCAGTCGGCTCAGTGTAATACCCCAGGCGATAGAATCAGTATCAGCAGGACGTTCATAACGCAATGACTTGAACGGAATGGCAAACTCCGCATAATAGCCAGTGTCCGTCCGGTGTGTTCTCACTGACCAGAGTGCGTTCCAGTCATCATCGGTATTGGAGTCGTTAAAGTTTTGTAGATCTCGTTGGTTACCGTAAGGGGTGGTTTGAAAAGAAACACAATATTGTTTCAGGTTTTGGGGATCCAACTGCACGTAGAAAATGTCATTATCTCCCCAACTAAAGTCTCTACGTAGATCTTGGACCCGTATTCCTTTTTGACCTAAAGAATCTTTGCAAAAAGCACCGATGTATAGATTTCTTTCGTCGTACAATATTCTAACTTCCGTTTTATGTTCATACGCCCCGCCTTGACGTGGCTCCATACGGAAAAAATCGGTAATAACAGGGGCATTCGACCATTCTGGCTCTTCCAGCCTACCGTCGATCTTAATAGGTTGGACGGTTCGTGTCGCCCATATTTCGGCAGGCTCCTCAGGCGGCGGAAAATTGTCGGTGTTTTTTATTTCTTGTGCTTCTACCGTGGCGTAAGTCATGATGAATAATAGCAATGTACAATAGAAGCATTTTGTAAGTGTATTTCTCAAAATCATTTATTTAGTTTCAATTCGTTTGTATTTCACCTCAAGGACAGTTACGAATCCATTCCCATCACCATAATCTTGTTTCTCAATAAGATCGAAGGAATCAGGCGAATTAATTTGAAAATAGGTGCGTTTCTCTAAGACTTTACTGGGGGTTACATCTTTTCCTTTGAAGACCAAGGTATACTCATCTTCCCAATAACCACCAGGGTAAAACACAACAATACCATCACTATCGAAATACCAGGTTTCATAATGCTGAGTTTTTGGATTATACGAATGAAAGCCTTTCCCTAGGTAATCCTTTCCGTTATGCTTGGCTTGGATGTCATCGGTTACGAATGTGTGGTTTAGCGTGTAATAAGCTTTATAACTACCTTTTTCGGGTTTTTCGGGTCGTTCTCCATTCCAATAAAACCAAGTTTCGGTTTCCCACTCGCCAATTAAAAAATCTAACTTTTGCGTGCCTCTTATCTTTTGTTCCAACTCCAAAGCCGTATCAGACAAAGTAGTATCTACTGATTGCGAAAAACCTATGTACGTCATCATAAACGGAATGAGTACACTGGCGAAAGATTTGTTGAACATCATATTGTTTTTGTTTGCCTATGTATGTTTACACCATCCTTTTGTTGCAACAATATTGCAAAATAAAAATTAGTTTGCAACAATGTTTCACTTGAGGGGTAAATTACTTTTGGCCTATTTGCTCTAACTCAAAAGTTGCATTGGTTGCAGCCCAATTTTGATGTATAATGATTGGAGGAAGTCCAACTTGGCTTGTTGTATTTAATACGAATTTACAATTAGAGCCAACTACTAACTTTGAAGGTGTAGGGGTAGTGGAATACAAACCTATTATTTCAAAAAAACTTAGGTTATACTCTAGGTTACAGGTACTCTACAACCAAAATCTTAATAAAGGAAACCACGAGCGTAGTTTTGTCTATCTGCGTTTAGGGGTGACTCGGAAAAAGTCAAGTTTTGGGCTGGGGCTGAACTTTGATTTTTATGGAGCAAACACAATGCGGGAAGAAGGTTACGGTGTTTTTATCAACCGTCTTTTTTAGGATGAACAAGTAAGTTCCTGCTTGGGATTTATGATTTTGTGCATCCACCTTTTATTAATGTATCGCAATTCCATCCAACTTTTTGATAATTCTGATTTTCGGGTTACGGCAATCAGCTTGCCGAAAGGGGAAAAATGCCGGTTTACTCCGGCGTCAATTGGTTATTCACTCGCTTTCTGACAATTTTTAGGTTAAAAAAAACGCTTACTTGATGATATTTTACCGAATTTTTCTTTGAGGTTGTTTAAAGTTTCCTCGCTTACTTGCGCGCAAAGCATTGTGGCCGCTGGCTTCGTTTATTTTTCCTTCCGTACCTAAGGGTATGCAACTCAAAATAAGCCTCGACAGCGACCACAAGCCTTTACGCTCACTGACAGCAGAAAACCTTAAACAACCTCTTTATTTGATTGGGCACAGAAACGCATACTCCATCAAAAACTTGATCAATCTCGCATGCAACTCTTAAGATACAATGAATTTGCTGCAAAAGGCTTGAGCAGCAAGCTGAAGATTATGGCCCGGCCAAGCAGTACCTGGGCGAGTACTAGAAGGTGCAGCGCCAACTAGCGGATCACGTACGCCATAATAACCAGAAAAAGGTGGAGCGCATTATCGGTAAATTTGGCGTAGACATCCCTGATGCGGCAGAAGGCATGACTGGTCTGATGATTGCTGCACAGCATGGTAAAATCGAAATGGCCAGGCTTATTGATGATAATCGTTCTTTGATAATCCGGGTTAACTATTTTGCAGGAGGATGTAGACTTGAAGGGCAATTTGGCTGCCAGAATGATTTTGAATATTACTCAATACAGAAAGCCGAAGAGCCACAAAGGGATCTGGTTTTGATAGCCTAGCTCTATTTGGTCAATAGCTAGAAAGCCGGGAGTATCCGCTATTTGTTTACCTGATTTATTGGGTTCTCCCACTTCAAAAACGTGTTGCTGATTGACGCAGAAGTCTCCAGATTTTGGATAACTCAGCTCATGCCGGAAAGCCAATTGATTGGCAAAGAACGTTTCCCTGACTGTACCAGTATCAGGCTGTGATGGGCGTATTGCATATGCCAAATTAGTATTCTCTAAGTATATTTTATCCGGTTTTTGTAGTCGGCTTATACCTTTGCCCTCTCTATATAATTGGCGGGTAAGCCCGCTTTCCGCCAGGTAGTACAAATACCCCAGCAAGGTTTCTCTGTTGATCCCGATCTTTGTGCTCAATGCACTGATATTGGGTTTGAAGGGGGCAGATTCCGCGATGATGAGTAATAGTTGCTTAAGTTTGGAAGTCCAAGCTACATCTACTTTCCGCAGTTGGGGCAATTCAACTTCAAGAATCAGGTTTACAACCTCTGATAAACGCTGCATGTACAAATCAGGTACTTCTTTAAAAAATGGATAATAACCAAATGCCAAATAGTCGCCAAAATATGCCAATGGTTTTATTTCATGAACCACTTCGGCAGCGATTTCCTCATGCCGTTTTAATAGATCATCAAGGCTGTATATAGGAAAAGCTATACCCTGAGTGAAGTGAAGGTATTCCCGAAAGGATAAACCTTGCAACTCATACGTCACCGCCCTTCGGCTTAGATCTGCCCTTGCATTCAGTATCTCCAATAGAGAAGAGCCTGTAAATACAATATATAGTTCAGGGTAGTCGTCATATATATTCTTGATTTCCCTAGACCAATCCGGGTATTTATGTACTTCGTCCAGAAATAGATAACGCCCCCCTTGCTTCACGAAACTGTCAGCGAGTTCGACAATCCGGTGTTCTGCAAACCACAGGTCATCCATACTCACGTACAATACCTCCCGAAAATCTGAAAACTGTCCTTTGATACGTTGTAATATAAGTGTCGTCTTGCCCGCCCCACGGGCCCCCTTTATGCCGATTAGGCGAGCCTCCCAAGCAATATCATCCATAAGACTCCGCTGAAATTGCATCGGCAAATGCATCAGCTTTTTACGGAATTTTTCAACTAAGTATTGCATAATTGTCGGTTATAGTGTGCAAAATACAAGATTATTTGCATGATACAACCAGCAAAATGAAGTTTTTGTTCGCAAGGAGCTAAGAAACTGCAAACCCCGCCCATTTCATCCCAATTTCCTATATCTGTTCAAATTAAGTTGCCGGATGTTGTGGGTGAAATCGTCAAGATTGGTATAACTGTCAATGTGATTTCATTCTTCAACTATCTTCCTTTATTTTAGCCCATTTGGACTTCCTCCAATCATTAGACAAGTCTATTATACATCAAAATCGGGCTGCACCTTTAAAGATCCTCAAGGAGCAAGTGATGAAACAGTTTTGCTATCATTCCATTTGAGAAATTGTTCAGATGCGGCTATCCAAAACGGACTCACTACCAGTGTCAAGGAAATCAGGCTTATCGAGAATGTAAAAGTATATTCGTCAATGATTCCGAGGCTATAGCCCAACGAACTTAATAAAAAGCTGAGCTCTCCGATTTGTGCCAGCAACGCTCCGCCATAGAATGCTTCCTGCCAGGTACAGGTGAAAAAGCGAAGAATGAAGGAATTAAGCAGATGATTGGTAAGATATACGGCCACTAAAACGGAAAAGATCGGCAGGGCATTTGCAATAATAAATTGAATATCGATTTGCAAACCAACGCCGATAAAAAATACGGCCACAAATAAAATGCGGAAAGAATGAAGCGTGTCGTGAATCCACCGGCAGGCTTCGCCCGCTCGCATGACCATTCCGCCTACGAATGCTCCTAGTGCGGGAGAAATACCAAATAGTGAAGACAACAGTGCCCCACCAAAACAGAATAAAATGGCTGCAAACACCTGCAATTCGTGGTCTTTTTGTAGTGCTTTTGCGAATGGTAACCGGATGGTTTGTTTGGCGTAGATATAAATTAATATTCCAATGAATAATAATCCGCCAATAATCATCAGCAATATATCTTTCATTTGAACTGATTCACCTCCAATGGTGGACGTAATGATCAATAGCGGCACAATAATAATATCCTGCATCAAAAGGATGCTGAGTACATTCCGTCCGGTCCTGGTGTCCATAATGCCTTTTTCTTCCAGTAACTTGATGATCACGGCCGAACTACTTAAAGCAATGACAAACCCGATCACAATGGAGCGAGTGAGTTGCCAGTCGAAAAGGTAGCCAATAAATAAGGTTATCGATATGCTTACTATGACTTGCGCAAAGGTACCAAGCAAGGCCACGCGCCATTGTTTAACGAATTCAGGTAAGCTAATTTCCATACCAATGAAGAACAACAGCAAGATAATACCTATTTCTCCTAAGTAGTGGACTAAATCTTCATCAACGATTAAGCCGGTCTCTCCAACCAATGCCCCAACTAGTATATAACTGATAATATAGGGCTGGCGGAATTTTTTCATAAATAATCCGAGCAGTACGATCAGCACAACAATTAAAGCAATAATTGAAATAAAGCTCGCTTGTGCAGCTAATAAAAGCATTGTACGCCGATTTATATTAGAAAAGTCTGTTGTTAAAAGTCTAACTCTAACTCAAATTAACGGAAAATATTGGAAATAGATGAACTAGAACTTACTTCTCCCTGCTTTTTGGAACCTTACACCACTAGTGCCCGAGGCACTAAGAGTTTTAGTTACCTTCTAAATCCATTGTTAATAAAGGGCTACCGGTGATATTTTTCTGGGTAAGATTTGAATTCAAAGGGAGCGAAAAATTTCGGATACAGAATAAAATGTGAAAAGAATTCAATATCTTAAAATCTGAATAGATTATTCAACTGGCCAATTAAAATAAATATTGCTGCCATGCAAAAGTTTAGCTTCTATTTGTTGTTTTATCTGTTTTGCTGGGTATTTTTACTTTTTAGACAAAAGGGAGGGGCCTTAGAATTACCGAAACGGCGCACTTTAAGCTCTACCATCTGCTCAGCGATCCTCACTAAAAAGAGAATTATCGGACCAGTATGAAGAATGAGCAGCGGAGATGTGACAGACTCTTTTAGAGCCTTATCGATCCGTAAATTCCGACTGCCTTGTTACGGCGGAAAAAATTGCTAAAAAAATAAATTTATCGATGCGAACTTTATTCCTGCTATCCGTAATTTGCCTATTCAAAGTATATGTGGTAAACGCTCAAATAATAGAAACTGCCATTTGGGAAAAACTCGAACTCGATTTTACCAGCACCACCACTTACGATAATGTTTTATACGATGTAAAGACCTTCGAAGCTACTTTCACATCAGCTACCGGACGCAGCTGGACGGTTAACGGCTTTTGGGACGGCGACAAAAATTGGAAAATACGTTTTTTACCCGATGAATTAGGAACCTGGACTTACCAGACTACTTGTTCGGATGCTAATAATACCGGGCTACATCAACAAAGTGGTACTTTTCAGGTGATACCTGGCCAACGTTCCTTTCCCTTATATCAAAGAGGGGCAGTCGCTACTCAGCCCGGTAGTTTTTACTTGACCTATACTGATGGAACGCCTTTTTTTTGGACGGCGTGTACGGCCTGGAACGGCGCTTTAAAGTCCACTCCAGCAGATTGGGACCGCTACCTGAAACAACGACGGGAACATTCGTATAATACTATTCAATATGTCACTACCCAATGGCGCGGTTGTGAGTTAAATGCCGAAGATCAAGTGGCCTTTACCGGTAGCGGACGCCTTGAAATTAACCCAGATTTCTTTCGGCGCATTGACGAACGTACCGATGCCATCAATGATCACGGTTTGCTGGCCGCTCCCGTTCTTTTATGGGCACTCCCTTTTGGAGACGGCCGACACCTGAGTCCGGGCTATTACTTGCCCCACAACGAAGCGGTGTTGCTTGCTAAGTACATTGTAGCCCGCCTTCAGGGTAATCATGTGTTATGGATACTAGGCGGAGACGGCCGGTACACAGGAGACTACGAACAACGGTGGAAAACCATTGGACGTAAGGTATTTCACCGTCCGGTTCAGGCGCCGGTTACGTTACACCCTTCAGGTTTATCTTGGATCGGTGAGGATTATGCAAAAGAAGATTGGTTGGATGTAATCGCTTACCAATCGACCCATAGCACTAGCCAGCGCAATGTAGACTGGATCACCCAGGGACCTCCCAACCAAACCTGGGCACAACTACCAGCTAAACCTATCATCAATATGGAACCCAACTACGAAAACATACATTTTAAAGTTACGGCACGTGATGTTCGCAATGCTTCTTACTGGAGTGTGTTAGCTACCCCTACTGCCGGTATTACCTATGGCGCCAATGGCATTTGGCCCTGGATAGAACAGCCGGGCGAATTAATCGAAAATCACCGAAATCCCGATGGTAAAGGGCCCAATCCTTGGTATACCTGCATTGAATACGATGGGAGTAAACAGATTGGACTCTTATCAGATTGTTTCCAGCAATATGAATGGTGGACCCTGCGCCCTGCTCCTGATTTATTGTTGGAACAACCGGGTGAAATCACTTACAATCATTTCGTATCGGTCAGTGCTGACGCTACGCGCAGTTTAGTCATTATTTACCTACCGGAGTCACAAGCTATTCAACTAAGACTTCCTGTTGAGAAGAACTACCGCGTTCGTTGGTTTGACCCAGTAAAAGGAGCTTTTAATGAGGAAGAAAGTAGGAAGAGGCAGCAGTTATTGTCCTTTTCTCCTCCGGGAAATAATCAAGATTGGGTGCTGGTATTAGAACAGGAGTAAAACAAAAAAGGGTGCAGCCCAAATCTGATGCAACGTTACGACAATGAAAGAAAGGCGGTTACTAGAAGAAACCGCCTTACGTCGCTGCTTGTAATTTAAGGAGGGTTCTTGAAGTATTCTCCTTTATTTTAACCCACTTGGACTTCATCTAATCATTATACATCAAAATCGGGCTACACCCCTTGGTTTAGGTGATTTTACAGATTCATCACCCGATGCTTTCCAATAAATTCAGGATCAATTTCCACACCACTGCCTATTCCTTTAGGTAAATGAAGAATGCCGTCTTCAGGTTTTAAACTTGAAGTTTTGCATTCGAACGGCACTTCATTGCCCACTCCTTTAAACTCATGAAATGGACCTGCATTCGGTATAGCTGATACAAATTGCATCATATAAATATAGCCTAAGCCGGTGCCTGAAATATGTGGCGTACAAACGTATCCCTTAGTGGCCGCCATTCGCGCAACCTTCATACAGCGAATCATCCCACCAAAATAAAACAGGTCTTGTTGTACCATTTGTACCGCATCATTTCCGATTAGCCAGCGAAAGTTGCGTAGACTAACTTCACCACCTCCTGAGGCAATTGGAATAGTTAGTGCATCTGCCGTCTTCTTCCAATCCTCGTACCAGTCTGTTGGTACAGGCTGTTCGAAAAGGTCAATCCGGTTAGATTCCAGTATTTTTCCAATTCTTATGGCTTCGCGGGCATCATAACTGCCATTACAGTCTGCGTAAATTGTTATATCATCTCCAAAAGCCTTCCGCATCATGGGAATTAATCTTTCGGTTCGACCTTCCGGCACTTCGGGATTAGTACGACGGCCTCCAACTTTAAATTTGACGGCTTTAGCCCCGGTTTCGGCCTGTAGCGCTTTGATCCTTTCAATACTTGCTTCGGCAGATTTGCCCCGATTGTTAATGGCACGATAGATAGCAATTTCCGTATTTTGGATGTCTCCGATCAATTCCCCCATGCTTTTCTGGGCTATTCGCCCTAACATATCTAATATGGCCATTTCGACCGTGGCGATGGGTATCCATAGGGTATACCCTGGTATTTATAATTGTTTTTAAACATGAACACCCCATCAATTAATTGATCCAGTTCTCGCGCATCCCTACCAAGAAAAAAGGGATTGACTAATTGTAATTGTATGGGATATAAATGAGGCATACGAATATTGTGGCCAACACAATAGCCTTCAGCGCCATCCTTTGATCGAACCCTAATCATGTAATTGCCATTGTATTCCAGTAAGTCACAACTTTCAAT
>CAZHNG010000122.1:4781-17496 GCA_964533785.1 uncultured Saprospiraceae bacterium | reverse complement strand
AGAACGAGATGCTGACGCAGATTGATATGCTGAAAATCTATGACCCGGGTAATGCGGAATTGCCGGGTATTGGCGGTACCACTACTTTCGTTTATAACGAAGAGACAGGTGAGGTGGAGCAAGAATTTTTGAGCCTTGTCGGTACTTACCGCAACTGCGCCGGAGGGGTGACGCCCTGGGGCAGTTGGTTGAGTTGCGAAGAAGATACCACCAATCCGGAAGGTCCCATTGAAAAAGAACATGGTTATGTATTTGAAGTGCCGGCTACGGATACACCGCTGATCGCTGACCCTAAGCCCATAAAAGCAATGGGTCGCTTCAATCACGAAGCTGTTTGTGTAGATCCAAACACCGGAATTGTCTACCAAACGGAAGACCGTGGCGATGGTCTGATCTACCGCTATATCCCTGATGTGCCGGGCCAATTGCACGAAGGTGGTCAATTGCAAGTGCTGGCAATCATCGATCAACCACAATTGGATACCCGCAACTGGGACGAGCAGACGGTAGCCTTACGGCAGCAGTTAAAAGTGGAATGGTTGGATATCGATGAGGTATTAGCACCAAAAGATGATCTGCGTTATCAGGGATTTGAAAAAGGAGCAGCGCGTTTTGCCCGCGGTGAAGGAATGTGGTTTGGTGATGGAGAATTATTCTTTGCCTGTACGAATGGTGGTCCGAAAGAGAGCGGACAGGTATTCCGCTACCAACCGTCTCCGGAAGAAGGTACACCGGCCGAAATGGACAATCCCGGTATTTTGGAATTATACGCCGAATCTCCCGATAAATCCATCCTGCACGCGTGTGATAATTTGACCATTGCGCCCTGGGGGGATGTCATCCTATGTGAAGATAACGGAGATTTGAATCACATTCGCGGGATCAATAAGGATGGGGAGATCTATAATTTTGCTGTCAACCGGGGGTCGAAGTCTGAATTTGCCGGATTGGTATTTTCGCCTTCCGGGAAAACGCTGTTCGTTAATATTCAGGAGAGTGGGGAGACGCTGGCGATCACGGGGCCTTGGGAGTGGTTGGGGTGAATTGAAACATGGAGGACATGCAGGTTTTGTGTTATGGACTTCCTTGCGGAAGTGATGATATTAGGTCTATTCGATTGAGATTTGGTTTGCTATAGGTAAGCATGTTAACCTTTAATATCCGTTGCTCGTCAGGGGACTATTAGCCGTAATTTTTTGTATAAATTTACGTATGATTTCCCTGGAACTGTTCTACCATATAAATTGTTTTATTAAATAAATACGAGCATCTAGATGACAAACAAAGAAAAATTATTAAACCGCATTACGATCAATCCTGCAATCTGTCATGGGAAGCCATGTATTCGAAATCTTCGTTACCCGGTATCTAGCATTTTGGAATATTTGGCTGCAGGAGATACCGTAGAAGATATTTTAGCTGAATTCACGGATCTGGAAGAAGAAGATATTAAAGCTTGTCTTGCATTTGCCGTTTTAGCAGTCAATGCTAAAGGTAGTATTAGTATACCAGTTGCGGCATGAGATTTATTATTGATGCTCATTTGCCGATGAGTGTGGCAAAAGCCTTCACGGACTTGGGGCATAACGTTATCCATACTAGAGATTTGCCTCTGGGAAATGCTACTGATGACAATGATATCATTTCGGTCGCAGGCAATGATGGGGTGGTAGTTTCCAAAGATGAAGATTTCTACCAATCCTTTCTTTTACATGGAAAGCCACCACAGTTGATACACGTTAAAGTTGGAAACATGAGATTAAATGAAGTCACAACTCTTTTTATAAATATTGCTCCAAAAATTACTGATTTATTGGGTCAACATGATCTGTTGGAAGTACATCGAGATAAAATTATAGCAATTGTTTAACTACTGTTTAACTGCAATTTGTAACCTTGATGATATTACGCTTATTGCAAGTTTTACAAATGAAAATGAGGGTGACTCCGAAAAAGTCAAAGCTGTTTAAATGTGCAGATTTACATTTTCATCAGCAATAAATTTCATACGGCAACAGGATAAACTCTTTCCCCTTTAATTGAATCTGCGGCAAAAGCAAGTGCAGCCCAAATGTCCTCCTTATTTAAATTTGGGTGCGCATGAACTACATCATTGGCACTTTTCCCTGCAGCTAATTCCTCTAATATCAATTCTACAGTGATCCGAGTTCCCCTAATGATGGGTTTTCCGAACATTTTTTTCGGATTAATCTCAATATGATCCATGTAATTTTTCATATCTTTTTTTCTTTTTGAAAATAACCATAAAGCCTTCCTATAGCTCAATATTCAATTTTAACTGCATCCGCAACAGGGGATACCATTCACTACCCAGCGAATTGACCGACCAATCGAATGGGTTATCGTTGTCAAATAGAGCAAAGGAAGCGTCGGCAGTTACGTCATCCGAAGTGACAGAGAGTCTTTTGGCTCCTACGGCGGCGGATAATTCCATACTTAACCAGGACGTGAGGGGTATTACCTTACCGTAGGCCGCTAAAAAATCTAATGAAGTATTTACCACCTTGACCTCGGTAAGCTGCTGATAATTTCCATTGGCCCGATTAAGATAAGTCCGGCCCCGGGCAACGGCTTTTTTAAAATTAAACTGAAAGGCCAGGAAGGTGTTCCGATGTTCACGTTTGAAGGGATCGTACTGACGATATTCCCCGATCAATTTATATCCGTCAAAATTCTTGTTTGTAAAAATTCCAAAATCACTCAGGTAGCTTCCTCCGAGGTGGATGGTTGCATTTGCCCTGATCGTATGCTCCAGGCCCAGTTCAATGCCGGGGGTATGGGCTAGCGTAGCCAGCGGGTTGAATTTGATGCCCCAATTGGGCCGGTAGTCTCGATAAGATTGCCCCTGGACCGGTGGATGGAAGCACAAGATGATTAATACAACACTCACAAGTTTAGGCAACTGCATGAAATTCAGGCATTAATTATTTCCGTAGCGGAAAGAGGAAAGCAACGTGATGTTATCCAGGTCGGTGTAGTCAAATTCGTACACATTCTCCGGACCTACGACCAGCAATAGACCATCCAAGGGGATAACGTCAAAGGCCGTGAAGTTTTCAATATGCGCGATAGACACTAGATTATAAGGATCGGTCACATCAAATATTTTCAGCCCCGCTTCATCGTCACAGACAAAAAGGGTGGTGCCGTCCAGTCCTACGCCCTTGGGGGCAAACATCCCGTATTCGGCGAGTAAATTCGGTTGCCGGGGGTCCGTGATATCAAAAATTTTGAGCACGTTGGCATCCACCTCAAAGGAGCCACCGCAGGGATCATTGATCCGGCGCTTGGCATTCAGCGTAACGTAAGCAAAGCTATCGTTGGCGACTACCGGATCGCAAGGGTAGATCTCAAACTCGAAATAGCTGGTGGCGGATAGCTGCTGAGGGATACCATTCTCCAAAATTTCGTAAATAAACAAGCCTTCTCCCGACCCAATGAACAACTTTTCGTTGAAATTGAAAATGGTTTCTATGCGATTTCCGATGGGTTGCTTGTCTACCTGTACCAGATCATCGGCATCGGAAATATCAAAGGTGATCAAACTCTGATCGTCTACCACATACATGAAATCGCCCACGATGATAAAGCGTGCGTAGGATCCGCCAACACCGGTATTCGAACTGGTCAGGGCCAGATCGTCCTGGCCGGATTCGCAAGCCACGAAAAGTCCGGCGGCAATTAAGATGAACAGTGTTAATGTGTTTCTCATAAATGGATATAGTTAAGGGAGTTAAGTTAGTATGTTGATTTTCTTTCAATTCAATTCGCCGGTCAAAGACCGAAGAATATAGCTACAAAATCATAAGACTTTCCAGATCGTCTTCACAATAACGGTCACCTCAACGCAGACATTCCCCCGATCTGCCAAGTCTCCAGACTTGGTAGGAATATCATCCGGTCTCTGACCGTTTAGTATACACCGTTCGCCGGTCAAAGACTGAAAAATATAGCTACAAAATCATAAGACTTCCAAGATCGCCTTCACAACAACAGGCACCTCAACGCAGACATTCCGGATTAAGCAATTCCGCTTCTTCCCATCCAACGACGAACCCTTTACCGTCTTCAACACATTCAAAATAGCCGGAGAAGCCCTCCGGATACGCTTTGGCTTCCCGGGAGTAGAGATCCTTTACCCGGTCGACCACCTCCACATTATTGATGTCACTAATGTCGATAGCAACAAGATCCGTATAATTATCGGCGTACAAAATATTTCCGTTGATCGCAATATCCTCCGAACCAAAGATCTGGATAAAAGCGATCGGGATGGGTTGGGTAGGATCCGAATTATCATAAACGTGGATACCCCGGAAGCGCTCATTGACGTAGAGGTAGGGCGCCTTATAGTAGATCTTTCCCAGGTTACCGATGGGTTGCGGTGGGAGGCTTAGGATCTCGTCCCAATGATCCAGCGCTGCGTAGATCGGACGTACCCCCTGCTGAATGCCCACATCAGCAATATCCTCGATATCTACCAATTCGCAGCCCGTCGTTGTGAACAGGGCCAGTAGTAACAGTGTACACCATTTTGCCATATTGTTGAGATGGGTTATCTGAAAAAAAATCAAGAGTAGTATTGCCTTTCAGCAAAACGACTGGGGGAGGGAGTTCGCTGCTTGGGGATACAGGAGACTCCTTAGTCAATAAACAAACTCGATGTATCAAGTCCAATAATTATCGATGTTTCAACTGTTTTGTGAAACTAATTACGAAGCAACTCCATTTCACTCCTCCGCAAAAACAGCCTCCAAATTCAATGTATCCTCCATTTCCTTTTGTAAAGCCACAAGGTCCTTGAAAAGGGAATCTACTTTCTCTTTATACTCCGGGTTTGCTGCCAGATCACTCATTTCCAAAGGATCGTTTGCTACATCAAAAAGCAGCATTTTGCGAATCTTGGGATAAACGATCAATTTAAAGCCATCCTTTCTGATCATTCGTTGCAAGTCGACATAAGCACCATAAATAGCGGGATAATGACTGTCTTGTTGATCTCCCTTTGCCAGGTCGAGTAGAGAATGGAAAGCGACGTGCGTTGGTTTTGGGATGTTAGCCAACTCCAGGCTAGTAGGCATAATATCCTGTAGGTAGACATCTGCATCCACGGTTTGACCTTTCGGAATGTCTGGTCCCACCATGATCAAGGGAACGCGGACGCTGTGTTCGTACATATTTTGTTTACCCAGCAAGCCGTGCTGCCCTACCGCCAGGCCGTGGTCTGAGGTAAAGAAAATGTAGGTGTTGTCCATTTTACCGGATGCTTCCAGGGCTTGTAAGATCTGTCCGACCTGGGCATCCAGGTGGGTGATAATAGCGTAATATTCCTGGAGATGTTTTTTTAGCGCGTAAGGCGTACGTGGAAAAGGCGCCAGTGCTTCATCTCTCAATCCAGCACCGTTGCCGATGCTATCTTTCCAGGGATATTCGGGTTGCCAGTTTTCGAACAAGGGCATATCTTCTACCGGGTACTGATCAATAAATTCCTGGGGGGATTGCCGCGGGTCGTGGGGCGCATTAAAAGCCAGGTACATGAAAAAAGGATCATCTTTTTGGGCTGCTGTTTCAATAAAATAACGCCCGTCGTCCTTTAGTACTTCACTCCAGTGTTTGCCGCCTTCCCAGAAGCCACCGAATTGAGGGTCAGTGGGAGACCAGGAATTATCATTTTCGTCATTGGGTCGATGGTAGCCAGCAGGCATGAATGATTTTAAATCTATGTCTGTAGTCCCAAATACGGTGACCTGATCTCTGGTCGCTTCCGGTCTTTTTCCCCAGTTATCACGGGGCATACCCGGCCGGACGTGTGCTGCCGTATCGAAAACGACATCCGCCGGTGCGGCTACATGCCATTTTCCGGACATGTAGGTGTCGTAGCCATTGCGGGCCATGATGCGGCCCCAGGTTTGGGCGATGGCTGTGGAATCGCCGGCGCGCCAACGTTTATCATATGAAAGGGCTGGCCACAAATGGGCACCTGAAATAATCATCGAGCGCGAAGCTACGCAAACCGCACCGTGCCATCCTCCCATATTGTAGGCGTGGGTGAAGGTGGTACCACCATTGACTAATTTGTCCAGGTTGGGGGTATTAATCAACTCATTGCCCAGGGCATGGATGGTCCGGAAGGTTTGATCGTCGGTGAATAAAAAGAGGATATTGGGTTTTGGTTGACGCTCCGGTTCAGAACGATTACATCCAAGCAACAAGGCGATAAAAAAGAGGGAGCTGATTAATTGGTTGACTATTGAGATTTTAAACATGGTTGGTTGTTCGTTTTGAATTTATGTTAATGAAAAAGAATAGACTAGATAAATACAATGCCTCTCGTCCCAATGATTCTTTTCAATAATAAGCATTTTTTTCTTCTGTGACCTAATAAGCGGCTTTTTCACTGGATTCATTTAGTTTTCAAAGATAGTTTTAGCAAACGTTAAGGATACCAGGTAGCCGTAATTTATTTTGTTTTTCCTTTAAAAACTTAATATAAAATTGTATTTTCAGTTCATGAAGCCAACTTTAATAGATAGATCTTCGCACCGGGATAAATCTTTTACAATCGCCAAACACCAATATCCGCATTTTTTAAAAACCTGGCATTTTCATGCAGAATTGGAGCTAGTATTCATAACCCAAAGTTATGGCACACGGTTTATTGGTGACCATATAGAAAAGTTTCAACCGGGTGACCTGGTATTAATTGGGAGTAATTTACCCCATTTGTGGAAAAATGACAAAGTGTATTTCGAGCATTCAGAAGAATTGGTAGCAGAGGCCATTGTTATTCACTTCAGACGTGATTTTGCCGGTGAAACCCTGCTTAACACTCCAGAAATGAAATCGATACGAGAACTGATTGATATTTCTGGGCAGGGAATAAAGTTCGGTAAGACCTGTTCATGTGAAATAGATCCTTTATTAGAAGAAATGGTCAATGTAGAAGGGGTTGAAAAGCTGATTCTTTTTTTAAGGCTGCTCAAACGCCTTTCAGAGGAGACAGATATTCGGATGCTTTCCAGCCAAAGTTATGCCTTTTCCTTTCAAAAAGATGAAAATAGGAGACTTGATCCGGTTTATAATCATATCATGACAAATTTCAAGGATAAAATAACATTGGAAGAAGTAGCCAATTTGGCGAATATGAACCCTTCTGCGTTCAGCAGATACTTCAAAAAGGTAAACAAAAAATCTTTTTGTACCTATCTCAATGAGGTAAGAATTGGATACGCTTGTAAATTATTACTGGAAGAACAACTTACTGTTTTAGAAATTTGCTTTGCCTCCGGATTTAACAATATTTCTAATTTCAATCGTCAATTTAAGAAGCATATTAATTTTTCTCCTACCGAGTACAAAGCACAATTCAAAAAAGAGTGTTTTGTTGAAAGTTAATTCCATTGATTTCTTTTTTTATGGTATTATATTTTGTGTTTTGCAAAAATTGTATAATGTTCTGCAAAAATAATAGGCGTGATCACAGTCTTATAACTGTACTTTTATGAAATCCTTTTGGAGGGTGAATTCATGATAATGCAATGCTAGTAACGCTCTAAAAGATAGACAAACAATTGTCGAATTGAAAATTGATCACAACAAATTTAGGATCTAAAACGAAAAACTCTAACTATGCAATTAAAATTTCTCTCACTAGTAGTGATGCTGTTTTCCATTCAATTGGTCGTTGCGCAAAGGACGATTACGGGAACGGTCACTGATGCCAAAACGGATGAACCGCTCATTGGCGCTAATGTATTAGTTTCCGGTTCGGCAACCGGCACGGTCACTGATTTTGAAGGTTATTTCACGCTCGAAGTGCCGGAAGATGCTCAAAGCCTTAACATATCTTACACAGGCTATACCACTCAACAGGTCTCAATTGAAGGTGGGATCACCACAATTGATATACAATTGGAAAGTGGTTCCGTATTGGATGAAGTCGTAGTAATTGGCTACGGTACCCAACGCAAAGCGGATATCACCGGAGCTGTTAGTTCGGTATCCTCCGAAGAACTGACCAATACCGATTATGCCAGCACGGGAGCATTATTACAAGGTAAAGTAGCTGGGGTCAGGGTAGAAACGAATGGTGGATCTCCGGGGGCTAGCGTAAATATCGTCATTCGGGGAACCGGTACTTTTGGCAATGATCAGCCCTTGTATGTTGTCGACGGTAATATTGTAGGATCAATGGATTTTTTAAACCCGAACGATATAGAATCAATAGAGGTTTTGAAAGATGCTGCCGCCGCTGCTATTTACGGAAACCGTGCTGCTAATGGTGTGGTATTGATCACTACTAAGAAAGGACAAGCCGGAGAAATTCAGGTTAATTTTAATACCAAATGGGGAGCACAAAGCCCTACCACTACTCTTGACTTCCTCAATGCCAGAGAATACGCAGACTATCGGAATGCTGCTAATGACAACGATGGTGACCCGAGAGCTGTACCCAATGATACAGGTTTTGACCCCACAATTGATACCGATTGGCAGGACCTATCACTGAATACTGCCCTCTACCAGGATCATAACCTGAGCATATCCGGTGGAGGAGAAAATGCTACTTTTTATATTTCCGGGCAATACCTTGATCAAGAAGGGATCGTGGTAGATTCTGATTTTAAACGCTACAATTTCAGGGCTAACTCTACTTTTTCAAAAGGTATTTTTTCCATTGAGGAAAACTTATCGATCAGTAGGGAAGTCAATAACCCTAATACTTTCTTTGGAAGAGAGCGTGGAGAAATCCCTACTATCCCAGTTTTTAATGAAAATAATATTGGAGGTTTTGCAGGTATCGACCCGGTTTTCCACGGCGTAGCCCGGGGGATTAACTGGTACGGCAGAGCAATCTTAAATGACAATAAATTCACCACTGACAGGGTAGTGGGAAGTATCGCTCCCAGCTTACAAATTCTTCCTGGGTTAACCTACAAGTTAAACCTGAGTTTGGATTACGCAGTGCAGCACAATTATAATTTTGAACCAGTTTTCTTCCTGAGTACATCACAGGAAGCTTCCAACGATATTGCACGGCTGAATGAGAGTTACAATCGCTTTTTAGGCATACTAATCGAAAATACCCTTAACTACAATAAATCTTTTGGCGATCACAATTTGGATCTACTGGCTGGATATACCAGTCAGACCGGCGAAGGCCGCAGTGTGATTGGCATTGGTACTAACTTTTCTACGAATGAGCAGCGTGTATTGTCTGCGGCTATTGATAATACGGACGTTAATGGCACCCTACAAGAGAATGCCTTGCTATCCGTCCTGGGCCGTATCAACTACAATTTTAAAGGTAAGTATTTACTTAGTGCTACCATCAGGCGGGATGGTTCTTCTCGTTTTGCGGAAGAAAACCGCTGGGGCACCTTCCCCTCTATTTCTGCAGGGTGGCGGATCAGTGATGAATCGTTTTTCCCTGATGGCTTCATTACTAACTTGAAAATCAGGGGTAGTTATGGAGAACTGGGATCTCAGAACATCGGGAATTACGATATCGTAAGTGGAATTAACATTGATAACGGCTATAACTATGCTGGTGTAAACAGTGGAACCTCTGCGGGATCTATTGTACGTAATCTGGCCAACCGGGGGCTGGTTTGGGAGACCACGAAGACCACTAACGTAGGTATCGACGCCGGTTTTTTAAATGATAAGATTACGCTTACCCTGGAATACTTCAAACGTAGATCGGAAGACATCCTCACCAACTTGCCCATTCCATTGCACGGCGGGTTAGGAGGTTCTTTGCGTAGTAACGCAGCTACTATTGATAATCAGGGCTTTGAAATGAATGCTACCTACCGTGGCGGCTCTTCTCAAAGTGACTTTAGCTATGATATAGGTGTAAATGTAACTACCCTGAAAAATGAGGTAATATCCCTGGGCGAAGGAGTTAATCCTATCGCCGGCGGTGCATTTAGCCAGTCGGGAGTTTTGGCTACTCGTACGGAGGTGGGACAGCCGGTGGCTGCTTTTTATGGTTTTGTGGTAGAAGGATTGTACCAAACTCAAGGGGAGATCGATGCTGATGGCAGGGGTGATGCCGTTTTAGGAGATTTTAATTACGTGGATCTCGACAACGATGGAGATATTGATGACGATGACCGTACTTTTCTGGGCGACGCTATCCCCGATTTCAGTTATGGGTTTAATTTTAATGCGAACTATAAAAATTTCGATTTGGGGATCTTTATTCAGGGTGTATCTGGCATTGACATTTGGAATGGTAAGCGGTTACAATTTATTCTGGATGGTAGTGGCGGAAATAAGATCGATGCGGTCAACGATGCCTGGACCCCACAGAATACGAATACGGATATTCCAAGGTTAACCATTCGCGACCGGGCGAATAACCGGCGGTCTTCCAGCTTTTACGTAGAAGATGGTTCTTACCTCCGGTTAAAGAGCTTCCAACTTGGCTATACGTTGCCTTCACAAATAATAGAAAATTCCCCGCTTTCCAGAGCCAGGATCTATATCAGTGGACAAAACGTATTTACGATCACTAATTATACGGGCTATGATCCCGAGATCGGCCGGGGAGGTATTTTCCAGAATACCAGTATCTTCAATGGAGGTGTTGATCGAAATACTTATCCGCAGGCCAAAACATGGTTTGCCGGTTTGCAGGTAGGGTTCTGATAAACCTATCAATTTCAATCTCAAACTATAAAATTCTTTTCAAAACACGCAATTATGAAAATTTTTCGATATAAATTCATGTATTTAAAAGGGATCATGGCAGGTTTATTTATCTTGCTCACCTTTACCACTTGTGAAGAAGACCTGGACATTACCGACCCTAACCGCCTGAGTCCCGACGTCTTTTGGAGGAACGCAACGGATGCAGAAGCAGGCGTAACTGCTGTGTATGCGTCTCTCCCAACTATTCCGGCATTCGGTCGTATCGGTGTGGGTTTACTACTGATCCACCGATCTGATGAAGTGGATCCATTTCCGCAGATTAATGTAAATGATGGAGGAATATTTGGCGCGACGCCAGACTTTCCACGGTTGAACGAGCCGTGGGGGGAGTTGTACAAACAGGTAGCCGCCGCTAATCAGGTGATAGCAAACGTGCCGAACATCGAAATGGACGAAAATCGCAAGTCAGAAATACTCGGTGAAGCACGGTTCCTGCGTGCCCACGCTTATTTTTATCTTGTTAATCAATGGGGTAATATACCTCTGGTACTGGGAGAAGTAACAGAAGTAGAAGAAGTTTTCATTGGTAACTCAACGCCTTCACAAGTTTTCGATGCTATGATCGCCGATTTGCTCATTGCGCAAAGCTCATTGCCCGATACCTGGCCGGACGATCAGGTCGGAAGAGCTTCCAAAGGAGCAGCAACAGCCCTTCTTGGTAAGTGTTATTTATATACCCAACAGTGGGCGGCAGCAGCTACCGAATTTAAAAAAGTAATTGATTCCGGGCTATACGACCTAACCGAAGATTACGCCGATAACTTCAGAGAAGAAACGACCAATAATATTGAATCGCTCTTCGAAGTGCAGTACGATGGTAACATTACCGGTGGATGGGGTGGTACCGGCGGCAATGTCTGGAGAGGTCAGGCATGGGAAGCGGATATTGCACCAAGAGCCTTTTCCAGTCAGCAAAGCGTATCCGTTAATCAATGGGTGTTTGACTTATTTATGGCGCAACAAACTGTAGATGGTGGTGAAGATCCCAGAGCAAAAGCTACCATCGTATGGAACTATCCGGGCGCAATGATGTATCAGCAAACATTCACCGAAGCATTTAGTGGTCCGGACCTTGAGCGCATCTGGGTGCGGAAATACCTGAATTTCGAAAATGAAACTTCCCTCGCACCTGGTGAATGGGCCGGCGACACTAATAACTGGCGACTCATCCGTTTTGCCGACGTATTGTTGATGTACGCAGAAGCAGTAAACGAAAGTGAAGGACCTACTCAGGCTGCCTTCGATGCTATTAACCGGGTACGTGCCAGAGCTAATATGCCCGCGTATTCCGATATGGATCAATCTACATTAAGACAAGCCATTCGCGATGAAAGGGTTAGAGAATTAGCCATTGAAGGATACCGGTGGTGGGACCTGCGACGTTGGGGCATTGCAGCAGAACGTTTCCAGAACAATCCCGAACTAAGAGCGAACAGCGGTGGGGTATTCGTTAAAGGGAAACACGAATATTATCCACTTCCAAGACAAGATGTGGATAGTAACCCTAATTTGAATCAAAATCCGGGATACTAATTAACTTTAGAAAGGTATTTCTTAAACTCAGGTTGATCTACAGTATCTAATGGTCAAGTGAAGATTAATCCCTCAATCTTCACTTGACCTATCAAAAATTTAGTGTACCCCTAGTTTTACAAAATGAGGAAGCCTTTTACTTGCCAACTCGTTCACCACCCCTTTAATCAATTAATGATCAATGCTATAGGGGCTTTTGGGAATATTCTGGATAACTCATGTTGACGTTCTCTTTTTCAAAAGCACCAGTGCCTCGGGCATTAGTTTTGATTGTTATTCTTCAAGTTTGTAAAACCAGAAGATGTTGAGTATTATCTTTAAAGGTAAATTTGTCAATATGGAGATGATTAACAAGCTACTTGTTTTTACTATCCTAGGCTGTTTACCAGGGTGTATGACGGAAGTAGACAAAACTTTATTTTTTAAACGGTTAGAAACGCAT
>CAZHNG010000122.1:0-4771 GCA_964533785.1 uncultured Saprospiraceae bacterium | reverse complement strand
AGGTATTGACTTTACGAATACCATTACAGAGAATGACAGCATCAACTTGTTTGATTACTATTACATCTACAACGGATCTGGCGTTGCGGTAGGAGATTTGAATAATGATGGTCTTCCGGATTTGTTTTTCGGCGGCAATATGGTAAGCTCCGAATTGTACCTCAACCGTGGTGAGCTACAATTTGAAAAGATCACTCAACACGCAAAGCTGATGACCGACGCCTGGGTTATGGGAGTCACCTTTGTTGATATCAATGCAGACGATCTGCTGGATATATACCTATGCGTAGCAGGCCCCACTCGTCAGGAAGCCGAGAGAAAAAACCTGCTATTTGTAAACCAGGGTAAGGATGCCAACGGTATACCGCAATTTAAGGAGGCTGCTGCTGCTTACGGTATTGATGACCATTCTTTTAGTGTTCAATCCGTATTTTTTGATTATGACCTGGATGGAGATCTGGATTTGTTCGTATTGACCAACCGGGTGGACCAGGTAGACAAAACCTATATTTTTCAACAGGGCGTTCCGGTAACCGGAGGAGAGACAATTGACCACCTCTACGAAAACCTTGGGTATCAAGAAAATTTAGGACACGTTTTATACGAGAAAAAAGATACCAGCAGTGGCATTACTACTGAAGGATACGGTCTGGGAGTAGCCGTTGATGACCTCAATAATGATGGATGGCCGGACATCTTCGTAGCTAACGACTTTATGCCCAACGATCTGGTCTATCTCAACCAAGGGAATGGCACCTTTAAGGAAAAGGGCAAGGATTTTTTGCCAACTCAAACCTATAACGGCATGGGCGTCGATATTGGAGATGTAAATAATGATCTATTGCCGGATATTATGGTGTTGGATATGTTGCCGGACAATAATGATCGCCGAAAATCGATGATTGCCGGTATGGAAACCCAGAGCTTTCGTATGAGAATGGACGCCGGTTACCAGCCTCAATACATCCGGAATACGCTACAACTGAACAGGGGAACAGATGGAAAGGGTCGATTGTATTTCACTGACATTGGCCAATTGTCCGAAGTACACGCAACGGATTGGAGCTGGGGGCCCCTTTTAGCTGATTTTGACAATGATGGGGACCGTGATATATTTATATCTAATGGATTTGTTAAGGATATGACCGACCTGGACTATATCAATTTCAATGCCAGCAAATCTTATTTTGGTACAAAAGAAGCAAAAGTAGAAAGGACTAAAAATTTGATGAGCGCCTTGGTCGAAGTCAAGATCCCTAACTTTCTCTATAAAAATGAAGGAAATCTATCCTTTAGTGATGTAAGTGAAAGCGCAGGAATTGCTATTCCTTCTTTTTCAAACGGAGCCATCTATGCCGACCTGGATGTCGATGGTGATCTTGATATTGTCACCAATGATATTAATTCCAATGCCTTACTATTTGAGAATCAATTACCTGACAAAGCTTCTTTTCTCAAGATCAAATTACAAGGTAGTGACCTTAATACAAAGGCTGTGGGCGCAAAAGTTTATATCGATTATGGAGAAGGGCAATTGTATCATTTCGTATCGCCCACCCGAGGCTATCTATCCAACATAAGCACTGAGATACATATTGGTTTAGGTAAAGATACGCTAGTAGAAGAAATAAAAATTATTTGGCCGGATGGCAAGCAACAAACCCTTTTCAATACCCCTGCAAATCAAACTATTGAAATTACCTACCAAAAATCAGATGAAGTGGCCTCTACTACCACTTTATTATCTTCCCCGTATTTCGAAGCAAAAGATAGCCCAATCAAATATAAAGCAGTAGAAAACGACTATGACGACTTTGACCGTGATCCTTTGTTACTCATGAGGTATTCTCGACAAGGGCCTTGTATGAGCGCAGGGGACATTGATCAAAATGGATGGGAGGATATATTTATAGGTGGCAGTAGTGGAAATGCTCCGGTTTTATTTATGCAAAATGAAAGTGGACAATTTCAGCAGGCATCATTTATTCCGGGTGAGGAAAAATACGAAGATGTAGCGTCACTATTATTTGACTACGATGGCGATGGCGACCTCGATCTTTACGTGGTCAGTGGTGGTATAGAGTTTGCCAAGGATGCCGATCAATACGATGATCGACTTTATATTAATGATGGTCGAGGAAATTTTCAACGCTCCGATGCCTTACCTTTAATAAAATCTAGTGGCGGATGTGTGGTAAGTAGTGATTTTGATCAGGATGGAGATATCGACCTTTTCGTTGGCGGACGACTTACTCCCGGCCAGTACCCGACCTCTCCCCGTAGCTATCTACTGGTCAATGAAGCAGGCCGGTACGTCGATAAAAGTAATGAAGTTTCGGGGCTTAGTAATGTTGGAATGGTGAGTGATGCGCTCTGGGATGATTATAACAATGATGGCTGGGATGATCTGTTGCTGGTCGGAGAGTGGATGCCTTTTACCATTTTTACCAATAAAGGAGGAAGACTGGAACGATACGAACAAGCCTCACTGAATAACACTTTGGGTTTATGGAACGTTTTAACCGCCGCAGACCTTGATGGTGATGGCGATACGGATTATATAGGCGGCAACCAGGGATTCAATCAGGATTTCAAAGCCTCTCCACAGAAACCTTTAAAACTATATGCGGACGATTTTGACCAAAACGGTAAAATCGATCCTATCCTCGCTTGTTTTATGAAGAATAAAGTGGATGGCGAAGAGCAACTTTTCCCGTTTCACGGAATGAATGATCTGGTTAAGCAAGTAGCAGGTTTCAGAAAAATATTTCAGCGCTACCAGCAATATTCCGAAGCTACCTTTGATCAGGTACTTACCCCTGACCTGTTGGGTAATGCTCTTGTTCTAGAGGCACAAACCCTTGCTTCGCAAATTTTCATCAATTCAGGCGATGGGACATTCGACCCCATCGAATTGCCTATAGAGGCTCAAATGGCACCCATACGCGCCATTGTTACGGAAGATCTCAATCAGGATGGGCTATTAGACCTTATTGTTGCGGGTAATAATAATAATGCTGAAAATACTTATGGAAGTTATAATGCCTCTTTAGGGCTGGCTTTGCTAAATATAGGAAACCATCAATTTCAGCCTGTCGATCCCTCACAAAGTGGATTATTTCTAAATGAAGATATTAGATCCTTGGCTAAGATAAGCACTAATGCCTCAGAAGAGCTCTTATTGATCGGAGTAAATGATGGTGAAGTGATGTGTTTAAAAAAATCAAAGGTATTGAATAAAAAAATACAATAGCGCAGGGGAGGAAAATGATGATATAATCATAGAGCCGGTTTCCAAATGAATGTAGGAAAAAAAAGCAAAGGATCGCTTTTGTCAATAAATTGAGCGTATGCAAACGAAAACAGTCATAACAGCTTTAGATATCAAGGATATTCGTTTTCCTACCAGCAGATCCTTACACGGTTCTGATGCGATGAACCCTGATCCTGACTATTCTGCGGCTTATGTTATTTTAAAAACAAACCGACCGGATGGGCTTGAAGGGCATGGCTTGACTTTTACAATCGGTCGGGGTAATGACTTATGCTGCAAAGCCATTGAAGCCCTGGCTCCACTGGTCATCGGCCAGCACTTGGAAGCCATAGCGCGCGATTTTGCAGGTTTTTGGCGCAGACTCATTACCGGAGATAGTCAACTGCGATGGCTGGGACCGGAAAAAGGAGTTATTCATTTGGCTACAGCAGCCATTGTTAATGCCACCTGGGACCTATATGCTAAAGTCAACAAGCAACCGCTATGGCGGTTAATAGCGAATATGTCCCCCGAAGAACTCATCAGCTGTATAGACTTCAGCTACATCACCGATGCCATAACCCCGGAAGAAGCACTCCAAATACTCAGAAAACAGGAACCTACAAAACAGGAACGGGAAGAATATTTACTGCAAAACGGTTATCCCGCCTATACTACCTCAGCCGGTTGGCTGGGCTATTCTGATGATAAGATCAGGAAGCTTTGCAGAGAAGCGGTTCATCAGGGTTGGACGCATATAAAGATGAAAGTGGGGGCCGATATGAAGGATGATATCAGAAGAGCTACTATTATAAGAGAAGAAATCGGTGATCAGATCAAATTAATGATGGATGCTAACCAGAAATGGGATGTCGGAGAAGCGGTGGAAAAAATTTCAGCGCTGTCGAAATTTGACCTGTGGTGGATAGAAGAACCAACAAGTCCTGACGATATTCTAGGGCACCTGAAGATAGCGCAGGCAGTTCGTCCTATCAAAGTAGCTACCGGTGAACATTGCCAAAACCGCGTCATTTTTAAACAAATGATGCAGGCCGGAGCCATGGATATTTGTCAGATTGATAGTTGCCGCGTAGGAGGAGTCAACGAGATACTAGCGATACTTCTAATGGCAGCAAAGTTTAATATCCCCGTCTGTCCACATGCTGGAGGGGTCGGTTTGTGTGAACACGTTCAGCATCTTTCCATGATAGATTTTATTTGTATTAGTGGATCATTAGAAAACAGAGTCATTGAATACGTAGATCATTTACACGAGCATTTCTTAGATCCCGTAGTGATCAGGAATGGGGCCTACATGCCCCCTACGCTACCGGGTTATTCTATTCAAATGAAAACAGAAACATTACATAAATATAATTTTCAAACGGGTTCCCTTTGGAGAAAAGCAGAACTTCCTTAAGTTCAAAATGAGATAACCTTTAAAATTTTCTTTATTAGACCAATAAATACACTGTAACACAAATTTCTTTGCATTTTGAAGCCGTCTTTTTGCCCAAC
>CAZHNG010000121.1:16753-17527 GCA_964533785.1 uncultured Saprospiraceae bacterium | reverse complement strand
CTCTAGAAGTTAGACTAAAAATTCTAACTAATTGACAATCAACGGAAATTTATTGGTTCTGAAAAATTGATATCCATTGAATATCAGCGTTTTGTTGTCTAGAATCTAGCGTCTAGCGTCAAAAGTCCAATTAAATCACTAACCCAAATAAAATGGACAAAATTCCGAGATAAGGCCCCAGATTTTGTCGCAGGATTTTCAAAGCTTTTGAAATCTGGTTTTCTACTGTTTTCACCGAGATATTCAAGTGCTTTGCTATTTCTTTATACGGCATATTTTCATACCGATTCAAAATAAATACTATTCTACATCTTTCGGGAAGCTTATCAATGGTTTTGTCAATAATTAGCTTTAATTCTTCCGCTTCTAGCTGATGGGTGACAATTTGGGGCTGTGCATGCTCTACGATGTATTCCTGGTCTGCTTCAAAGTTGAGTTTTTTGTCCCGGATGAAATTCAGCGTCTTATTCACGGCCATTTTTCTCATATAGGCTCCCAGTGAACTATTGATTTGCAGCTCGCTGCGTCGTTTCCAGATCTCGTAGAACACTTCCTGGGCGATGTCTTCGGCATAATTCTTATCGGGGAAAATGCGGTATACGGCAATACAGATCATGCTGTAATATTGTTGAAACAGATAATCAATTACGGATTCCCGCCCCGCTTTCAACCAAATTAAAATTTGCTCATCGGTAATTTTTGAAGACAAAGCTTATTAATTAATTGTCAATGGGATTGACTGGCTCGATAATTAAGGGTTGTGGAAAGAATAAG
>CAZHNG010000121.1:0-16743 GCA_964533785.1 uncultured Saprospiraceae bacterium | reverse complement strand
AGTTATAAATAATTGGGTTGCTTATTTTGGTGCTAGACAAGGCAAAAAACGCAGGCATAGCCTAAGCTACGGCGAGTATTTTTAACGAAGTATAGCGCCAAAAGAAGCAGCCAACTGTTGTAAGTTATTTTTTACACAACCCTAAATACAGTGCAAATTAAAAAAAACAACAGGAACTTTCGGGTTTCTCTTCAATAACCCTCCGAACAAGCATCCCTCTTTCACCCTGAAAATAAACGTATAGCCAAAATAAACGGCGTGAACTTTTGAATAAGTTAAAAGAAAAAAATACCTTGACATGAATTAATTCGAAAATAGCTCACAAACAACTTGGCGGCATAATTTAGATTATTGTAAATGGTTAATCATTATGATGAAAAAGTTTATGACACTGCTGGCGGCAGTACTATTGCCCTTGTTATCTTTTGCGCAGGAACAGGAAATGACAATGGACGAAAAGATCGATGCCTTCTTTACACCGATCACTAATGTAGTCGAATCGATCATTTTCTTTACGATACCGATCGGGGATATTGATGGCGACGGTGCAATGAACAGAATTCCATTTGTTTTAGTTTGGTTGGTCGTCGGGGCGATGTTTTTTACGGTATATATGCGGTTTGTAAATATCCGGGCTTTTCGTCACGCTATTGACGTAGTTAGAGGAAAATATGACGATCCTGATGATAAAGGGGAAGTATCCCATTTTCAGGCATTGACGGCGGCTTTATCCGGTACGGTAGGGGTTGGTAATATCGCTGGTGTTGCTATCGCGGTGTCTTTAGGAGGGCCGGGCGCTACTTTCTGGATGATCATTGCCGGCATTTTTGGGATGGCATCGAAATTTGTGGAATGCTCCCTGGGAGTGATGTACCGTAATATCAATATTGACGGAACCGTATCGGGAGGGCCAATGTACTACATGGTTAAGGGATTTGCGGAAAAGGGTGCTGGTTGGGCTTCTTTTGGTAAAGTGTTGGCGGTTTTGTTTGCAATAGCCTGTATCGGTGGATCTTTTGGTGGAGGAAATACGGTACAGATCAACCAGGCGACACAGCAGTTGATCGATGTGACAGGGGGGGAGAATAGTTTCCTCTACGGGCAAGGCTATTTATTCGGTATTGCAATGGCAGTAATTGTTGCGCTGATCATTCTTGGTGGAATTAAATCGATCGCCAGAGTGACGGATAAGGTGGTACCCTTTATGGTTGGTATATACGTAGTCGCGGCTTTGGTCGTTCTTTTTGGTAATTTATCTCAGGTTCCGAATGCATTTGGACAGATCATTAGCGGTGCTTTTTCTGCGGATGCTTTATACGGAGGCTTTGTGGGCGTTTTGATCCAAGGTTTTCGTAGGGCTGCCTTCTCCAACGAAGCGGGAGTAGGATCGGCTTCTATTGCACACTCTGCTGTAAAAACGGACGAGCCTATTTCCGAAGGGGTTGTAGCACTATTAGAGCCTTTTATTGATACGGTAGTGATCTGTACGATGACCGCATTGGTCATTATCATTTCCGGTTACGGTGATATTGGTCAACAAGCTGCTTACGAATCTTTTACGGCAGGTGGCGGGAATGACGCTGCCATTGGTTTGACCTCAAGTGCTTTTGCTCAAACCATGCCTTGGTTTCCTCCGATTTTATCTTTGGCGGTGATCTTATTTGCCTTATCCACGATGATCTCCTGGTCTTATTACGGCCTGAAGTCCTGGACTTTCTTGTTCGGTGAAAGCCGGTTAAATGAAAATATATACAAAATAATTTTCTGTGCTTTCGTAGTGGTAGGATCCGCAATTTCAGCTAATAGTGTTTTTAATTTCGGTGATGCAATGATCTTTGCAATGTGTTTTCCAAATGTATTTGCATTGTATTTCCTGATCCCGAATGTGCGAAGAGCCTACGACGATTATATGGCAAGAATAAAATCCGGAGAGATCGCGCGTACGAAGTAAACCGTAGTCAATGGTGAAAAAACACTCGTTTAACTCCGCAATTCTCAATTTGATTCTCGTTAATCAAAACAATCGAGTTAAAAGATGAAGCGAAAGGAGTCTGTGTGTTAGGTGATTACGGTTGCCCGTAATCGGATTTGAAAAAACACACCGCGTAGGGCCCGTCTGGGTAGAAAAATAGAGCGCATAAACACAAAATTGCGCTAAATCTTTTTTTTGAGGATTTTGAGCTTTTGTGTTTTGGTGGCAACCCACGTACGTTTCACATGAGAAAATGCTGAATTTAGTGCTTCGGGAGCTAAGTAATTGACAGTTTTGGTGAGGTCATTTTGGCGGTAGACAAGGCGCGAGGAGGGAGCATCCGTACGGACGTGACCAACCTGCCCGCGTGCCGTCGCCAGAGGCTTTGGCCGCCGGAGACCGTACAATACTTTGGCAGGCGGGCGAGCAACGAAGTATACCGCCAAAAGGGGCCGCCAAAACTGTCAAGTATTTCGTTCTCGAAGCACTAACTATACTGCTGGATAAACTAACTGAAAGTAAAGGTTTTTACTTACCGCAAAGACCACGAAGAAACGCTAAGCAAAGGAATTTTACATTCTTGAAGATGATTGAAATTGCCCCATGTTTAGAGGTCAATATTTCAGGAACTTGAGCTCTTGTTTATTTACGGAAGGTCTTAGAATTACGGCTTGTCGAAATCACAACAATGGTTCATTTACGGATATCGAACTGTTGGACAAATTGCTGGTTGTTTTTCTCGTCTAATACCAAGTCAACATCGATCGCACAATTTTCAAATTGGAGGTTATGCGTTTCCTTTTTAAGTATACCGTTTATTTTGGAAGTGCGAATGATTTTATTACCGATAAATGCACCTACTTCCTTAAATCCGAGCATTACTTCTTTGATACCTTCAGTAAGGTTACTCTTAAATCCTGAATTTAAGATCTTAACGGTTAAAGCAAGTTTGATTTTACGGTTGTCCATGATCTTTAGATATTTAATATTAAACTCAAAGATTTAACTGAAATGATCAATTTCTTGTTGTTACATTCCACTTAAATTAATGTTAAAAGGAAAAGTATTGTAGGTTAGACGACCAAGGAAAGGAAAGGTTTAAAAGATCGATTGAGGTTTAGAAATTAATTTGAACTTAAAGGGTGGGAAAATTTAATGATTCATCATCCAAAAAAGAAGAAGATCAAGGAAAAGTATGATTTACCTTGATCTTCCGGAATCTGTTTAATCTACTGTATCGTGTAAATAGGAATTATTATTTCTGATCTCCGGTTCATCATCATCAGAGATGGTCCATTTAGATAAATTATAATCTGCACTATCGGGTACATCATCCAACTGAACGCCCCGGCGAATATAAGCGGGTTCGTTTTCCAGTTCAATGATGGTTTGAGGATTATTTAATTTAACGCTCGAAGAACGTAACCTTTCCCGGCGTTTCATTTCCCGGTCTCTTTTTTTGCGTTCCTCTTCTTCCTTACGCTCTTTTTCTTCGTCTTTCACGTAAGGGGTATCGTAAGAGTATCGATTGCGTTGCAGTTTATCGATCGATTGCTTAACATTATCGAACTCAAAGGTATTGGCTTTTTTATCCTTTGTTTCCTGGAATCCGATTTCGTATAATTTACTGCTTACCCCTCCTTTCTCCTCTTTTTCATCATCTAATGAGACGATGAGCCGGTCTTTTTCCGTGGATTTTGTACCCACTTCATTACGGTGTTCAAAACCGGTCGCGATTACCGTTACGCTGATCTTATTACCGAGCGATTCATCGTAGCAATTACCCCAGATCAGATCGGTACCATATCCTGCTTCTTCCTGGATAAATTCGGTGATCTCAAAGATCTCATCCATAGTAACTTCCTTGCTACCGGAAGTGATGTTAAGCAGAATGTGCTTGGCGCCGCGGATGTCGTTGTCTTCCAAAAGAGGAGAGTGCAGTGCTTCGTCAACAGCACGTTTAGCACGGTCATCTCCTTCTGCCGAAGCGGTACCCATGATGGCCACTCCACTGTCGCGCATGACGGTGTTCACATCTTCAAAATCCACGTTAACGTAGCCGGGAACGGTAATGATCTCCGCAATCCCTTTCGCTGCGGTAGCCAGGATATTATCAGCCTGGGAGAAGGCGTCGGTAATGGATAGATTGCCGTGGATCTGGCGTAACTTATCATTGGAAATGACAATAATAGTGTCAACGTGTTTTTTCAATTCTGAAAGACCATCTTCACCTTGTGATTTACGCCGTCGCCCTTCAAAGGTAAAGGGCAAGGTCACAATACCAACGGTAAGAATGTCCATCTCTTGAGCGGTTTTCGCAATAATAGGGGCTGCCCCCGTACCGGTACCACCTCCCATGCCAGCTGTGATGAACAACATTTTACAGTCGTTTTCCAGGTATCTTTTGATCTCTTCGATCGATTCTTCGCATGCCATTTTGCCAATATTCGGCTTGGAGCCTGCACCGCGCCCCTCCGTCAAATGTGGTCCCAACTGTATTTTTGTGGGTATCGGGCTTAAGTCCATAGCTTGTGCATCTGTATTGCAAACAGCAAAATCAACACCAACTATGCCCTGCTTGAACATGTGCGTGACGGCATTACTTCCTCCACCTCCTACGCCAATCACTTTGATGATCGAACTATCGTCTCTTGGCAAATCAAATAGCATATTAAAGAAATTTAAAAGTAGTTGCGCCGAAATTGGTTAGATGTTTAACCTCGTTTGGCAAAATTTAGTATCAGTGTGCAAGTATGTTTTCAACCAGCTTATTGGAAAAAGAGTGTGGAAATTTATCTAAAACTCAGAATCAGGTTCTGCTTCAAACCATTCTTTTGTCTTTTTAAATAGGTTTTCGTACCACTTACCCGTGTTATCTTCCCCGCGGGGTGTATTAACCGATTCTTCTTTTTGTTTTTCCTGCTGAGGAGGTTCCTCCTTTCTAATAGTAACAGGCTTTTCAAAAGCTTTAAGCAACAACCCAATTGCCGTTGAATAAATAGGGCTGCTGAGTTGTTCGTTATAACCATGCCCCAGTTGCTCAACGGGTATGCCAATACGGGTACTCATTCCTGTGTGGTATTCCGATAGTTTATCAATATGGTTCAGCAAGGCGCCTCCTCCCGTCATTACTATACCGCCAATGAGCTTGCGTTCGTAGCCCGAACGGCGGATCTCCCAAACAACGTAATCCAGAATCTCCTCAACCCTGGCTTGAATGATCCGGGCCAGGTTCTTTTCCATGATCTCTTTAGGATCTCTACCCCTCAAACCAGGGATGGTGATAATCCTATTTTCGTATACTTCGTCCGCCAGAGCAGAACCGAATTTAATCTTGAGTTTTTCTGCCTGGTGACTCATTACGGTACACCCTTCTTTAATGTCCTTGGTGATCACTTCTCCGCCGAATGGTATTACCGCCGTATGCCGGATAATACCGTCCTGGAAAATGGTAATATCCGTTGTGCCACCTCCGATATCGACCAGTGCTACCCCGGCTTCTTTTTCTTCCTCACTCAAAACCGCTGCGGCAGAAGCAATTGGCTCCAACGTAAGATCGGCAACCTTCAAACCGGTCCGTTCTACGCACCGGTAAATATTATTGGAAGCCGTTATTTGTCCGGTAATAATATGAAAATTCGCCTCCAAACGAATACCTGACATCCCTATGGGGTCAAGAATACCTTGTTCATTATCAACCGTATATTCCTGGGGTATAACATGCAGTATTTTATCGCCGGGAGGTAATACCAATTTGTACATATCGCTGATCAAACGATCAATATCCTTCTGGCCTATTTCTACGTTTCCGCTATCACGCGTCAAAATCCCGCGATGCTGCAGACTTTTGATATGTTGTCCGGCAATTCCTACGTGAACGACATCAATGTCCACACCTGCCCCCTCTTTTGCGAGGTTCGTTGCTTCGGAAATAGCATTTACCGTTTTCTCGATGTTGGAGACAACCCCGCGCAGTACCCCTTCTGAATCTACTTTACCAAAACCCAATATTTCCAGCTTACCGTACTGGTTTCTTTTGCCTACCACACAGCAAACCTTCGTGGTTCCAATATCAAGGGCTACAACAACATTAGAATTTTTCGTATTCTGTTCCATAACAAGTCTTGTTGTTCGGCAGCATTAAATCGAAAAATTCAATCCTACCAATTTTCGTAGCCGGTAAAAATTTGTATAAAAATATACCCGGACGATTAAAAAATGAATTTCACTAAACTACTTATTCTTACTCTTTTCCCAAAATGAAAATTTTAATATTCTCCGATTACCTGGCCATCGTATTTCAAATTTATACTATTGTATTTTCGCCAGCCTACGTAAGGAAGAACTTCTTTGTAATATATTTTTAAGTTCATCAATTTGTCGGCCATGTCGTTAAAGGAGCCGAGCAATAGCTTTTGTTTTCCAACTTTTGGGATTAGAATGAATTCCCGCCGGTTGGTAACGTGGATTTGCTCAATCAATGCCTTGAAAAAAGGATCCTTCAAGATCATTTTGGTCAATTGAAAAAGGTCCTTCATCGTATGCTTCTTTCGCTCCAGAAAATCTGGCGAATGAGGAGGAATATTTCCGGTCGCCGTCAGTACTCTTGCCGTAAAATGAGGCGATAAGGGTAATCTGACTCCGTCTTTATCCAGATAATAATTCAATCCATTATTGTCAATAATTCTCAAGATCGGTTCTCTTTGCTGAAGACTAATATTGATGTTTTGCGTAGCATCGACATAGACTTCAGCGTCCAGTATAAAAGGTTCTTCTTTAAGTACCCTTTCCATTCTTTCTACGTCGATCGCTCCGAGCGGTATGCCCGGCAGTGCAAATCCAAAAGTCCGCTCAAGGGTCAGTAAAATATCCCCCTGGTGAATAAGGCTGTTGCCATCAGACAGCGGTTCGATTTCTATATGAACCTCATTCACTGACAAGCCTTCCTTATACTCGACAGCAGAGACAACAATGGCAATGATCAGCAATATCACCGCTACCCATACAATGCGTTGTATGGATTGCTTAGATATTTTCCCCTTTGCCGTTATCTTTTTAGCCACTTTGCCGAATATTATTTTGCTTTATTTGAAAAATATTGTTTGATCTTTTCGACTTCCACACCAATGTCTCCCGCTCCTAAAGTCAACAATATATCAGTTCCTAATCGTTCAATAATTTTTATTAAATTACTTTTATTTACTATTTCTTTTTGCGGATGCTGCATGAATTTTGTGATCAATCCAGCATCCACTCCCTCGATCGGTAATTCGCGGGCAGGATAAATGTCCAGCACTACCGGACGATCCAGTAAATCCAGGGCTGCCGCGAATTCACGCGCAAAATCGCGGGTCCGGCTAAATAAATGGGGCTGAAAAACGCCCGTGATGGTTTTTCCGGGAAATAGTTCACGGACCGCATTTATTACCGCCTTTAATTCCGTCGGATGATGTGCATAGTCATCGATATAAACGATTTGCTCATCCCGGTATATTATTTCAAAACGACGTTTGATCCCCTTAAATTCTTCCAGGGAACGGCGAATACTTTCTTCGCCGACGCCTAATTGAACGGAAATAGCCATTGCAACGACCGCATTTTCAATATTATGTCTGCCCGGCATTCCTGTTTTCAGGTTTTTCCAGTTAATACCGAGTCCTGTAAAATCAAAATGAAAAAAACCATTTTTGACCTGAATATTTTGCGCCTGCCAGGTGCCCTTTTCTATTCCGTAAGAAAAAACATTTTCTTTATCCTGAAGGTAATCGACCCAATCATGCTGCACAAATAGTTTTCCTTTTTCATCTACCTTATCCGCAAATGCTAAAAAACCCGTATCGTGCAGGTTTTGCTGATTACCGTAAATGTCCAGATGATCAGCATCCATGGACAAAATGGCGGCATGATGAGGAGCAATGTGAAGAAAAGAACGATCATACTCGTCTGCCTCCAGCACTATCCATTCACTTTGACCAGCAACGTAGTTGGTCTGAAAATTTTCTGCTATTCCGCCTAAAAAAGCGGTGCAATCGACTCCACCGGATTTCAGCAAATAAGTCAACAAAGCGGTAGTAGTGGTTTTCCCATGTGTGCCGGCAATAGCGATCGTCTTTTTATCCCGGCTGATGATCCCCAACGCCGCTGCTCTTTTCATAACCGGTACATTTGCAGAGGATCGAAAGAAACGAAGTTCAGCGTGCGTTTCAGGAATAGCCGGAGTATAAATGACGACGTCGATACCCGCCGGAATACGTTCCACATTTTCCTGATAATGGATATGCATCCCCTCTTTGGACAATTGCCGGGTTAACGCCGTTTCGGTCTTGTCATAACCAAAGACCTGAATACCCTTATGGGAAAAGTGTCTGGCTATGGCACTCATACCGATTCCGCCAATTCCGATGAAATAAGCTCGCTTTATGTTGGCCATATTCATCATCACTTACGGGCTAATTCGATTACCTGCCGTGCAATTTCTTGTGCTGCCTGTGGGCGTGCAATTTGTTTGATCGCTTCCTCAATTTTAGTCTTCGCAGTCTGATCCTGCAATAGGGCAATGGCTTCTTTGACCATCAAAGCTGCCGCTTCCCGGTCTTCTACCATGATACCACCGCCAACATCTACGATGGCCTGGGCATTTTTCTTTTGGTGATCTTCTGCTACATTGGGCGACGGTACTAATACCGAAGCTTTCCCTAAAAGGGCCAATTCTGCAATCGTCAAGGCACCCGCACGACAGATGACAACATCTGACATTGCGTAAGCTAAATCCATTCTGTCAATGAACTGTTTTATTGTTACATTGGGCAACCGCGCCGTTTCACATTGTTCATAATCTTCAATGTAGAGCTTTCCGGCTTGCCACAATACTTGAATACGCTCTTGCTGTTCTTTAATTATTTCAAAGTTGGCGGCCATCGCCTGATTAATAGTCCTGGCTCCAAGGCTTCCGCCAAAAACAAAAATGACGGCTTTACCTTTATCGAATCCAAAATATTCAATAGCCTCTTCTCTATTGCCCCGGACTTTAAGATCTTCCCGTACCGGATTGCCGGTCAGAAGAATTTTTTCTGCCGGAAAGTAACGTTGCATATTTGAATAGGCAACGCAGATCTTATCGGCCTTTTTGGCCAGTAGCCGGTTGGTTACACCCGCGTAGGAGTTTTGCTCCTGGATAAGTGTAGGAATGTTTTGCCGGTAGGCCATTTCCAGAATAGGACCGCTGGCAAAACCGCCGACTCCAACCGCTACGTGAGGCTTAAATTGTTTTAAAATGATCCAGGATCTAACCAGACTACTGATCAACTTGAACGGAAACATTAAATTACGCAATGTGAGTTTCCGGTGAAAACCGCTGATCCAAAGACCTTTTATCGGGAATCCCGCTTTCGGGACTTTCTCCATTTCTAATTTACCAAGTGCGCCAACGAACAGGATCTGGGCATTGGGCTCCAATTTTTTAATTGCTTTGGCAATAGCTATTGCCGGAAAAACATGTCCTCCTGTCCCGCCGCCGCTAATGATGATCCTTAATTCTTCTTGTTCCATTCAGTAATAAGTTATGCGGTGTCCTTGGTATCACTATGACCTAACAGTCAGCCGATAATACCTGACCGCAATATTTACTTTGTAGTTCTTATGCTTTCAAGCAGGTTTATTTTGGCTTGAAAAACTACCGAAAACAGGTTGTTCTATTACTAAAGTCTGTTCGCAAAATGTAAAGAGGAAGAATGATCAATTTTGTAGTAATCCCGGGTATTAGGTAAGGAACTAGAATGGTGGTAATAATTTCTAGTATTTCCTCATAGTTATGTCGTGTTCGAAAGATAAAGTTTTCGTAAACACTTTACAACTAAATCACACAAGTTTTTTGTTATGGATCAATTTTCCTAAAGCATAATATTTTTCAATTTTGTTTAAATTGTTGATTTATAGTTTTTTAAGAAACAGACTCGATATATTTACTGACGCTCAAGATCATTCCAAAAGAAATACAGGTAAAAAGGATGGACGTACCCCCCATACTCACTAAGGGTAGGGTCAATCCAGTTACAGGTACTAGGTGTAAAGCCACGGCAATGTTGGTATAAGCCTGAGCAATTAAGCTAACGCTCAGGCCAATGACGAGCATTGCCCCGAAGGCTTTCGGACTCTTAGTAACCAGCCGCGTCGTTCGAAAAAAGAAAAACAAATACAATAGTATGACAATGACGCCGCCGACAATTCCGTATTCCTCGCAAATAATCGCGTAAATGAAGTCCGAATAAGGGGCTGGTAAATAATTCCTTTGAATACTTTGACCGGGGCCGCGACCTATCCATCCTCCGTTAGCGATGGCAATTTTGGCTTGTTGAATTTGGTAGCTTCCATCCGGAGAATCCACGAAGTCCTGCATTCTGTTCACCCAGGTTTCACTCCGTATATAATCCGGGAAAAACTCACTTATGGTGAATAAAAAGGAAAAAAGTACTATTCCCATGGCAAACAAAAGTCCGATGTATTGCAGAGCTACTCTTCCTATGAACATCATAATGATACAGGTCAGAAACAACAGCATTGCGCTGGAAAGATCTGCCGGGGCAATTAACCCGCAAATGATCAATATAGGAACGATAATAGGTAAAAAAGCGCCTTGAAAATCTTTAATATAATCTTGTTTGGAAGAAATCGCCCGGGCAACGTATATGATCAACGCCAATTTTGCAAAATCAGAAGTCTGGAAAGTGATTCCAATAATAGGGACGCTGATCCATCTGCGAGCTTCATTCAGTTCTGATCCAAATGCAATGGTGTACATCAGAAGAGGAATAGAAATGATGATCATATAAGGAGCCCAGTTGGAATACCTTTTATAATGCAATAAATGAGCTAAATACGTCAAAAACAATCCCGAACATAGAATTAGGAAATGTTTCAATAAGAAAGAATTGGTGTCCCCTCCATATTCTTTGTAAGCCAGCGTTTCGGTCGAACTGTAAACCGCCAATATGGAAAAGATGGAAAGTATAACAATGACTGCCCATATCGTACGGTCTCCACGAAGTTCTGACGTTATTCTTTTACCTATTGACATAATTGGCTATTAGTTAATTCGGTGTTACGTATGGTGTGTATGGTATATTGAGTAAGGGTTTTATTTCATGACGATAATTTCTGTACTTCCGATTTAAATTGATTGCCCCGGTCTTCAAAATTTTTAAAAAGATCGAAACTGGCGCAGGCCGGTGACAATAAAATAATATCCCCTTCTTCTGCGATTTGCCGGGCCTCCTGCACTGCCCATTCCATATTATTCGTATCTATGACATGCCCTATAATATTTTTAAAATGAGTCAATAATTTATGGTTGTCAACTCCCAGGCAAACAAGTGCTTTCACTTTTTGACGGGCCAGCCGGTCCAGGGCATGATAATTATTGCCTTTATCCTGCCCACCGGCAATCCAGATGATGGGTTGTTCCAGTGCTTCGATAGCATGGTATACTGCTTCCACGTTAGTGGCTTTACTATCATTAATAAACTCAATTCCATCTACTACGCCAACGCTTTCCATCCGATGCTCTACATTCCTGAAACTTCTTAACCCAGCCTGAAGCACCTTGTCATCAATACCGAATTGGGTGGCAATCCCCAGGGCAAAGAGTGCGTTAAGGCGATTGTGTTTTCCTCTTAATACCGTTCCGGACAGATAAAAAGTACTATTGCCGACCTTTATGACCTCTTGTTCAGCCATGGATTCCATAATCGGGTACACTTTTGGCTGAATATTTTTGCCCCACTGATAAGCCGCGATGCGTTCATCACTGGCATTGAAAAAAAAGTGATCCTCTTTGGACTGATTCATCAGTATGCGCATTTTTGACCTTACGTACTTCGACATATCATTCCCGTAGCGATCCAAGTGATCGGGAGTAATATTCAAAAGGGCACCAATATTAGGGCGAAACCTTATAATGCTGTCCAGTTGAAAACTACTGAGTTCGATCACGTAAGTTTTATACTGGTTTTTTGCGACAGCCCAGGCAAAGCTTTTACCGACATTGCCTACCAGTGCAGCTTCAATCCCGCCTACCGTCAATAAGTGATGGGTAAGCGTTGTGGTGGTTGTTTTTCCGTTCGTACCGGTAATACCAATGGTGAACGCATTACCGGGTAAAAAACGAAAAGCAAACTCTATTTCTCCGATCATCTGGATGCCAGCTTCCTGAATTTTTTGAATAATAGCAGCCGAATCCGGAATTCCAGGGCTTTTAACGATCTCATCAGCAGGTAATATTTTATTTTCACTGTGCTGAAATTCTTCGTAAGGGATCCCTTTGGACTCCAAGGTCAATTTATGCTTTCCCTCTATTGCCCCTGCATCAGAAACAAACGGTGAATATCCTTTCTCTTTGGCCAATATGGCAGCCCCAACACCGCTCTCTCCTCCACCTAGAATTACGATCTTCATATTATCTGACTTTCAAGGTGATGATGGTAATAACAGCAAGCAAAATGGCTACTAACCAAAAACGCGAAACGATCTTTACCTCTGGCATCCCCATTTTTTGATAATGATGGTGGAGGGGAGACATTTTAAATATCCTTTTGCCTTCACCGTATTTTTTCTTGGTATACTTAAAATAAGATACCTGAATAATAACCGATAAACTTTCAGCCAGAAAAACGCCGCACAAAATAGGGATCAGTAATTCTTTTCTTAACAAAATGGCCATAGTAGCAATTATTCCTCCAAGCGTCAGACTACCGGTATCTCCCATAAAAATACTGGCAGGATTTGAGTTGTACCATAAAAACCCTAAACAAGCACCCAAAAAACAGGCGGCAAATATGGTGATTTCTCCTGCTCCCGGCAGATGAAGAATGTTGAGATAGTTGGCCGTAATGGCATTCCCGGATACATAGGCCAAAATAGCCAAGGGAACCCCAATTATTCCGGAAACTCCTGTCGCCAATCCATCCAACCCATCTGTCAAATTAGCTGCATTGGAAACAGCTATTACAATGAATACAACTATCGGTACGAATAGTATCCAAACCATTTTGATCGCCACCTCTCTTTTGAATGGCAATAACCAGGCATAATCCAGTTGATTTCCCTTGAAAAAGGGGACATTGGTCAAATTGGATTTATAGTCAGCTTTATAAGCTATAGTGTCATCTCTTTCTACCTCAAAGGGGCCATTGATCATTAAGCTCTCGTCCAAACCTATCTCCGTTGCTTCATCTACGTACATTCTGACCACGATATCCTGGCTGAAAATCATGGTCAATGCTACAATCAGTCCAAGCCCCACCTGCCCTAATACTTTGAACCACCCCTTTAATCCTTTTTTATCTTTTAAGAAGACCTTTATATAATCATCAATAAAGCCAATGATTCCCATCCAGGTGGTAGCGATGATCAAAACGACGATGTAAACATTGTTAAGCTCTGCAAGCAGCAAACAAGGGATCAAAATAGCCATGATTATAATGATCCCTCCCATCGTGGGAGTTCCCTGCTTTTTATTTTGCCCTTCAAGACCGAGGTCGCGAACGATCTCACCGACTTGTTTTCGCCTCAGATATTTGATGATTCTATTGCCGAATAACATCGAGATGATCAAAGAAATAATAGTCGCTACACCCGCTCTGAAGCTAATGTAGTTCATTAATCCTGCTCCCGGCCATCCCCCGGTGATCCGGTCTAGCCATTCAATAAAATATATTAACATTTGTCTTTTAGTTACTAAGTTGGTTGAGTGTCTACTAAGGCTTTTTTAAGTTCTTCTTTATCGTCAAACGGATGTTTTTTGTTCATGATTTCCTGGTACTTCTCATGCCCTTTACCAGCGACAAGAACGATATCCCCGGCCCCCGCAATGGTGCAAGCAGTACGAATCGCTTCCCTTCTGTTTACTATGCTGAGTACTTTGATTGATTGTGTGGAGTTGATACCTTCGAGCATATCTTCGATGATGCTTTCGGGATCTTCGGTTCGTGGATTATCGGAAGTCAGAATTACTTTGTCGCTCCATTCTACGGCCACGCTTGCCATGACGGGCCTTTTTTCCTTGTCTCGGTCTCCGCCGCAACCGATCAAAGTAATGAGTTTTGATGCTTTTGGCTTTACCTCTTTGATCGTTGAAAGAATATTCAATAAAGCATCCGGCGTATGAGCATAATCGACGATGCCTGTTACCTTATTTCCGGGAATTTTTACGTAGTCAAAACGACCTTCGGCGTTGTATACTCCGCTTAATTGTACGATGGATTCATTCGGGTGCTGATCGAGTAGTACTGCTGCACCGAAAGTTGCCAGTAGGTTGTATGCATTAAATTTTCCCAGTAAAGGACTAAAAAAGGGAATGTTATTGAATTCAAGTTGCAGACCGGTAAGGTCACTGCTTAATATTTTCCCTTTAAAGTCCGCCATCGTCCGTAAACTGTAGGTATAAACGCCGGCTTTGGTATTTTGAACCATAACCATTCCGTTCTTATCATCCAGATTAGAAAGGGCAAAAGCTTCTTTCGGAAGCTCATCGAAGAAAGCTTTTTTAGCCAGGAGGTAATTTTTAAAAGTACCGTGATAATCGAGATGGTCGTGTGTAATGTTGGTAAAAATACCACCAGCAAAAACAACTCCGGCAATTCGCTTTTGATGAATAGCGTGGGAGCTGGCTTCTATAAAAGCGTAATCACAACCGGCAGCCACCATTGCTGCCAGGGTTTCATTCAATACTACCGCATCAGGAGTTGTATGGGTTGCCGGCAAAATCTCTTGCCCGATCTTATTGTGAATAGTGGACAAAAGTCCGCATTTGTATCCCAGTCTGGTAAACAGGTTGAATAGTAAATTCACCGTAGTCGTTTTACCATTAGTACCTGTCACACCTACGACTTTTAGTTGCCGGGATGGATGGCCAAAATACAGGCTGGCCATTTTTCCCAGACTGGTCGCGGAATCTTCAACTTGCAAATAAATAATATCCTGCTGTAATGCTTGTGGAAGATCTTCTGCAACTATAGCAATTGCTCCGTTCTCTATTGCCTTGTCAATGAACTTATGCCCGTTTACCCTGGTACCGCGGACAGCGACGAATAAATCACCAGGTTTTACTTTCCGGGAATCGAATACAATTTGCTTAACCCTTAAATCCAGATTCCCGATTGCCTTTTTTATATTTAACTCTTGCGTTAATTCTTTGATCCTCATGCAGGGGCATTGAAAATATTTAAACCCTAATCCAGCGTCAATTCTATTATTTGTCCTTTAATGAGCGTACCAGGGATAAGCGACTGTCTAATTACTTTACCAAAGCCGTTCACCTGAACTTGCAAGCCTCTGTTTTCCAGAATAAAAAGCGCATCTCTTAATCCTAGGCCGACAACGCTTGGCACCCGGTCTTCGTCAACGGTACGCCTTTCCATAATCAGACTGTCAGATTTAGCAGAAAGTACGGCCAGTTCTGTTTCAACCTCTCCGTACAAAGGTAGATCGAGATAAGAAGCCACTTGCTTGAGATCCGACTGAATACCAATGTCTTTATCAGGCAACTCCCGTTCCCCTAATGCCGTTTTGGGTAGATCATTAAAGGGCTGATGTAATCTTATTTTGCTGGCGAAAGCTTTATCGGCAATTTCTCTGAATACCGGCCCGGCAACATCCCCTCCATAAAAGCTTCCCCTGCTTGGCTTGTAGATCACGACCACGCAGGAATAAACCGGATCTTCAGCAGGGAAATACCCGGCAAAAGAAGCCTGGTAGCCACCCACTGTGGTTCCCCTGGAATAGCGGTGATAATCTACTTGCGCCGTGCCGGTTTTACCGGCAAAGTCATAATTAGGAGCTTTCAACTCAGCTCCCGTTCCATTTTCGATAACTCCACGGAGTAACTCCTGGGCAGCTTCTATAGTCGAAGGTTTGGCGATCTGCTTTTTAACAACTGTGGGTTTAAACCGCTCGATCGTCTCACCAAAGCGCTGAATTTCTGAAACAAGGTAAGGTTTCATCATCGTACCATCATTAGCAACTGCATTGTAAAAGGATAATAATTGCAGAGGCGTAATGGTCGTTTCGTAACCGATAGACATCCAGGGGAGCGTCACTCCACTCCAAAGATCCTCTTCGCTGTAAGCTTCTTTCATAACCGGAATAGCTTCGCCTTCGATTTCAATTCCAGTGGGTAAGTGAAGATTAAATTGCTTCAGCCTTTCAATGAACTTCGCCGCTGCTTTATCGTCATTCCTGGCATTTTTTTCTTCATAGGCCTCGGTAACCATTTTAGCGATACCGACATTAGAAGAGATCTCAAAGGCATTACGGACACTGGTAGAGTCAATCTTTGCGCTTAGCGGATTGGAGTCTTTCATCGTTTCCTCGTAAAATTCTTTGACTCCTTTTTCAATATCTATGGTGTCATCGAGTTTTACATAACCATCTTCCAATAATGCCATCATAGAGGCCAGCTTATAGGTAGACCCGGGCTCTGTGGCAGAAGCAATCGCATAATTGTACCGTTCGTACCAACCGCTTTCTTCTTTACCCAGGTTGGCAATGGCCTTAATTGCTCCCGTATTTACTTCCATGACAATCGCCGTTCCCCATTCTGCATCGTGTACATTCATTGCCCGCATGAGGGCTTCCTCGGTCACATCCTGGAGGTTGATGTCAATGGTAGTCAAAATATCATCCCCATTATCTGGTTTGATCTGAGTAAGGTCTTCAAGCGGTTTCCAGATATCTTTATCCACCCGGATCATGTATTGCTGTCCGGGTTTACCGGCCAG
>CAZHNG010000120.1:0-17612 GCA_964533785.1 uncultured Saprospiraceae bacterium | reverse complement strand
CAATTAGTTAGAATTTTTTGTCTAACTTCTAGAGTCTAGCGTCAAAAGTCTAGTATCTTTACAAAATGGCGAAAAAGAAAAAATGGATGCATCAGGTCACTCAACCATTATCAGGGGTCAGAATAGTAGATTTTTGTGGGGATATCTTCCCAATATTAGGTTCTAAAAGCGCGACCAAAAAAGCGATAGCTTCCGGTAGAATATTCCTCAACGGCCAAACGGCTTCTTCTGGCGATTACGTAAACAAAGGAGATCAAATAGAATTGCGCGGCACCGGGGTAAAAAAGATCAAAAAGTATGATATTGACCTGGATATTCTTTACGAAGACGATCACCTGGTCATCGTGAATAAACCGGGAGGTATTGCCGTCAATGGAAATCGCTACAAAACGGTGGAGAATGCTTTAGTTGGCAAAGCACAGCCTAGTCAAAAAGAGGATGCTTTGCCACGTCCAGTGGCGACTCACCGAATCGACGTGCCCACCAAGGGCTTGGTACTATTGGCCAAAACCAAAACGGTACTGACCGGGTTAGGAAAATCATTCCAGGAAAATAAAATTAAAAAAGCCTACATCGCTGTTGTCCACGGTAAACTTCCCGAACGGGGTGATATTCAGGAACCTATTGAGGATAAAAATGCTCGTACCCTATTCGAACGATTAGAAACCGTACCCTCCCTTAAATTTGGTTTTTTGTCTTTAGTTAAGTTCATCCCCATTACGGGGCGTACGCACCAACTACGGTTACATGCTAAAAACATTGGACATCTTATCCTTGGGGATAAATTATACGCAGAAGATGAAGCTACCCTAATGGGTAAAGGCTTGTTTTTATGTGCTTACGAACTGGAATTTCAACACCCTGCTACTAACGAAACCCTCCGTATGAGCATTGATCCACCGCATAAGTTCTTGCGATTGCTGAAAAGAGAAAAGGAAAGGTTTTTAGCAAAATCCTGAATTCAAGATAAAGGACTAAACGGGATAGAACTTAATGCTTTGAATTGAGTTTAACCTTTGAACACAATAAATCCTGCTGTGTTATTTCAATACTTAAAATCATAGATATGAACCTAATTTCCAATTCTATTTCCATCTTCGTATCCATCATATTCTTACTCGTCATCGCTGCGCTTTTTCCTTCGCCGGAAATTATTGGTGTGGTGAGCTTAATTTCTACGGCCCTGATCATTCTCCAGGCGGTGATCATTTTGAAAGATGAAGCTCCGGATACGGATTCTAATCAATGAGGTTATTCATCGAAAAGCTTGTAAATTCTTAAAGCAACTTCCTACAAAGCCATAAAAAACAAGGGAAGATCAATAATTAAGTGAACAATGATTAGGAATAACAAGTTCCTGAATTTTAAGTACAACAGGGTCAAGGTTATCCCCAGGGGTAAGACCACGCCAAAGATGTGCAGGAGGTCCCAGGATTGAAAATGTAATGCCGTAAACACCGCCAGACTTGTTATGATTCCCGGCCAGTTATTATTTGTCAATTGTTGTATTCTTTCCAAAGGATAAGCCCGAACAAGCGTTTCTTCCGTAACCGCAGCCGTAATCACACCAAATAATACCAATAAGGCTGGTTTATCGGATATTTCTTCCAATGTATTTTCACCGCTGTTGAATATTTCGTTCATCAGGTAATAAAAGAGGGGAATAAATAAAGAGCATAAAACCCCGGTTGCTGCAGCCAGCAAAACTTGTTTAAAGGTTATTTTCTTTAACCCAATAGAAGATAGTCCCCTGTTTTCGTACCTGCGGATGTAAGCATACAGCAATCCTGTGATGGCCCACATCGCAGCCAAACCCAACCAATTCGAAGCATTTTCGTCCAGATATGGATTTACCCAAACAGGTAAAACCATTAAGACAATGACCAAAGGCAAAACCAAGGCAATGGTCAACCCGAATAGCGAAATCGTATTGAAACTCATTTTTACTTATTCTTCGTGACAATTCAACTCTTTTCAAGGATTTCCATAACCCCTTTATTACCAAACAATTAATCCAGTAAACTTCCTAAAACGAAATACCTAACCACTTGATTATTTGGCAAAACACCGGAAAGAATAAGATTAATTCCGGCAAGAAAGTAAATGTCAAAATAAACACAATCTATCAATACCCGTTATTTCAAGAAAAAAAATTTCTATTTTTACCCAATAAGAGATTTTGATTATTTCACGAAAAACTAACTAAATCTAAGAAAATGAGTGACACATCATTGGGAGTACAGCAATCAGGTACCCAGAATTTCAACAGGCAAAAGTTGTTCTGGGGCAGTTGTATTTCTTTATTGACGACTGCTTTTGCATTTACGGTTATTAACTCTATTGCATTTCCTGTTAAGCAGGAATTCATTCTTACGAATGAGCAATCGGGTGTTTTTCTTGGCGTATTTTTCATAGGATTTACGGTTTCTCAATTTGTTTTTGCTCCACTCTGTGATACTATTGGGATCAAGTGGATCTTTCGGGGTGCTTTTGTCGGGCACGTAGGTGGAGCGATAATTCTCCTCTTGGCCCAAAACTACTGGATGGCAGTAGCGGGATCTTTATTTTGTGGGCTAGGTGCCGGATTGGTAGAAGCGGGTGGTAATCCACTGGTTGCATCACTATACCCCAAAGAGAAAGCGGCCCGGTTAAACCGTTTCCACATGTGGTTTCCGTACGGCAACTTACTGGCGGCCTTGATCACGACTTTAATTTTAAGCAATCTCCTTTCAGCCCTTGGCGTTGGTTGGAGAGGAAACCTTTTTTTGGTTTTGATCCCTGCCATCGTATATGGTGTAATGATGCTTTTTGCCAACTACCCTAAAACCGAATCTGCCAGTGCGGGGATCAGTTTTACCGGTAACCTGAAAGCTATTTTTTCGCCGCTGATGCTATTGATGTTGGCGATGATGCTGTTGACGGCATCGATGGAATTACCCCCTAGCTCATGGGTACCTTCAGTATTACAAGCCGGGGGAGTAAATGGGTTGTTGGTATTTGGTTTTGTTTTTGGAATTATGGGTACGCTAAGACTGGTAGCCGCTCCAATTTTGAAGGCGCTGACACCGACTGGTGTTCTTTTGAGCGGAGCCGTAGTCGGTACATTAGGTTTGTGGCTGTTCAGTCAGGCCAGTTCAACCTTTGAAATATTTGCAACGGCAGCGCTTTGGGCGATCGGGATTGCGCTTTTCTGGCCAACCATGTTGGGTTTCGTCGCCGAACGCATTCCCAAATCCGGTGCCTTAGGCCTTGGGATGATGGGAGCAGTAGGCATGTTGGCGTCCTTTTTTGTTACCCCGTGGTTGGGAAATATCGCTGATAATAAGGGACATTCCCAAATTCCTACCGATAAAACCCTAGCTGTATTTGAATCCGTTAAAGAAGATTGGCCTGCAATCGCTAGCGGCGCCGGTATTCTTGAAGCTGAAATCAACAATACGATCAATACCGTAGAATCCGTTACTGATCAATTTGAAGAAGACGGATCCTTACCCGTAGGAGAAACGGCACAGGCTCTAAGGGCTATCATGACTACTGACCTCGGAGCTGGTACTACCTCTTCTGCCAAGGATGAAGCCGCAGCCATCTTGAACCCCGCGGATAATTACGGCGGTAAAGAGTCTTTCAAAACCCTGGCCCCCGTTGGACTGGTGCTCATCGCTGTATTTTTGTTCTTATTTATCCAGGACCGCAGAGGCGGAGGCTATCAAGCTGAAGTACTGGAGAATTATTCCGAAGCTCATGCTGACGAAGCAGCGGTGAATTATCCGTAGAAAAGAAGCTTGACAATCCCCCCCTGTTTATAAACATTCCGATAAAGAGAAAGAGCGCAAGAAAACTAAACTTGCGCTCCTTTTTTTTGGACAAAACGTTTTTTCAATCGCGATGCCACCCACTTATCACAACTCCCGGATCTTGATATTTTTGAACCACACCGGATCGCTATGATCCTGCAACGCAATACGTCCTTTTCTAAACTTCCCAAAACCAGGCATACTCTTGAACTTACTATTGGCGATCATTTCATCCCACGCATCCGTAAACATTTCATATTCAACGATCTTGACGCCATTTTGCCAGTGCTCTACTTTTCCGTCGTCAACGATCAACCTGATATGATTCCACTCCATAGCCGGATTAACCGCCGGCTCACTGGGAGCGATCATATCGTATAAAGAACCCGCCCGGTGATTTTCCAACTTATTATCCGGATGGCACTTGTTGTCCAGGATTTGGATTTCGGGCCCTGTTCTCCAGGGAGTTGAATACTCTTCTGCTTCATTGACATTGAACATAATGCCGCTATTACCGCAGTCCCCAATTTTCCATTCCAGGCTCAACTCATAATTCTCGTAAATACCGTCGGTTACAATATCCCCGCCATCAACGGCTCTTCTGCCGCCATCAGCAGTTGCTTCTGTGACTAGCATAATCGCTCCGTCCTCCACCTGCCAACTAGAGCCGATGCTCTTCTTTTGGTAATTGTGCCATCCTTTTAGGGATTTGCCGTCGAACAACAACTTCCAGCCGGCAGCCTTTTCCGCTGCTGTCAGCGTATTGTCCATTTTTGATGCTCCCCCGGCGCTTACCACTTGTTGGTTCTTTTTATTGCAACTCATCCCGAATACTGCAGACATAAATAAAACGATGATAAATAATCTTTGCATGGAATTGTTATGTTTTGATTAAATGATTAATATTTTTCCACCACCTACCTGGTTACCTTCTCGTCTTGTTGTGCTTCTGCAAAAAGGAACTCTACCCAATCGACCGCTCCGATCCATTCCGCCTTTGCTTGTTCATTGGTTGTTCTAAAATACAGATCCTGGAAACCACTTACGGCTTCGAAAGCTAACCTGAATTCGGCAGTTTCTGCACCACCACAGTCAACAGGAGCCGCCGCAATAACCGGTTTATCAAGCCCGCCGAGTCGTAATTCGAGCGCACCACCAGCATTCCCGCAGCGCATTTTTACCACAACCCCTTCTACATCAGTAAGATCAATATTATTAAATACAAAATAATCACCGTGACGAAAACCACTCAGATAATTAGCTCCTTTAAAATCGTCAATCTCAACCGATTTACTCCTTTTATCGCTTTGTTCAGCTTGTAATTTGTGGTAACGCAATTTCACCTGATCCTCTGCCGTAATAGGTTCTATTGTTTCTGAACCTCCATCCGTGTAGGAACTCCAAAGGATATATTGACCGGTTTCGTCCGATCCGTCCAGGTTATATTTACCGGATTTGGGCATTTTTTCTTTTTCCCCACCGGCTATATCGGAAACGGATAGTACGTAGGTTGCCATGGCTACCGCTTCCTCTTTAGTTAAATCAGGATGGGCTGCCATGACTGTTTCTCCCCAAACACCTCCGCCTCCTTTGATAATTTTACCGGACAAGTAGTCTAAAGCATCCTCTTTACCCTCGTAGCGTTTGGCAATTTCCTGGTAACTCGGCCCTGCTATTTTCTTATCGATCGCATGACATACCTTACAATCAGACTCCCCGATCAAGGCTTTACCCATTGCTATTTGCGCGCCGGTCATCTGAGCGGCATGCCCTTGGGCGATCATCGTAAGATCCTCCCCTATCGGCAGGTAATCGAAAGCAATATTCAACCGTTCTTCCTTAATCTCACTGCCATCTTCCTTGTCCTTGACTTCTACTTTGTAATCAATTTGCCTGCCGGGCCAGAAGAAAGATCGATTACCTTCAATATTCCATTTGACCACGGGAGCTTGATTACCCGCATAAACGGTCAAATTAGCCGTACTGGAGGCTCCCGCAGGATCGGTTACTTTTACTGCTACCTCGTAGGCACCATCATCCTCCAGCGCCGCTTCTAATATTTCCGCATTGCCACCTACCGGCTGACCGTCGATTGTCCATTCGTAGGATAGTGGATCGCCATCGTAATCACTGGACTCACTAGCAGAGATCTTTACGTTAAAAGGGGTAGCGCCGTATCTTTGCGCAGTGGAAATTTGTGCGATGGGGGCCCGGTTGCCTCCGTTGTATTCAATCACCGAAAGCCTGGCATCTTCGTTTTGGGCAAACCATTTTTGGCCATACTCCAGCACGTACAGCTTTCCATTCTTATCGAAGACCATATCCATTGGTCTGGAAAAACGGGTGTTAGGCATGAAAGGTTCTGCCTTTACAAAATTATGGGATTCATCCATGGTGATAACGTAAATCCAGTGACGCATCCATTCATAGGCGATTAACTTACCGTCAAAATATTCGGGAAATTTATGCTCTCCTTCGTAATCTTCACTGTAGTAGACGGGCCCCGCCATCGGGTTTTTTCCGCCTTTTGCTACCCAGGGAAATTCGGCTGACTCCCCGTAGCCGTACCAAACCATAGATTTTTGTGCCGGAGGTAATTTTTTCAAACCCGTATTATTGGGAGAATCATTAATCAGGTTTTCGGGATCAAAAGCTTTTCCCGGAGTTTGCTGGGCAAAATCAAAATCGTGGTAAACAATATTGTTCCCTCTGGTATATGGCCAGCCCCAAAATCCCGCTTGCCTGGCCTGATTGATCTCATCGATCCCGCGGGGTCCGCGATCGGGATCATCTTTTCCAGAATCCGGTCCCACATCCCCCCAATACAAAAAGTTGGTCCTGCTGTCAACGGAAATTCGGAAAGGATTGCGACATCCCATTACGTGTATTTCCGGGCGCGTATCGGCTGTTCCTTCCGGAAATAGGTTGCCTTCAGGAATCGAATAGGTACCGTCATCTTCCGGTTTGATTCGCAATATTTTTCCACGTAGATCATTGGTATTGGCCGATGATTTTTGCGCATCCCACGGAGAACGGCCAGGCCTTTCATCAATTGGGCTAAAACCATCGGAGTCAAAAGGATTGGTATCATCCCCCGTAGATAAGTACAATAAACCGTCCGGCCCGAACTCCAGGCTACCTCCGGAATGACAGCATTCATCACGCTGGGTACCCACGACTAATACCACCTTCTCGGATTCGAAATCTACTTTCCCATCTTGAAATTCAAAACGGGAAAGATGTTGTTTGGGCTCATCACCAACTGGAGAATAATAAAGATAAATCCAGTGGTTATCTTCGTAGTCGGGGTCGACTGCAATTCCCATCAATCCATCCTCGAATTCGGTATGAACCGGCATTATCGCAACGGTATCAAAGCTTTCTCCTTCAGGATCATACTGGAAAATGCCTCCTCTTCTTTCTACTACTAGCACTTTACCATCGGGTAGTACATCGAGTTCCATGGGCTCAAACAAATTAGAGGCCAGTACCCTTTTGGTAAAACGATTCTCTTCAGGTACCCTGTCTGTTGTCGCTTTATTATAATCCAGCCGGGTATCTTTTACCAGATTAGCCAGTCCTTTTTTCAGATGGTCAACCAACATTGACGTTTCAATCAATTGATTATCGGTTGGCAGCACGATCTGCCAGGATTGACCGTCATCAAAGGCGTGCTGCCAACTGACGGGAATATTGTCGCCGTTTTCAGGCTGCAATTGCAACAAGGGCTTTTTTACCATGGTTAATTTCGCAACCGGCCATTCTGATGAAGTACTGAAGTCCTCAACCATACCACTGACCCAATCCTTTCCCGGGTCCGTTATTTGCAATTGTTTTTCAGTGGAATTCATTTCATCGCTGTGAAAAGCACCAGTCAATTTACCGTACCACAACCAATGCCGGTCGGTGTTTGACAATGCATTAATACCGATAAAATTACCCCCCGCCTGTACGTAGCGCTCCAGATCCGCGCGTTGGTAGGCATTCAGTTGGTCACCATTAACACCTGTAAAAATTACCGCATCGTAAGCCTTGAGATTTTGTTCGGAAAGGGCATCCGGATCATCAGTCCTGGAAAGGTTATAGTCGGAAAGCTTATCGATCAGGCTATTGTAAAATTGTTCAGCCTCGTAGCCTTGGTCCGCACTTGAATAAACAAGCACATTTATGGGATCTCTGCCACAATTTAGCAAACTAAAGATCACCAAAAATAAAAGAAGATATCTTGGAAAGGTCATGTCAGGTAATATTTTTAACCGTTAAAGAAACGGCTTTTTCCAAAATATACCTAATAGATTTTGTAAAGGGATTTCAGCTTAGTGTAAAAAGTATTAATGTTTACAATGAGAAAGCTTAAACGATCTCCATTTTCATATCTGAATCCTTGGTAGAATCGGAAGCTTTGATATCAATGAAAAGTTCTTTTGTGTAAATATAGTTATAGTTCAACTGTTCGCGCAACTCCTCAAACTCCATTTCATCCTCGGCGTAGTTGGCAATCCAATCGATCGCTTCTAGTCTGGTTTCAAATTTCATTTTCATAGCCGATGGTTTGTGTAAATTCTTATCCAAATATCGTTTTAATTGGCTTTTTGTTGAGAAAAATTCGACTATTAACATCCTTTTAAAGATTTTTCGCTAGTTGTTTGAAGTTTTTAATGGCCTTTTAGGTGTGCTTTTAATCACAAAACAATAATTCAATTTATTTACACTCTTAAAACAATTTAGATTATATTTGTTTTTAATTTTAAAAATTTAACCCGCACGCCCATGTCCAACCGTTCCGGCACAGCTGATCTTCCTCTTCATCACGGACGAGTACCACCGTGGCTGGCAAACCGTATGGCCAAACTGAGTCGCCCGATCGTAGAAGCAATTGTTCTCGAATTTGGAAAGGAAGAGTTAATGCTACGGCTAAGTGATCCTTTGTGGTTTCAGTCTTTTGGTGCCGTATTGGGGATGGACTGGCATTCTTCGGGCATCACCACTTCCGTAGTAGGAGCATTGAAACGAGCGATCAATCCGATGGCGCATGAGCTGGGGGTGTATGTATGTGGAGGTCGAGGCAGGCATTCGCGTAATACGCCAGGTGAATTACTACAAGTGGCCAATAAAACGGGATTGGATGGTCATCATTTGGTGCGCTGCAGCCGTTTAAGTGCTAAGGTAGACAATACCGCCATTCAGGATGGCTTCCAGATCTACCTGCATTGCTTTGTGGTCACTTCCGAAGGCGACTGGACGGTCATCCAGCAAGGGTTGAATGATCAATCGGGTTATGCACGTCGTTATCACTGGCATTCCAAAGCCTTCGAGTCTTTCGTCAACGATCCGCATACCTGGATTTACGGACAACAACAAGGGCTGATACTCAACCTGACCGACAATAAAGCAGGCGATACCCGCCAAAAGTTGGTGGAATTTAGTCGCCAAGATCCGGAGAAAGCATTAGCGGAAGTTCGCAAGATACGCATGCCGGAACACCACGATGTTAAAGCCAAGGATGTGGACATGAAACGACTGGGGAGTATTATTGCATTGGCACATGAAACGGAAGTCAATGATTTTGAAAATTTGTTGTTGCTGAAAGGGTTAGGGCCCAGGACTTTACAATCGCTGTCTCTGGTGAGCGAAGTCATTTACGGTACCCCCTCCCGTTTCGAAGATCCGGCCCGGTATTCCTTTGCCCACGGTGGTAAGGACGGTCATCCTTTTCCGGTACCGACCAAGATCTATGACAAAACCATTCACACCCTGCGAACGGCCGTTGAAAAAGCCAAAATTGGGGATACGGAAAAGAAAGATGCCATCAAAGGATTGCACAACCTGGCGCTGAAGATTGAAAAGGACTTCATCCCGAATGATAATTACGATAAACTCATTGAACGGGAGTGGGAAATGTCAAATCAATGGGGTGGTCGCACTGTTTTCGATGCGCAATCGAAGAAGGTGGCTCAGAAGCGGAAACGGAAGCCGAGTGGGCGACAGTTGAAGTTGTTTTGATAATAGTAGAGCCGAATGAATTCGGCGCTACTACTAAAGCGCTTCCTTATTTTTCACCCCAAAAAGGGCTTTATAATAAAACGAAGGTTTGCGCAGAGTCTTTCCCACCTGATTGTCGTACATCAAATTGCGCAATTGATCATTTCTATTGAACTTTTTGGTAATAAAATTCATCAAACTGATAGTGAACCAATTGAACATCGGATAGCCCATCAATGGGGCCACCATCTTTCCCAATTTCAAATAGTGTTCAACCCTTTTGTAAACCCGCTGATCGTAGTTTTTTAAAGCCTTCGCCGAGAAATCGTTTTGGGCAATGCATTTACTGGCCATTTCCGCCGCAATTTTAGCACTTGCCAAAGCTTGAGGAATTCCATTGGCGGATAACAGATCGATCAGCCCGGCTGCATCGCCTACCAGCATAAAGCGGTCGCCAGAAATCGGTTGTTTTTGAGTGCCCAGACTCAAACCGCTGCCTTCAATTTTCCCAACCCTTTTTGCTTGACTGAAACGACCCCCTAAAACCGGATGCTCGTGCAAGGTTTCTTCCATCAATTTTACCAGGTTAACCTGGCGCTTTTTCACGACGTCGCTGCGCATACCAACGTTCACGTTGACGAGACCGTCCTTTAGCGGAGTAATGTATAGCCCCCCAGGCATCAACTTTTTTGTAACGAACAATTCCGAATAATGCGTTCCCGCCGGATATTTTACATTCTCGTAATAAGCCCGTACACCAAGTGCATAATGTTTATCCTTGCGCTTACCCGCCCCTAATTTCTCCGGAATATTGCCGTTAGAGCCGGTAGCTGCAATAACCAATTGAGCTTCTATGCCAACCGAACGATCTTTGTTGTATAGTCGGATGCAATGCTTTAACCGGTCAATTTGGTGAACATAAAATTGTTCCACTACCTGTATGTGTTCATTTTTTTTAGCTTCATTGATGAGGTAATCGTCAAGATCGATCCGCTTAATGGAATAACAAGAAGGCAGATCCGTTCCTTTTTCGAGAGACAAATAATCAATTTCGAGTTGGTGGCCATTGGGCGCGTAAACGATAACCCCTTGCAAATCCACGATTTGTGCTTTCCCTTTAAGCTTTTCTACAAATGCCGGATCAAATTCATATAAAGTACGGATGGTATTGCCCGAAATGTTATCTCCACAGGCTTTATTTCTTGGGAATTGATCTTTGTCTACTACAACAGAGCTAATACCGAGCTTAGCGAGATATAAGCTCGTTGTCAGCCCTCCGGGACCGGCTCCGATAATACATACTTTTGTTTTAATCAACTCCATGGCATAATTTAATTTTCGGCTCCCAAATATTCATAAACCCGTCCCTGCCAATGAGGTTCTGAAATTTTCCTCAATAACACGCGATCGATATCTTCCCGTAGCAAACTTTCCTCTTGCAGCGCAATGCCCATATTATTCTTCAACAACCATTTGGGTACAATTTCTAATTGCTTGTAGTAAACCTTATTATTGAGGTACTGTAATACCGGCACATTGGAGACAACACAGTCGACTTCTCCAGCCAACATTGCTTCTACGGCTACGTAGATATCATCAAATGGCTATACGCAATTTCTTCCCGTTTCAAATATTCTTCACCTGATGATTTAAGAGCAGCTCCAACTTTGGCTTTCCTGAGGTCATTAACGGTCTGAATTGGAGACTCTCACTTTGCAGCCGTAAAGATAGCACTTGCGTTGGCAGTAAATAACGACAAAAGTATAATGCTTGTAAAAATTCATCATCCGTCAACATCCGTTACTATTTGTACCTTTGTTCAAAACAAACCATATTGACATGTCAATCGTAAAAGAGTTCAATGAAAACCGGGCTTCGATGAATGAAAAGTTGATGGCTCAGGACAATAAAGTGTTGAAACGCTTTTTTAATTTGGATACCAATGTATACCAGGATGGTGCTTTAACGGCTAAAACAAAAGAGTTGCTGGGGCTGGTCGCTTCCATGGTTTTAAGATGTGATGATTGTATTCGCTATCATTTAGGCACTTGTTATGAATTGGGTGTTACGACGGAAGAATTATTCGAAGTGTTTTCCGTGGCCAATATCGTCGGCGGTTCGATTTGTATTCCCCATACCCGGCGAGCACTGGAATACTGGGAGGCCCTTCAGAACGACAAAACATCCTGAAAAACTCAGTTTGTTTGTTATTCCGGAAATGAGCAAGCAACTCCTATAACTATATAACTGTATAACCGTATAATCATAATTAATTACATTTTTTATACCGAATCAATCCTTGAAAATGCTACATTTGCAGCGTTTTCAAATACAAAAAAGCATTTATGAATACAACGCAAAACAAATACAAAGTCAAAGACATTGCGATGGCGGACTGGGGCCGTAAAGAGATTGAATTAGCGGAAGCTGAAATGCCGGGTCTTATTGCCCTCCGTGAAGAATACGGACCTTCCAAGCCTTTGAAAGGCGCACGGATCGCAGGTTGCCTTCACATGACCATCCAAACTGCCGTTTTAATCGAAACATTAGTGGAACTGGGTGCGGACGTGACCTGGTCTTCCTGTAATATTTTCTCCACACAAGATCATGCAGCAGCGGCAATCGCAGCCGCCGGTATTCCCGTATACGCCTGGAAAGGTATGTCGGATGAAGAATTTTGGTGGGCGATCGAACAAACGCTGTTCGCTTTTGAAGGAGACCAGCCTTTAAATATGATCCTGGATGACGGAGGAGACCTTACGAACGTCGTTTTGGACAAACATCCTGAATTGGTAAAAGGTATTAAAGGATTGAGTGAAGAAACGACTACCGGCGTACACCGTTTGTACGAGCGCATGAAAAACGGCACCTTACCTTTGCCGGCCATCAACGTTAACGATTCCGTGACTAAATCAAAGTTCGACAATAAGTACGGCTGTAAAGAATCTTGTGTTGATGCTATTCGCCGGGCGACCGACTTGATGCTGGCAGGAAAAGTTGCCGTGGTCGCAGGTTACGGAGACGTTGGAAAAGGATCAGCAGCTTCACTGCGCGGTGCCGGATGCCGGGTAATCGTTACTGAAATTGATCCTATTTGCGCACTGCAGGCTGCAATGGACGGTTTCGAAGTAGTCAAAATGGTCAATGCTATTCCTAGAGCGGATATCATCGTTACTGCTACCGGAAACAAGGATGTTGTTACCGAAAAGCATTTCAAGTTAATGAAAGATAAAGCCATTCTATGTAACATCGGGCACTTCGATAACGAACTGGATATGGCTTGGTTAAACAATAACCATGGCGATAGCAAGGTAAACATTAAGCCTCAGGTTGATAAATTCACTATAGACGGAAAAGATATTATCGTACTGGCCGAAGGCAGACTGGTAAACCTGGGCTGTGCTACCGGACACCCGTCTTTCGTAATGTCGAACTCCTTTACCAATCAGGTATTGGCGCAAATTGAATTATGGAAGAATACTGATAAATACGAAAATAAGGTCTACATGCTTCCTAAACATCTGGATGAACAGGTCGCTCGACTGCACCTATCTAAAATTGGTGTTGAACTAGAGGAACTAACAGAAGATCAAGCGCATTATATCGGTGTCGACAAAACTGGTCCTTTCAAACCAGAATACTACCGTTACTAGCAGGATGAGGAAGGGGGGAGGCTGAACTTTTATCACTACTCCCTTCTTTCTTGATTTCTACTTACCAATATTCCTTAAAACTATGAATTCAGGATTTTCCACCTATTTGCAATTAGGCTTCGAACATATTTCCGACCTCAACGGATATGATCACATCCTTTTTATCGTAGCACTTTGTGCAATATATCAATTGAAAGAGTGGAAAAGAGTAGCCATCCTGGTTACGGCCTTTACCATAGGTCACTCCATCACACTGGCCCTTGCCGCATTGGATGTCATTAAATTACCCACCAACTGGATTGAATTCCTGATTCCTGTAACTATCTTCCTGACCGCCTTATACAATATCTTGTGGGCAAAGCGAAGCCGGGAAATTTACCAAAACAAAGTTCACCTGAATTATTTTTTGGCATTGCTTTTTGGCCTGATTCACGGCATGGGCTTCTCTAATTTTTTCAGAGCTACCCTACTACCGGGAGAAGAGCAACAATTGGTCATGCAATTACTTGCGTTTAACGTTGGGGTTGAATTAGGACAGTTACTCATCGTCGCCATTGTATTAGTCGCATCTTTCTTTGTGTTCAATGTGTTTAATTTAAAGAAGCAAATCTGGAACTGGCTGATCTCCGGAATTGCGGGAGCAATGGCGCTTTTTATGGCCTGGGAACGATCTGCGGCTCTATTTGCCTAATTTTCTAATAGCTGTAATAACTGCAGAGCAGAAGTCAACCCAATCCATTCATCTTTTGTCTTATCTTTTGAAACAATAAGAAAGATATGAGTATAATATTATTAATACTGGGGCTTTCAACTTTTGATAATCTCTTAATTGAAGATGTAGAACATGAATTTCATTTCAGCAAGACCCTCATTGAATATGCAGAAGAGGAACAGTCTTTACAAGTAACGATGCATATCTTCATTGATGACCTGGAGGAAGCGCTGGCATTATTAGGGGCCGAAAAGTTGTTTATCTGTACAGAAAAGGAAAGTCCGGACGCGGAAAATTTTATGGCTCAATACTTCACCAAACACTTTCAGATCACCGTTAACGGCGAACAAATTGCTTTCGAATTCCTGGGAAAAGAAGTGGCGGAAGACTTAATGGGCGCTTGGTGCTATCTGGAGTTTAAAGGCGTAACTGCGATTAAAACGCTGGAGATCAAAAACACGATCTTGACGGAAGTATTTAATGACCAGAAAAATGTAATCAGCATTATCGGTCCCAACCAACAAAGGGAATACGTAATGTTCGATAAAAATAATATGCAAAAAACTTTCGATTTTTAAAGGTAGGTGACACCTGGGTGACACCTTGAAACATTATCCCATGCTCAAAAAATTATTCATATTACCCATCCGGTTCTATCAGTTGGCCATCTCCCCATTGATTGGTCCTAAATGCCGTTTTCAGCCAACTTGTTCCCATTACACCGTAGAAGCCATTCAAGAATGGGGCGTTCTGAAAGGGCTATGGCTCGGTATTAAACGCATATTAAAGTGCCATCCCTGGGGGCCGCATGGCTACGACCCGGTACCTAGGAGAAAAGAGGATAAGTAATGAACTATTCCTTTTGTTAATCCTATTTCTGAAATCTTTTGCAAATTTCTCAACTAATGTTAAGACGACCAAGACGTAACCGAAAAAGTCAAGCCATCCGGCAATTAGTCCGGGAAACGCAACTATCAGTTGATCATTTGGTTCTTCCACTGTTCTTGGTGGATGGCGAGAATACCAGAGAAGAAATACCTTCTTTGCCCGGCAACTTTCGTTTGTCAGTAGACGAAATATTGAAAGAAATTGAAGCTTGCTTAAAGCTGGGGCTTCACTCTTTTATGATCTTTCCCGCAGTTAATGAATCACTTAAGGATAAAATCGCCTCTTATAGCTACCATCCCAATAATTTTTATTTAACAGCCGCTAAAAAGATCAAGCAGGAATTTCCTGAAGCTAACCTTATCAGCGATGTAGCGATGGATCCTTACAGTTCGGACGGTCACGACGGACTAGTAGAAAACGGTCAAATACTAAATGATGAAACCCTCCCTATTCTGGCCAAAATGGCAGTGGCGCAAGCTGAAGCGGGGTTTGACATCATTGGTCCCTCGGATATGATGGATGGTAGAATAGGAGCCATCCGGGAAGCACTGGACGAAAATCATTTCATCAATACCGGAATTATGGCTTATACGGCCAAATATGCCAGCGCTTTCTATGGTCCTTTTCGCGATGCATTAGACTCCGCTCCGAAAGCAGGCGATAAAAAAACTTACCAGATGAGCCCCGCTAATCGCCGGGAAGCTTTGATCGAAGCCGAATTGGATACCACCGAAGGAGCTGATTTCCTCATGGTCAAGCCTGCTATTCATTATCTCGATATCATTAGTGACCTGAAAGAGAATTTTGAATTGCCCGTAGCAGCCTACCACGTGAGCGGGGAATGCGCCATGTTGATCGCAGCTTGTCAAAATGGATGGTTAACGCTCGAACAAGCGATGCCGGAAGCTTTACTGAGTATCAGACGAGCGGGGGCCGACGTAATTATCAGCTATTTTGCTAAGGACTATGCCAAGCTGGTGAATTAGAATCAATACCAAGGAATTAGATCCCGTACCTATTCCTGCACCACAAAGCCCAATTTTTCAAGATCTTTCCAAAAGTCCGGATAGGACTTGACCACTACCATCGGATCTTCTATTTTTATTGGTCCTCTTATAGCGAGGGGAGCTAAAGCCATAGCCATTCGATGATCTTCGTAGGTAGCAAATACAGGGGGCTCCTCTCCTACCCTGGCAGTGCCTTTGGTTTGAAAAAAGTCTTGCTTAGCAGGTGCAAAATCCGCAGCGACTTTTTGCAGTTCCGTTTGTAAGGCGGCAATACGATCCGTCTCTTTTATGCGTAAAGTTTCTAATCCGGTAAACCTTCCTTTTACGCCCAATGCAGCGCAAATTACCGCAAGGGTTTGCGCCAGGTCCGGGCAGCGGATGAAGTCCCACTCAAAAGCATCCTGTACTCTGGCACCTGGCATTTTTATGATTCTGATGCCATCCGGAAGGTAAACTGTTTTTAAGCCAAAATGGGTCATCATTTCCGCCAAAACCGCATCACCCTGAACACTATCTTTGAAAAGCCCGTTCAAAGTGAGATTAGCTTCCTCCGCCATCGCCGCCATCGCATAGTAATAAGAAGCAGCCGACCAGTCCGCTTCAACCGTAAAAGCTTTGGGTTCGTACTCCTGAGGAGCAATCTTTATCACCGAACCTTCCCAATGATGCGATACTCCAAAATACTGCATTAAAGACAGGGTCATTTCGATGTAAGGACGGGAAACGATCTTGCCATCAAGAGTGAGCTCCAATCCTTTGGGTAGAACGGGAGCGATCATCAACAAAGCAGATATATACTGACTACTTGTATCCGCAGCAATTGACAAGCGGTTTTCTTCTCCCAAATGATCTGCATCTCCAATTTCTAAAGGAGGAAACCCTTCCTTTTCCAAATAATGAATACGGGCCCCTAATTGCCGCAAAGCATCTACCAATACCCCGATCGGCCTTTTTTTCATTCTTTCGGTCCCCGTTAAGACCTGCGTACCAGGCTGCAATGCCAGATAAGCAGTCATGAAGCGAAAGGTAGTCCCCGCCGGTCCGGCATCTCTTACCATATCATCGCTCTCGATCAGACTTTGCATCAGTTCCGTATCATTAGCTTCTGCCAACCGTTCGATGTCAAAAGGTTCTCTGGTCAATGCCCTGATCATCAAGGCACGGTTACTTATACTTTTTGAGCCCGTGAGCGCTATGGTACCTTTTATTTTCTTATCAGCAGATGGAAAGCTTAAAGTGATGGACGAATGCACAGTTCTGTTGGTTTAATTTAAGAGAATTGAAGTTTGTTTTATGACGTCAGACCAGTATCTGCACCATTAATATCAGCATCTATTGTACAAACATAGCACATTGCACCGAATCAAAATAATTGATTCAACCTAAGTTTTCTATATTTGGCAATTCTTTACCAGGATTGAAAATCTAACTTTAATGGTATGAAATGAGCATGAACTTTTTTAAACACACCATTCACGGATGATTAAAAAAGTGCATTGCGAAAACAAAGTGGTTACTCCAGATCTAGACTTTTGACGCTAGACTCTAGAAGTTAGACTAAAAATTCTAACTAATT
>CAZHNG010000119.1:0-17675 GCA_964533785.1 uncultured Saprospiraceae bacterium | reverse complement strand
TTACCCACAAGTTCTCATTTATTTTCATTTATTTATTTTGATGCGTTTGCCCTAAGAAAAAACGCTTTTAAATGACAGATTATATCACTCATAACAATACACAAATTGCCTATTACTCGACTGGGGAGGGCTCCCCACTAGTCTTGCTTCACGGGTTTTGTGAAGACCGGAGTATTTTGGATCATTTTCACGATGAACTGGTCAATGCCGGTTATCGATTGATCTGTATTGATCTTCCTGGTTTTGGTGACTCCGGAGTGGTTGAACAAGTTACTATCGAGCAAATGAGTGAAATGGTAAATGCCGTTGTTCAGCAGCTTATTCCAACGGATCCTTTTGTTTTAATCGGGCATTCCATGGGGGGATATGTAACCCTTGCTTATGCCCGAAAGTTCAGCGCCAATTTGCGGGGAATAGGCTTGTTCCATTCGCATCCTTTTGCGGATAGCGAGGAAAAAAAGGCCAATCGTCAAAAAAGTATCGAATTCATTAGCGTTAATGGACACCAAAAATTTGTCCGGCAATTGATGCCTAACCTCTTTGCCGAATCGTTTCGGAATAGCAATCCAGCAGTTGTTGAAAAGCTGATTGAAGTGGGAATACGCCAATCTCCGGCAGGTATTATTTACGCCCAGCAAGCTATGATGAAACGGACTGACCAAAGCCGCGTCTTACAAGAATTTTCAAAACCGGTTTTATTTATAATCGGAGCACAAGATGGTGCGGTTTCCTGGCACCAAAGCCTGGCGCAGACTCATCTTCCATCAATTTCTTTTATAAAGTCATTAGAACAAGTCGGTCACATGGGAATGTTTGAAGCTAAAGCAAAAACACAAGCTGCTATTATTGAATTTGCGGAATATTGTTTCGCAACCAATTGAAATCAATATGGTCTTTTTTCAAAACGATAAGCATGATGACCTGGCCTAAGTTTCAAATTCCTGATTTTTGGTTCGTCAGGACAAAATTGTTTTTCCGCAGTTGTTTCTTTCTTTGGTTGGTATTCTTTTGCGCTTGCCAACAAGACATTGCGCCGTCACAAATAAAGACCCCTGCTCCGACAGTGCAAAAACTTCCCAGCAGAGATCAACTCTTTCAGGAATTAAGGAACCGCAACAAAATAGTTTATATCTACAGTGATAGCATCGACGCCTACCGAACTTTACTCGAAACTATTCAGCCGGGAAGAAGAGGTACAACAAAGCAAATAATAGTTTCCAGTCAAGCAGATTCCCGTTTATTGGAAAACGAAATCGTCTTTTTGTTGGGCAGCCACCGAACCAATACGTGGATAAAAAAATTGTCAGGTTTATTACCTGTGGAATTTTCGCCCCAGGGATTTGTATTTGATGAAAAAGAATACCAAAAGAAAAGTGATGCCATCAAACTATACGTTTATCCAAATCCGCTCAACCCCGACCTGCCGCTCTTCCTTTTTACGGGCAATGAAGATCAGGCTATTATAACGTTACTTCAAGAAAAGAATATCGATAACTGGGATCAGTTGGTCTGGAGAAGCAAAGGATATGAAGTGTACCGAAATCAGAAAGCCCAAATCATGGGGTATTTTAACGATACTTCCTGGGTAATGGATAAGGAAATTCATTTCGATTTTGCTAATGATATCGATACTTTGTTGCAAACGGCACATTTTAATTTTATCGGGAAGCCAAGTATCCTTGAATCTACTAGCCTGAAAGTGCTTGCTCAAAACTGTGAACAGACTTATGAAAAAATACAAGGATTTGTAGGTAGAGAACCCAATTTACCACGTATAAACTACCATTTGTATTCCTCTGTGGAAGAAAAAGGTTTGCAGCTACAAAATACAAGTACGGCGCATTGTGATGTCAAGAATAATTGTGTCTTTGTGGTGACCTCCAATCAGATCCAAGGGCAATGGGAACATCCGGAACATGAGTTACTATTAAGGAAAATGCTTGGAAAGCCACAAACCAAAGCATTGGAAACAGGTACACGTATCTATCATTCCGGACAATGGCGAGGAAACGGTTACCAATATTGGGCTAGGCGCCTTCATGACGCAGAGAGTTTACCTTCCCTGGAAACCCTTGTTGATAATAAAACCTTTTCTGCTGGATCCAGTCTAATAATGGGGACAGCCGCTGCAGTATTGGTTGATTTTTTAACTCAGTACTGGGGGCCGGAAGCTTTTTTACATAATTACAATGCATGGTCGCCGACCTCTCAAGAGATCAAGGATCTTGAAAAAAAATGGTATGCCTTTTTAAATGATTATGAAATTATTCCCCCAGTTAGTAATGATTCCCAGGAGCGACCATATTTTAAGGGATTCAATTTTGCTCATGAAGGTTATCGCATCTACAACGGATATGGTTCCGGGTTAGCCCGGCAATCGTTGACCAAGCTTCAGCGATTAGGCAGTAATGCGGTGGCTATTGTGCCGTATTCCTATATGCGCAACCCTACTGTACCTTCCTATTTTAGCCCGGAACACGGAGCCGGCGGAGAGAATGACGAAGCTGTCATTACGGCTCATCTGAACGCCAAAGAATTAGGAATGTATACCATGCTGAAACCACAGATCTGGATGGGCAGAAGCTGGCCGGGCGATGTTGAAATGAGCAGTGAAGAAGACTGGCGATTGTTTTTCCGGTATTATTCTGAATGGATCATGCATTATGCCTTATTAGCGGAAATGTATGACTTTGACCTGTTTTGTGTGGGAGTGGAATTCGCGAAAGCAACCGTCCAAAGACCCGGTGATTGGCGGGCTGTCATTCAGCGTATACGCAAGGTATATAATGGCCCCATAACTTATGCTGCCAACTGGGGCACGGAGTTCGAGCAATTTTCCTTTTGGGACGAGTTCGATTATATTGGCCTGAATTGTTATTACCCATTAAGCGAAGAAGTCCAGCCTGACAAGCGAGCACTAAAAAACAAGTTTAACGAGGTGTTGGCCTTGGCAGAACAAGTCAGCCGGCAATACCAAAAGCCACTGCTCTTTACCGAAATTGGTTTTCGCAGTGTTGATACGCCCTGGAAAAACCCTCACGCAGATGCTAATGGCCGCTCCTTCAATCCCGAAGCGCAAAACCTATGCTATGAAGTAGTCTTCGAAGGGATTGAAGGGAAAGAATGGTGCCACGGAATTTTTTGGTGGAAATGGCCAAGTTATCTCGGATATCGCGGAATAGAGAACACTAGTTTTACCCCGAATCAAAAGATAGCGGAACGGACTGTCCAAAAATGGTTTGGAAGGAGATAGCCGGTAGGCACAATATGCCGGATAATCCGGCTTGTTTGTCAATTATTTTAACATATAAGCATTCCTTTTAAGTATTACTTCCTTACCTCAAACCATCTACAAATAACAAGTATGTTTATATTTAACCTAAAGTTAATATGTTAAATTCCTATAACGCTTTGGGTTTAACTAATTTCCCTCTTCATTTCATAACTATATAAAAACTACTCCATGAAAAAATTGTACCAAAAGCTAACGCTATTAGCTTTTGTCCTGTCTTTTAACCTTTTAACAGCCCAGGATTTCAACGTTCAGTATTTATCAACTTATGCAACGGGCATATTTGATGAAGGAGCAGCTGAGATCCTTGCTCATGACCCCGCTTCTCAGCGGATTTTCTTTACCAATGCAGATGCCGGGACCATCGATGTACTCGACATTACGGATCCTACTGCACCGGTATTGATTAACCAAATTGACATTTCGCTTTACGGCGATGGTGTGAACTCCGTAGCAGTCAGTAACGGACTAGTTGCCGCAGCCATCGAGAATGAAGTCTCTACCGAAGCAGGTTCCGTTGTTTTGCTTGACACCGACGGTAATTTTATCAATCAATTTCCCACTGGTGTATTACCCGACATGGTAACCTTCACTCCCGACGGTACCAAAATTCTGACAGCCAACGAAGGGGAACCGGACGATAACTACGAAATAGATCCGGAAGGTTCAGTAACCATTATCGATATCAGCGCCGGTGTAGATGCTGCAACTGTTTTTCAGGCTGATTTTCAGGCTTTCAATGATCAAAAAGCCAGCTTAATTAACAAAGGAGTGAGAATTTTTGGCCCCGGTGCAACGGTCGCCCAGGACCTGGAACCGGAATATATCGCTATTACTCCTGATAACAGTACTGCATACGTTACGTTACAAGAGAACAACGCTGTTGCCGTTGTGAATATTAATGATGCCGTCGTTGAAGACATTCTTCCTTTAGGTTATAAGGATCATTTGAACGGTGGAGTAGAATTGGAAGAATATCTTTTCAACGAAATTCCGTGGTGGCCAGAATTAGGTACGCCTGCTTACGGTGCCCCTGCGGTTGACCTCGGAGGTTTTTCCGGATTGTGGTTCGACCCGCTCACTTCTAATAGTGAGCAGTTATCGTTTTTTGTTATTCCCGATAGAGGACCGAATGATGCCACTGTAAGTGGTTCCTTAGCGGGAACCAGCCAGAATCTACGTCCTTTCAAATTACCGGAATACCAGGCAAGGGTGGAAAAGTTGATCCTAATTACCGAAACCAACAACATTTTCATTGATGCCAATCCAGTGTTCCTTACCAGAAAAGATGGCGTTACTCCGATCTCGGGAAGAGGAAATATCCCTGGTTTTGATGAAGTACCTGTTACTATCACGGATGATGAGGTATATACAAATGAGGACTTTGTTATTGATGGTGTATCCTACCATGCTTTAGAGTACGATGAATACGGCGGAGATTTCGAAGGAATTCTAATCGATCAAAACACGCGTCATTTTTGGATGTGCGATGAGTACCGTCCTGCCATTTATCATTTTGATGAGGACGGTGTATTGATCGAAAGATACGTACCGGAAGGCACTTCAATGTTAGGAGATACCCCACAACCGGTTGGTACTTACGGCGCGGAAACTTTACCTGCCGTTTACAGCAAAAGAAGAGCAAACCGTGGTTTTGAAGCGATAGCATTAGATACGGATGAGAACATCGTATATGCTTTCATTCAAACACCATTATACAATCCAGATAACAGCACCAGAAATAATTCTGATGTGATCAGGATCCTGGGTATTAATCCGGCAGATGGGACGCCGGTAAGAGAGTACGTTTACTTATTAGAAAGAAACCGGGAAGCCGGAATAGGTATTTCCAGAACGGATAAAATCGGAGACGCAGTCTACGTCGGCAATGGTAAATTTATGGTGTTGGAGCGCGATTCAAGTACGCCCGATGATGGAAACACTGGCAGAAAATACATTTTTGAGATCGATACCAAGGTAGCTACTAACATTTTAGGTACAGATTTAACCAACAAAAGTACCTCTGAGGGCCCCGATGATAAAACTTTGGAAATGATGACGGCCGACGATTTGGCTGCAGCTGGAATTGTTCCTGTTTTCAAAAATAAAATATTGAATTTACCATCTGAGGGTTATTTACCCAGCGATAAGCCTGAGGGTATAGCGGTACTACCCAATGGTGATATCGCCGTAATGAACGATAATGACTTTGGAATTGCCGGTGCCGGCGTTTCGGATAACAGTTCTTTGGGTATTCTAAGATACCAGCAGAACCATGGTTTTGATGCCAGTAACCGCGACGATGCGATCAACATTATGCCGCAACCTACCTTAGGGATGTATCAGCCCGATGCGATCACTGCATTTTCTGTTGATGGGCAAAATTATTTCGCAACTGCTAATGAAGGGGACGCCAGAGATTACGATGGCTATTCCGAAGAAGAGCGTGTGAACGATTTAGTGCTTGATGAAACAGCTTATCCTGATGCGGCAACCCTTCAGTTAGATGAAAACCTGGGTCGCTTGAACTCTACTACTGCGAACGGTGATTTGGACGGTGATGGTGATGTTGATCAAGTTTATTCTTATGGTGCGAGATCATTTTCTATTTGGGATGCGAATGGCAACCTGGTATTTGATAGTGGAGATGATTTTGAAAGGATTACGGCAGCGATAATTCCGGAATTTTTCAACAGCACCAATGACGACAATGATTCTTTTGACAATCGAAGTGATGACAAAGGACCTGAGCCTGAGTCAATTACGGTTAGTGAAATCAATGGTGAATTGTACGCTATTATTGGTTTAGAGCGCGTAGGTGGTTTTATGGTTTACAATATTTCAGATCCTGCAAATCCTTCCTATGTCACTTATTTCTTCAACAGGAATTTCGATTTGACCGCAGAAGAAGACATCACCGGGGACCTTGGGCCTGAAGACGTAATTGTTATTGCTCCTGAGGACAGCCCTACCGGGCAAACTTTATTGGTTTCTTCGGCAGAAGTAAGCGGAACTATATCTTTCTTCTCAGTCGGCGATCCGGTTGATAACTTCAAAGCTGATATTCTGAATACGGCGGTAGCTACTACGTTACAAACAGAACCCATCGTATTTCCCAATCCTGTACAGGAAGAATTCAACGTTAGCTTCCAATTGAACACGCCAAATGCTGTTACCGTAAGCGTGTTTGACCAAAATGGTCGTGCAGTGATGATCAGGGATTACGCTGAATTGGCGGCTGGTCAACACAGGATCAGCCAGATGGCTAATGACTGGCCTAAAGGCATGTACTTCGTGAAAGTGAAGTCAGTGGAATTTGATCAGACGCTTAAGTTAGTAAAGAATTAGAGTGGAGAAGTAATTTTTTTCTTACTAAAAACCGTCAGCCTAATTGGTTAGGTTGGCGGTTTTTTTATTAGACTTGTTCGGCGGGATCATCAAACGGCTACAAGCGGCAAATTTTATACTGCACTTTGTTAAAAAGCCTCGCTGATGCTTTGGCATCACCTACGTTTTTTGCCTCGTTCAGCATAAAATTTGCCTCGCTTTCGCTCGTTCATGACCCACCGAACAAGTCTATTGGCATACACAAAATACTCTACTGAAAGGATACTTAAACCTTTGTAATTACCAAAAGCGAGAAACAAAATCTATATTTGATGCGTTTTGAGATTTTATTAGATACTTTGAAAATTATTAAATCACCGTATGTTACAAGATAAATTTAGCTCTGATGTAGAGGCAGTGGATGCCATGGCCGAATCCTACAAAAATTTAACGGATGAGGTAAAGAAGGTTATTGTTGGTCAGCAAGAAGTGGTAAGAGCAGTGATCTTATCGCTCTTCAGCAATGGTCATAGTTTGTTGGTAGGAGTGCCGGGATTGGCCAAAACGCTGTTAGTCAGCACTATTGCCGAAGTATTAGACCTGGATTTCAAGAGGATCCAATTTACTCCGGATTTAATGCCTTCAGACATTACCGGATCGGAAATCCTGGATGAAGACCGTCATTTTAAATTCAACCGGGGGCCGTTGTTTGCAAATATCGTTTTGGCGGATGAGATTAACCGTACGCCTCCAAAAACACAAGCGGCATTGCTGGAGGCTATGCAGGAAAGATCGGTTACAGTATCAGGGGTAGCACACAGACTATCCATGCCGTTTTTTGTACTGGCCACCCAGAACCCTATCGAACAAGAAGGTACTTATCCACTTCCCGAAGCCCAGCTCGACCGCTTTATGTTTAACATACCACTGGACTATCCGTCTTATGATGAAGAAATTGAAGTGGTGAAAACCACTACTGCTCTTAAGAATTACGAGTTGAAGCACGTGCTTACCGCTAGCGAGATATTGTATTATCAGCAATTAATCAGGAAAATACCTATTTCCGATAATGTTCTCGAATATGCCGTTTCCCTGGCTACCAAAACCCGGCCCGGTACTGAAAGAGCAACGCCGGAAGTCAATGAATTCATTGCCTGGGGTGCTGGGCCCAGGGCTTCACAATATCTGGTACTGGGAGCTAAATGCCACGCAGCTATCAATGGAAAATATTCTCCGGATATCGAAGATGTACAAGCTATTGCTAAATATGTGTTGCGCCACCGCATAGTGCGCAATTACAAAGCTGAAGCCGAAGGTATTACGGAAGAAAAGATCATTGAGCAGTTGTTATAACTCTAAGCAATATACGTAATTCGTTTTATGAAATTTTGGGTGGACTCCCTCCAACATCAGTCGTTTTGGTTAAGGTCTCTTAATTGAGTTGGTAAACGTAAATTCATCGGTGAAATTGCGGCATTCATCTTATTTGACCTGGCATTTGGTCTTCGCCTTCATTATTTTTACACCAAAACAAATGGCGGGATCATCCTGTTAGGGATTGAGATTAATAATGAATCGACTATATCGTAATTTTATTTCAAGAACTCTATCCATTAATAATGCGTGAACGAATGAAAAATTGCATCCCTTTTTTCACTATAATCATATTGATTTCACTGGTTCTAGGGTGTACACCAGAAGCACAGCGTAGCCTGCAACCCGTCCCTACGGCTTTTGGAAAACTTAATCAGATTGTAATCGTAGCGGACGAAAGAATTTGGGAAGGCCCGGTCGGCGATTCCCTACGCTACTACTTTGAAGCTCCGTATCTAATGCTACCACAACCGGAACCCATTTATGACCTGTTGTTTTTCACGCCTAAGCAGATATTTGCCGAAATTTCCCGAAGGGAATTGCGACATTATTTCATTGTGGGAAATCTCAATGAAAAAGATTCCCCAACTTCAAAGCTTATTTTGAAGGATATCGGTTCTGAAAAAGCCCGTAGAGCGAAAGAAGATATCAAGTATAGCACTACCGTTGGGAAGGACAAATGGGCGAGAGGACAACAAGTCATCTATCAATTTGCCTACAGTGATGATGATTTGATCACTGGGATTCGTCGTAACTTTCCTTTGATCAATCAAAAGATCCAAGCTTCTGAAGAAGATAAAATTAAATCTACCGTTTTTCAGGCAGGTGAAAATGTTGAACTTCAACAAGAAATTCAGGAAACGCTTGGCGTCAATATGAAAATCCCCAATGACTATTTTATGGCTATCGCTGAGGACAGCACCATGTGGTTACGTAAGGAAACGGATGACATCAGCAGTAATATTTTTATTAAGAAAATCGATTACTCTAATGAAGCACAGTTGAGTAAAGAGTATTCTAAAGCTATACGGGATACTATCGGCCGTAAATTCGTTTCTACGGAAATTGAGGATACCTACATGCAAGTTAATGATCAGGATCTGCCCATCGTTTCTAATGTCAAGAAGGTAAATGGTTACTATACGATTGAATCGAGAGGAATATGGGAGATCGTCAATGATTACATGGGCGGGCCTTACATTAGTTACCTTTTGCACGACCCGGAAACAGGTCGACTTGTTTTTTTAGATGGTTTCGTCTATGCTCCCAGCAAGGATAAGCGCAATTACATGCAGCACCTGGAGTTTATTCTGAATACGGTTTCTTTTTAAATTGAGACGCTAGATTATCAAAGCAAAGCAGCGACGTTGCTCCGAGCAACGTCGCTGCTTTGCTTTGATCCAACTGTCCGTCAATATCATTTTTACCTTTTCCTGAAATCTTTGGTGTCTTTTCTCGGACGAGTACAAGCATCGAAGTAGAAGTTTATTTTCCCATTTTATATTTTTAAGCGGTTAAATGATTTCATTGAATCACAACAAGATTTCAAATGGTAAAGCAACTTCGGTTTATTTGGATTACAACCCTATCTCTTTTGGTAATGACGGCATGTTCGAATGGGGATGAGCTACCGGCAGCACAAAATAGTTCGGGGAATAATAGTCAGGAATGGTTAATTCCACTAAGCTCCGTTTTATCCGGTGGCCCCGGAAAGGACGGTATTCCCTCCATCGATAGTCCACAGTTTGCGAACGTTTCTGAAATTAGTTATTTGAATACTGATGATTTGGTTATTGGCGTCAAAGTGGGTAATGAAGTAAGGGCCTATCCGCATCCCATTTTGGATTGGCACGAGATCGTTAATGATGATGTCAATGGTTTGAAGCTAGCGGTAACCTACTGCCCATTGACGGGGACAGCGATCGGGTGGAACCGGAATGTAGAAGGGAAAACGACTACTTTTGGAGTATCGGGCCTGCTCCACAATTCCAACCTTCTCCCCTACGACCGGGAAACGGATAGCAATTGGTCACAAATGCGCCTTGATTGTGTGAACGGCGAAAGAATTGGCATCGCCATTCAGGTGGAGCAATTGGTGGAAACGACCTGGGAAACCTGGAAAAGTTTGTATCCCGATTCAAAGGTGTTGACAACTGAAACCGGCTTTCAAAGGTCTTACGGGGTTTATCCTTACGGGAATTATAAATCAACTGATATCACGAACTTTCCCTTAACTAATGAAGATCGAAGACTTCATTTAAAGACGCGGGTGCTAGGCGTAGCTATCAATGAACAAGCCCGAGCTTACCCCATCGATCTTTTTCAGGGCGACACTACTTCCATTATTAACGATGCAGTAGGAGGCACGCCTATAGTGGTCGTTGGTAATCAAACCAGGAACTTCATCGTTGCCTTTCAAAGATCATTTAATGGTGACCTGCTTGAATTGAGTCCAACGGAAGACCTGAGTGACACGGCTATTGCCCAGGATCAGTTCGGTAATCGATGGAATATTTTTGGCGAGGCCGTCAGTGGTCCGCAAACGGGACAAAAACTACAAAACGTTACGTCTTACATCGGCTATTGGTTTGCCTGGGCGGCTTTTCATCCGGATATTTCCATTTATCAAGAATAACAATTAAAATAGCCACTCAACGAACAATTTTTGTTGAGTGGCTATTACTTATCAGAACAAATTTTAAGATTACTCCGTTAGAACATTGAAATTATTTATTCGACACAGAACCTTCTTTGAACTTTTTACCATCCCAGCAACCGTGCCATTCGCAATCTTTGCCTATCTTTTGATATGAATGATAAGCATTGAGAGCTTCTTGCTTCTTTTTCCGTTTGATCATGATATCACTACTCCCGTTGCGAACAGAAAAATAATAATTACCAATACCTAAGGTGAAATGCTTCTTCATAAATTAAAATGTTTGAACAATAATCATAATTTAGCCTCAAAAAAATACCTACCTCCCCATCATTTGCTCAACAGGGCATAATTAGATATTTTTCGCCTAATAGCATATATAAATAAAAAAAACGACAACTCCAAATATTCGGATGGTTTAATTGTATTTTTTACACTATCCTTTCCAAAAAACCGGTATTTGCTGAAATATTTTTTGTCTGTTTTTGCTGCTGCGTTCCTAAATGATTCCGAAGTGTTGAAGCTTTCGACCTTAATACTTCTAAAAACTATTCACCAGCCACTACCAGTTGCTCAGGCTCAATCCATCATTTTTTCTACTGATAAAAAACAATACCCCCGAATTTTTACGTTTTTATTGGAAGAATTATTGTCGAAAGAAAACTACAGGAAAGAAAGGATGAAGAAGATTTTGCTACTTTTCAGTGTGTCGTTTAGTATGTTGAATGCTCAGAATATGAAAGTTCAGCGGTGTGCTGACATTGACCGCGGAGCCCCCATCGTGAATATTTATATTGATGACAACAGTAATAAATGGGTGTCTGACTCAAAAGGGTTGTTTCTGGCCCAGTCCCCTGATTTTGCTAATATCGTTGAAATGCCACCAGAAGAATGGTCTCTTTTGAGCGTTGCGGATGGTAATGCAGAATTGAACCTTCCTAAAAGGGAACTACAAACTATAATGGGGGATGCCTATGAAGAAATTACTACCGCACACCTTGATAAAAAGCAAAAAGAATTGTGGATAGGCACGAGGTTCTTTGGCGCCTACCAGTTGCGAATAGAACCCAGTCTCGAATTAGTGGATATTCATCACAAAGGCAACTCCAAACTACGGTCCAATTATATTCACACCATCCAATCTACTCCTGATGGCAGGATGCTCATCGGTACCGATGACGGACTAATGGTCAAGGAAGGCAAAAAGACGGATTTAATTGGGAAATACTTCGCCATTGATGCCATTGAATACTATAGTCGAACCATTTGGGTCCTTAGCGAAGGCGAAATCTACGAAGTAGATGAAAAAGGCAACTTTTTGCCTTTCGATGTTGTACCAGCCGCCGTAGACGGACTCATCGTAGATATAGCCTTTGACCAATACGGGCAATTATGGGTAGCATCGGATATTATTGTCCGGTATAACCGGGAGGACGAAAGCTTCGACTTGTTTGGGCCGGCCCAAAACTTTACCAGCCAAAATGTTAACCGGATCGAAGTGGACAATGAGGATGCACTCTGGGTTGGTACCGAAGATAAAGGGGTTTACTTCATAGGCGAAGGTTCTTCGCTTACCGCTTCGGTGCTTATCGAGTCTCCCCTGAGTTGTACACCCGACGCAACAGATGCTTCCCTTGAAGTAAGGGCCAGTGGTGGGGAGCCCCCTTATGATTATTCCTGGACCGGTGGGCTCAATGGTGTCAATCCCCAGCAATTGGGTCCTGGCAACTATCAGGTTACTGTTACCGATCAAAAAGGGGACAAAGTAGAAGCAGAAGTTACTGTCGAAGATAACCGCCTGGCCCTAACGGTTACCCAAGAAAAGCCAGCAAGCTCGGGAGATGCCAACGACGGGGTCGGAGTGGTGGAGGTGATCAACAGCCGAATGCGTTTCGATTACCAGTGGGACAATGGCGAAACTTCCAGGCGGGCAACGGCATTGTCTTCGGGATTACATTCCGTGACCGTTACCAACGAAGAAGGTTGTCAGGCCATTGGTGAGGTAACCATTGACGAAGCCTTAGCTCCCCTGGCCGTAACGTTAGAGCTGACCGGTAAAAATAGGTGTAATGGCGCGGCAGAAGCCTCCGTACTCGCAAAAGCTACCGGCGGCCAGGCACCCTATCAATACCAATGGGAGGACCAGACCAATAATACAGAAGAACTGGATAATTTGCCGGCCGGAATTTACCGGGTCACCGTTACTGATGCCGAATCTTCTATTGCCGAAGCTGAAATAACGGTCGTGGCACCTGCTCCTTTTTCCGCTAAGGTCAATATCGTCCGATCTGCCAATACCAACAGTGCCGACGGACAGGCATTCGTAGAGCCACAGGGGGGTACTTCTCCGTTCACCTATGCCTGGGATAATGGAGAAACGGAGAACAAAGCCGCTCAACTCACCGCCGGCAGCCATAGTGTTACGGTTACCGACGCCAACGGTTGCCAGGTCATTCAACCATTTGAGATCACGGAAGATATTTTGCCGCTTACAGCGCAAATACAAGAAACGGGTAAAATACAGTGTGCCGGAGAAAAAACGGCTGCTTTGGTAGTGCAGCCGCAAGGTGGCAAGGCCCCTTTTTCTTTCAAATGGAATGTTGCCGGAATAGAAGGCCCCGAAGCAGAAGGCCTGGCTGCGGGTGATTACCAGATAACCATTACGGATGCAGCTAATAATACTTTCAATACGGCCTTTACCATTCTAGAACCCCAACCGATAACAGCTTCTATCACCCAGAATGCTTCTGCTTCTACTAACGAAGCGGACGGAAAAGCAACGGTAAGCGTTGAAGGAGGAACAGGGAAGTACAGTTACGCCTGGAGCAATGGAGAGACGAAAGATCAGGCAAAAGAACTGGCGGCGGGAACGCATACGGTGACCATTACTGATGAAGCTGGTTGCACTACGGCAGCTAGTATTGAAATCACTGAAGATATTTTGCCGTTAACCGTGGCATTAGTTGAATCTAGTGGCATTCAATGTACAGGTGAAGAGACCGCCGAACTAGAGGCCGAGCCCAGCGGCGGTAAACCACCGTTTACCTACCAATGGAGTGTAACGGGAATTGACGGCCCTAAAGCGACGGGCTTAGCTGCGGGTACTTACCAGATTACAGTTTCCGATGCAGCTAATAATTCCAGCACCTCCTCCATAACCATTAATGAACCGCAGCCTTTATCGGCGACTATTGTTCAGGAGGCGCCGGCTTCAACTGATCAATCAGACGGCAAGGCGGAGGTGAAAGTAGCAGGCGGTACTGGTAAATACACCTACCAATGGGATAATGGTGAGAACAAGATGCAAGCCAAAGCATTAAAAGCGGGAACGCATACGGTGACCATCACGGATGAAGCCGGTTGCACTACGGCAGCTAGTATTGAAATCACTGAAGACATTTTGCCCTTAACCGTAGCATTAGTTGAATCCGGCGGAATTCAATGTGCCGGTACCGAGACAGCCGAGTTACTGGCCGAGCCCAGCGGCGGTAAACCACCGTTTACCTACCAATGGAGTGTAACGGGAATTGACGGCCCTAAAGCGACGGGCTTAGCTGCGGGTACTTACCAGATTACAGTTTCCGATGCAGCTAATAATTCCAGCACCTCCTCCATAACCATTAATGAACCGCAGCCTTTATCGGCGACTATTGTTCAGGAGGCGCCGGCTTCAACTGATCAATCAGACGGCAAAGCAGAGGTGAAAGTAGCAGGCGGGACCGGTAAATATGCTTACCAATGGGATAATGGAGAAAGCAAGGCTCAGGCCAAAGGGCTTAGCGCAGGAACGCATACGGTAACGGTAACTGATGCCGCCGGTTGTACTACTACTGCCAGCATCGATATCACTGAAGATATTTTACCCCTGGCTTTGGCCTTGAACGAAACGACCAGCATTCTTTGTGCGGGGGATAATACCGGCGCTTTGAGCCTAACGGTAAATGGAGGAAAAACTCCTTTCCAATATGCCTGGAATACGGACAATGGAACGGAAACAACCGCTACCGGACTAACGGCGGGGGAGTATGAGGTAACCGTTACCGACGCGGTTGGGAATAGCGCTACGGCTTCTGTTACCCTCAACGCGCCTGCTGCACTTACTTTACAAATAAGCCAGGATACGCCGGCCAGCACCAATAATGCCGACGGCCGGGCCTCCGCCAAAGTGGAGGGCGGCTCGGGTACCTACACTTATCAGTGGGATAATGGCGAAACAACGGCCACTGCAGTTAAACTGGCGCCGGGACAGCATAGGTTGACCGTAACCGATGGTAATGGCTGCACGGCTGAAGGGCAAATTGATATTACGGAAAATATTTTGCCGCTTTCGGTGAATCTGGAGCAAACCGCCACCGTTAGTTGCTCTGGGGAAGAAACTGCTGCAATTACGCCGGAGGTCAAAGGTGGTAAACCACCCTATACTTATCAATGGGCACCCCTGGATGTTTCCAGTGAAACGGTTAGTAACCTCAATGCTGGGGAATATACGTTAACGGTGACCGATGTAAACGGTACGCAACAAGTAGCCCAAATTGCCATTGAACAGCCCGAAGAGCTGACCGTAGTCATCGAGAAAAACCGCCCGGCTACTTACGAAGATAGCGAGGACGGCAGAGTGGTTTTGCAGGTCAGTGGCGGCACCCCCAGCAGTGAAGGGGAATACACTTACCAGTGGGATAACGGCGAAACAGAAGCTGAAGCTGAAAAGCTGCAAGTGGGTGACCACAGCGTAACGGTTACCGATGCCAATGGCTGTCAAGCCTCGGTTGACTTTACGACGAAGAAAAGGATCAATCCGGAAATTACGGCTAGTGCTTTACGGGAAGGCCAGACTTTACAGGTGTCGAACCTCTATTTTGACGCGGATAGTACAGAGGTAAGGCCAGAATCCTACCCTGCTTTGGATGAAATTGCCGACTTTTTGAAGGAAAATCCACTCATCATTATCGAAGTTGGTGGGCACACCAATAATATCCCGCCACATGAGTATTGTGATAAACTATCGACGGAAAGGGCGAAATCTATTGCCACTTATATCGTACAACAAGGCGTTCCTTCTGACCGGGTATTCTACAAAGGATACGGTAAAAGGGAGCCTAAATACACAAACCGCACAGAGGATGGGCGACGACGGAATCAGCGGGTAGAGATCAAAATACTGGATGTGGGGTAGTCAATTTACTTCATACCAATTCAATTCCGGTCTATCCTTAGGATAACCGAATTTTTCCCGGTATTGCTTTCTCTCCAAAGTAAAGTTCCACCATTTTTTAGTGTAATCCTTTGTCTTCGCAAAGTACACGGCCAATCTGAATTGATCTTCTACGCAAGGGTCCGTTCGGTATCCTTTCTTTTTTTCTTTACAAATGTAAGGTGGTGTGTAAAAAGAATCAATTTTTTTTATCATTTACATTTTCATGATTAAGGAGCCTTTACATATTTTATCCTTAACAATATGAAGCTGCCTGCTTTATATTGAAAATTTGAAAGAGGTTTGAATGAGGATATTTTTATTCACTATTCTGAGTGCAAAATTTGATCCGTATGATATAGGTCAATTACCAGTTTATTGACTAATTCTTGAAGCTTGGAGGTGTTTTTTGCTAACCATTCCTGAACAGCTTTATCTTTCACTGCGATTTCTATAGTGATTGTACCCTGTATATTTTCAGGTTCCATTGCTGGATCTATTCCTTGCGACTTTAATAGATCCCTGAGCTTTCCATATTTTCCACTCCAACTTACTTCATCGAAATCAGGGTCGTATTCAACTTCAGCATCATCGTAAACGATATTTCCGGCGGGTACCACAAATCCGTTTTTCGTAAGCAATAAGGCATCACGAAATCCTACTTTGGTTTGATCCAGATCAGAAATAACTACTTCTTCAACGGATTGCCCTTGTTTTATTAATTCAATTACTCCCTTGGTTTTCATCATTTTCGACATCTGCTTCCGGATTTTACTTTTCGTATCATTTTTCTTATATGCTGTTTGTTAGCGGCTATATTAATTGGTAGCCAAGAGTTCAATTGATTCTTCAATTATCTCGTCTGAATATTTTTGAATCTCTTCGTCATTCCATTCATTGAAGGGCTTGAGCAAATAATCTAAACATCTCAATCATATCAGTAAATCAAGATGGTTGTTGAGCAAGTTTTTTTTTGCTGAGGGAACACCTCCAAATATCCAAAGCTCCTACGGAGCAACTTATCCACCCATCTTTGCTCAACCGTAATCAAATTACTATTTTCTCTGTATTAATTCACTAAAATCATGCTATATGTCTACTAAAAAAAACACTTGGAAACCCATTGGCATAAGCCAATTTGACGATTTGCTAGAGCGTATGGATAACCATCCCAATTGAAACCAGGACAGGCTATGTATGAGGCTTTCCAACAATGCCTGGGCAACCCTCCAGAATTACCTGTGAGGAATCCGTGATCTTATGCTTCACCTCAACAAATGCCCGGAAGATTGTAGCGTCGATGAATTAAACGCCTACCTGGTTCATGTTCGCGATAAACAACAATTCAGTTCCTCCTCCATCAATTTGCGCGTATGTGGGACTCAAGTATTATTGCCGTGAAGTAGTTAACCGTTTGATACCGATTTGAAATTATGATGTCGTAATAAACCAAGTTTCAAAGCGCGTATTTACGATTTTGACTTTAGATGACGGTAATAGAAATACGTTATCATAAAATCAAATCGTATAAATCTCGTTATCAAAATTCCCAATCATCGTCATCAAAAGTACTTTACCGAGCTCAACGGAAGGACTTTGCTAAACGACGTCTTTTCAAAGAACAGGCGGATTGTTCTCCATGCTGTCAAAAAGGAAAAATGCTCATCATCGATGTTTGGCAAGCCAATAAAAATCCTCCACCTTATCTTATCGGCATTCCTCTGTCATAATACGCTCATTTTTTCTGATGGCCTTTGCTATCCTGGTATTTCTGTGTCTATTTTAACGTGAACTAGAGGTTTGGATTAGGTGCAATGTGTTGGTTTTGAAATTTT
>CAZHNG010000118.1:0-17754 GCA_964533785.1 uncultured Saprospiraceae bacterium | reverse complement strand
CATGGTTAACACCCATTTTGAAAGGCGAAGCCTTGAAAAATCCCTCCAAATCTCCCACACCCTCAATCCTCCCCTCTCCCATAAAACTCATAAAAATAAGGAATCGTCTCAATCCCCTTATAGAAATTAAATAATCCATAATGCTCGTTCGGCGAATGGATATCATCCGAATCCAGTCCAAAGCCCATCAATACCGTTTTCACACCAAGCACTTCTTCAAATAAAGCAACAATAGGGATACTTCCCCCGCCCCGCACCGGAATCGGCGCTTTACCATAAGTTTTTTCCATGGCGCGATGAGCAGCCTGGTATTCCTTGGTATCCGTTGGCGTAACCACCGGTTCTCCGCCATGGTGGGGCGTAACTTTTACTTTTACCGAAGGAGGGGCAATAGATTCGAAATGCTTGATAAACAATTCAGTAATCTTATCAGATTGCTGATGTGGTACTAGTCGCATGCTGATTTTAGCGTAAGCTTTGGAAGGTAGTACCGTTTTCGCTCCCTCTCCGGTGTAACCACCCCAAATACCATTAACATCCAGCGTAGGACGAATGGAAGTTCGCTCCATCGAAGAGTATCCTTCTTCTCCCTGCACAGCATCAATGCCGAGATCTTTTTTATAAGCGTCCAGATCAAACGGAGCCTGCGCCATAGCTTCCCGTTCCTCCGGGCTGACCGTCGCTACGTCATCGTAAAAGCCGGGAATGGTAATATGCCCCTTTTCATCCTGCAAAGATGCGATCATATTACACAGTACATTGATCGGATTAGCGACCGCACCACCGTATACGCCGGAGTGTAAGTCGCGATTAGGCCCCACCACTTCCACTTCCACGTAGCTCAAACCCCTCAATCCCACTGAAATGGAAGGCACATCGTTTGCAATGACGGCGGTGTCCGAAATGAGGACCATATCGGTTTTCAGCATTGCTTGATTTTCCCGGCAGAAGTCCTCCAGATTGTCCGACCCCACTTCTTCTTCCCCTTCGATCATGAATTTGACATTGCACTTTAAAGCTTCCGTAGCGAGCATCGCTTCCATAGCTTTTACATGCATATAAACCTGCCCCTTATCATCACAAGCACCACGTGCAAAGATAGCACCATCCGGGTGTAGTTCCGTTTTCTTGATCACCGGCTCAAAAGGGCCTGAATCCCAAAGATCCAGTGGGTCAGGTGGTTGAACGTCGTAATGGCCGTACACCAAAACCGTCGGCGCATCTTCGTCGATCATTTTTTCAGCGTATACGATCGGATGGCCCGGAGTCTCAAACAATTGGGCTTTATCTACTCCTGCGGCTTCCAGCTTCTCTTTAACAAATTCTGCGGCTCTTTTTACATCCCCCTTCCGGGAAGAGTCTACGCTGATGGAAGGGATGCGCAACCATTCTTTCAATTCTTCTAAAAACCGCTCTTTATTCTCCTGAATATAAGCTTGTGTTTTATTCATTATACTATAGATTTGACAAAAATTAATCATAATACTTTCGCAACAGGGCTTTCAATTGCTCCTCCGTCAGCCGGCGCGTAAGTTTACCTTCGAAGGCAAAAGAGATCTGCCCGGTTTCCTCCGATACCACAAATGCGGCGACCTTAGCCTTTTCGGTAATACCAATGGCGGCCCGGTGCCGCAGGCCCAATCTTTTAGGAATATCCGGGTTATCAGAGATAGGCAGGATACAACTGGCCTTGACGATCTTACCTTTATCCACAATGACCGCCCCATCGTGCAAAGGACTTTCCCGGTTAAAGATACTTTCCAGCATGGGCACGCTAATCTGGGCATCCAGGGTAACCCCGGAATTGATGAGGCCTTCCAGATTGAAATCGCGCGCCAGCACGATGAGCGCTCCGGTCTTTCGCCGTGCCATCCGCATCAGCGCAGTTTGTAAATTTAAAATTTGATCACGCCGCAATTCCGAGACTTCCATATTTCTATCCAGGATCCGCCGCAAAAAATTGGACCGTTGCCGTAAGGTGGTATTGCCCAAAAAAAGCAAAAATCGCCGCACTTCCGGCTGAAATATAATGATGAGGATAATCACCCCAACGTTGACGAATTGTCTCAACACCGCTTCCAGCAGATCCATGTTCAACTCATTGACCAGCCACCATATCACGTACATAGTCAATAAGCCGATCAGAATATCAAAGGCAATACTCCCCCGCAGCAGCTGATACAACTGATACATCAGATAAGCTACGATGAAGATATCCAGGATATCCCAAAGTCTAACCGGTAAAAATCCTATGCTTATTAACATGCGGTTGTTTATGAAAAATGCTAGACATTAGATGTATTGGCTTTTAAACTTGGGGCGATTCTTGATATTTAAGCTTTAAGATTTAAGTGGTTTTATGGGTTATAGTGGTTATGAAGTTATAAAGTTATGCGGGGCTAAATATTGGGTATTTTGCATAACCCCATAACCATATAACCGTATAGCCCCAAAACTATCCCTTAGTCAAAGCACCAATATTCATTTTTCTGAATTCTCACTATTTATTTCAACAACTGCCCTTCCAAATTATAATACATAAACGCTAATATATCAACTGATCGTTGAATTCTGTTATCCAGGTAGGTGATATTATTCACTGGATATCCGTCGCTATCGGTTTGCAGCAGGACAGGACTATCAGCTTTTTGGTGGGTTTGGAGTTCCGCTACGAATTTATAGGAATGCCAGGGAACGATGATATCATTTTGCTGCCCAGCAATGACCAGGGTAGCCGGATACCTTTCGTCATTGATATTATGCAAAGGAGAGTAAGACATGAGCGTATTGAAAAAATCCTTCTCCCTGCTATTTCCGTATTCCTTTTCCCAAAGCCAACCGATGGAAAAATGATCGTAGCGAAGCATATCAAAGAGCCCGTCTTCCGTAATGATCACCTTGAAAAGATCGGGTTGCTGAACGGCGCTGGCACCGACGACGAGCCCCCCATTCCCCCTTCCGTATACCGCCAGTTTTTCTTTGTTTGAATACTTATTAGCCACTAAAAAACGGGCAGCGGCTTTAAAATCGTTAATGGCATTTTGTTTCTTTTGGTTCAGCCCCGCTAATTGCCAATTACGCCCCAGCTCTTTACCTCCCCTTACATTAACCATTGCGAATACGCCGCCATTTTCCACGACAAAAGGGAGTAAATGTAACCCGGTTGGGTTAAATTCCGGCAGTAGCTGTTCGCCAAGGCCGCCGTTGACTACTAATAGCGCCGGATGGTTGCCGTCAAATACCATTCCCGTTTTGTGCACCAGGTACAGCGGCACATTAACACCATCGCTATTGCGGATGAGTGTAAGATCAATGGTATAGTCTCTCAACTGCACGGCAGCTTCCGGACGCCAATACGGACGAATAGCCATTTTATCTACGTCAACGGCATAAACCGACATGGGTTTGGTCAAGGTCGAAAAACCAAAAAAGGCCAAATTTTCATCTTTCTCACCTTCAAAACACCAAACCCTTCCTTTCTCGGGAAGTTTCAAATTTCCAACAAAACCACCTTCCGTATTGAAAACCTTAGCGACGCTGTAGGTTTCCCTTAAATAGCAAGCCACTACTTTGTTGTTCACTAATTCTACGGTTTGCAGAACATCCTTGGACTCCGGAATGACTTCCTGCCAGTAGTCCGGTTGAGGCCGTTTGGCGTTGATCAACACAAGACGGCCTTTAGGGGCTTGATAATTGGTTTTGAGTAATAAATTATCACCGATGTTATCGATAAACTGATACTCATAGTCATAGCCAGAAGCCCCAATTTGAAAATCGGCATCCGGATCATCCAGCCGTTTGAACCAAAAAGCATTACCCAAGGTATTTTTTTTGATTTTCAGGATCAGAAAACTACCGTCCTGAGTCGTATTGACATCTACAATGCTGTAAGGATTTTGACGGTCGGCAAAGATCATCCGATCATCCGATTGCGGCGTACCGAGTTTATGGTAATACAATTGGTGAAAAGCATCCTTGCTTCCCATCCGCTTGTCCATGGCATTAAAATCATAACGTGCGTAGTAAAATCCATCGCGGTGCCAGGCGACGCAGGAGTGTTTCACCCCCAATAGTTCGTCGCTAAGGACTCGGTCGTTGTCGAGATCCTTGATCTTCAGTTTCCTCCAGCTACTACCATTCTGAGCTACCTGGTAAGCGATATACCGGCCGTCTCCCGAAGGTTTGGCCGACTGTAAAATCTCTCCATCTCGCAAGCGGTTGGGGTTCATAACTTCTTCTATTCGTCCTTTGGGGCCGCGCATCCGGTACCATACATCCTGTTGTTCCAAACCTTCATTTTTGGAAAAGAAATAGTATGTTCCTCTTTTGATAGGCAAAGTATAACGTTCGTAATCCCAATACTTACGCACACTATTTTGTAATACCCGGTGCAGATCGATAGAATCGAGGTACTGCTGAGTGATCGAATTCTGCTCTGCCAACCATCTTCTGGTGTTGGTCGAATAGCCCTCCAACCAACGGTATGAATCCGATACCGGAACCGTATGATAACGCTCCACCACGGTGCTGTCCGGAGCAGTTTCCGGATAAATGACTTTAATTCTTTTTACTTGGGGATTATTAAGTTCTACACTACTGGAAGGGCCTGAATCACAGGAGGTTAGCATAATCAGGAAAAAGAAGAAGAAGTGCAGTTTATTTCTCATCGGCAAAGACATTGGTATTTCCGAATTTTGTACTAAAATACACATTTATTGGGGAGTTCTGCAATTTATTATTTTTTCCTGCTTTTATAAGTGACTGTGATAAAAGTAGGTACGGTTGAGACCAAGATCATTCCTAAATAGATCCAAATAAAGTTTTCTTTTACAAAAGGCAACTGGCCTAAAAAATAGCCTGCCAGGCAATAGGTGCTGATCTGAATAGTACCGCCCACCAAGTTATACCACCCAAAATACCATTTCGACATATGCGCCACCCCCGCCACAAAGGGTACGATCGTACGCACGATGGGAATAAACCTACCGATGAACACCGCACTCCGGCCGTGTGTACGAAAAAACGCCCTCGTTTTGTCCAGGTGTTCCGGCTTTACCCATTTGCGTCTATCCAATAATTGGAGGCCCAACTTTGCGCCTGTCCAATAATTAAAAAAATAGCCGCTGATGCCTGCCACGATCAAAAGGGGCAATAAAATGAATATTTCCAAAGCTCCCTGCCGCGCCACCACCCCCAGTGAAAAGACAAATCCATCGCCCGGTAAAAAGATCATCGGCACTACTCCCGACTCACAAAAAACCATCACGAAGAACAGCAAATAAGCCAGGACGCCTAAATAAGCGATCAGTTCTACAAGGTTCTCATCCAGAGAAGATAGGAATTCAAACATGAAATTGTGGTTGGAACAAGATTAACATGAGTTATCCCTAATTTTCAGCAATTTCTCACGTGAAACGTACGTGGGTTGCTACCAAAACACAAAAGCTCAAAATCTTCACAAAAAGGAATAGTACAATTTTGTTTTCCTGCCCGCCCGTGACGGCTGCCTGCACGTGACGGTACGATCAAGTAAACCGGCTGACGGTACCGACAGGCAGGTTTGTGGCGAATTTTTCTACTTGTAAGTTCTACATGAAAAATTCCAGACAACCTCTTAATCTTATCCTTCCTGTAGAAACGGATAGCGGTAATCCGTCGGAGGTACAAAATTCTCTTTAATCGTTCGCAAAGAGGTCCAACGGTATAAATTCAGTATCGAACCGGCTTTGTCATTCGTTCCGGAACCACGGGCGCCCCCGAATGGCTGCTGGCCTACCACTGCCCCGGTTGGCTTATCATTAATATAAAAGTTACCCGCAGCGTGACGAAGCTTTTCTATCCCCGCCTGGACAGCTTGGCGGTCCCGGGCAAAGATCGATCCAGTTAATGCATAAGGAGAAGTACCATCCACTAAATCGAGGATAGCATCAAATTCTGCATCCGGATAAACGTAAATGGTCAGCACCGGGCCAAAAATTTCTTCGCACATAGTGCGGTATTTGGGATCTTTCACCTGAATGACTGTCGGTTCTATGTAGTATCCTATGGATTTTTCAGCCTTACCGCCGATCAGGATATCCGCGTCCGGATCTTCCTTAGCTTGATCGATGTAGGATTTGATCTTATCAAAAGCTTTTTCATCAATGACAGCATTGACGAAATTGGTAAAATCATCTACCGGCCCCATTTTGAAAGAACGAATATCCTCTAATAAAAACACCTTCACTTGCGGCCAAATACTTTCTGGAATGTAAGCACGCGAGGCGGCCGAACATTTTTGTCCCTGGTACTCAAAAGCCCCACGGGTGAGCGCTGTAGCTAAGGCTTTAACATGAGCTGAAGGGTGAGCGACCACAAAATCTTTCCCTCCGGTTTCACCGACAATCCTGGGGTAAGAACGGTAATTCGCGATATTTTGACCGATCACTCCCCACAAGTTCTGGAAGACACCGGTGCTTCCGGTGAAATGCAAGCCTGCAAAATCCGGGTGGTTAAAAATCACCTCTCCCGTATCCGGTCCATTGACGAAGATCAGATTAATTACTCCCGGAGGAAGCCCGGCTTCTTCGAGTATTTCCATGATCACCGCTGCGGAATAGATCTGGGACATTGCTGGTTTCCAGACAACCGTATTTCCCATTAAAGCCGGAGCTCCCGGCAGATTACCCGCAATAGCAGAGAAGTTAAATGGAGTTAAGGCAAAGACAAATCCTTCCAGTGCCCGGTATTCCATTCGATTCCAGACATCCTTACTGCTATTGGGTTGCTGAGAATAGATCTCAGTCATGTATTGTACATTAAACCGGTAGAAATCCGCCAATTCCGCAACTGCATCGATTTCTGCCTGAAATACATTTTTGGATTGACACAACATTGTTGCGGCACTAATTTTAGCACGGTATGGGCCGGAGATCAAGTCAGCCGCTTTAAGAAAAATAGCTGCTCTTTCTTCCCACGGCATATTCTCCCAATCTTTTTTTGCTGCCAAGGCGGCATCAATAGCTTGTTTTACCGTTTCTTGATCGCCCAGGTAGTAATGACCTAAGGTATGACTTAATTCATGTGGCGGATGAATATCTACTTTTTTAGCAGTTTTGACTTTTTTTCCGCCAATCGTCATCGGCACTTCCGTGTGCACGCTTTTCATTGAAGCAATGGTTTGCTTCAGTTTTTGGCGTTCCGGTGTTCCGGGAGCATAACTGAGTACGGGTTCATTTTGTGGGCTTGGTATTTGAAATGTTGCATTAGACATAACCTGGTATTTAGATTTGAGCGTTTAATTCCGGCAGATTCAGAGCCTTGGGTACAAATGGAGAGGCATCTCCTTTTCCGATAATGATTTCGCGGACGATGGTAGAGCTGATGTGTGAATACTCCGGACGACTGATCAGAAAAATCGTTTCCAACCCAGATCCAACAATGTGATTAAGCTGAGAAATCGTCTTCTCATAATCAAAGTCTGAGGCATACCGTAGCCCGCGAAGTAAATAGCGCGCCTTTATTTTTCTGGCGTAATGCGCCGTTAATCCTTGAAAATGATCTATTTCTACTTTGGGTTCTGAAGCAAAAACAGCTTCTAACCACTCCAGCCGTTGTTCCAGATCAAATAGATATTTCTTATGGGTATTCACACCTATTGCGACGATGACTTTATCGAACAAAGGCAGTGCCCTTTCTAATATATCAACATGTCCAATCGTAATTGGATCAAAAGAACCTGGAAAAATGGCGATATTAGACATAATAAGCTTGTCTGGTGATTTTCTTCAGCCCAATGTTAAGTAGATTTTAGTGAAAATAATAACAGCAGCCAGATTTATTTGCTTTTAAGCAGTTTCAGTGTCTTTGACTGATTTCCGTCGTTGAACCTAAGCCAGTAAATTCCATCGGGATAGGCTGATAGATCCACCTCCAGACGGGAAGATGCCGTATTCGTAATACCTAGCCTTTGTCCCTGGCTATTGAAAACGGCCATATTCAAATCCCTGGCACTTTCCGGTAAGTAAAAGACGCCTTCACTAGGGTTGGGATAAACGCTAAGGTCTTGAAAAGCAGATAATTCTTCCGTTGAAGTAAGCGTACAACCCGCAAAGGCAGGGTCGTATTCGACAAACTGTTCGAAGAGCCGGATACAACCGGTGCGCAGATCTACTACTTCTAAAATGTAATTTCCCGATTCTGCTGCACAAAAACTAGTGGCATTGATACCAACCAGGAGATTAAAATTCAGATACCAGCTCAGGTCATACACCTCGGGCAAACGGGTCGTATCAAATACGGTAAGCAAATTATTGTCGTTTACAAAAACAGGTTCATTGGGTAACTCAGGAAAAGCAGTGGTAAAAGTGCCGGTCGTCCGGCTACAGCCCAATTCGTTGGTCATAACGGCCCAATAACTTCCGGTCTCTTTAATAGTCAGCACTTTTCCTCCATCTCCAACCGGTAGGCTATCCTGATACCATTGAATATCAGGAACCTGAGTTTCAATGGATAATTTGATCGAATCACCGGCACAAGTATTAAAATTACTGCTGAAAAATTCAGTATCCAGAAAAGCCACGGGCGGCAATTCAAAAACCTGCACGGTATCCAGGGAGTTGATCGTATCTTGAGGATTGATGATGTTGATTTCCAAATCAAAACCCTCTCCGGTAAAAGCACCTCCGGAAAGTTGTGTAAAATCCACTTCGGCGCAGATCTTATCACCACCTTCCAATCCTTGGTCATCCTCTATTACCTGGAGGGTATACATACCCGTATCAATTTGAACATTCAATGGAAAAGAGACGGGTAATTGTGTATTCCTTGCCTCCGGTGATGAAAAAATTTCTTCCCCTTGCGGATCAAACAATTTTATCATCAAATCAGGGCGACTTAGAAGGTCATCACAGTCTACGTCATTCACCACTACTTCGTTCATAATAAATCCGATGGTATCGATAATGGCCTGATAGCTCACTTCGTAGCTTCCGGTTTGATCGTAAAATTGTGGATCGGGGTTTTCATCTACGGAAGTTATGCCATTGCCGAAATCCCATGAATAAGTGATCCCAGGGTTGCCCTTTGAGGGAACATTATTGCTGTAGGTAGCTAATAATTCCCCACAGCCGCTGTCATTGATGGTAGTGAACCCTGCCGTTATACTTTCGGAAGGCAATATTTCCATTGGAAAGGTGAACGACGTGGTCTCGTTAATAACCGCTATTCTTGCCCTTACGACCACTTCGACATCGTAAATACCCGGTTGTAGCGGCGTACCACAAAATCTGACACAGCCATCGGTTTGTTCTCTAACATCAAATTCTAATTGATTGGCCTGCCAACTTAATCCTGGCGGAACATTTGCAACATTCAGGATGGTAATTTCGCTCAGGTTGATACCCGCCGGTGTGGCAGGATCCTGAGCATTGACGGGTGTAGTCGTTTTGGGCAGACGAAAGCTAACGTCGTTTTCGTAGCCTACACCTACCTGTCCGGAAGCAGCTTCCGAAAGGTAAATCGTATCTTCAGTGACTTCTTCCGGCAGTTCAATTAAACAGTCGGGGCAGCCCGATTGAGCATTTAGACAATATCCTCCCCCTAACAACACTAGGGTAAAAAGTAATTTCCTCATAAAATTAAAGGTGAGTATTGAGCAATAAGGATTGGCGAAATGAAAATTGAGAATAAAGAGCTTAAACCTGCTCGACTACTTGCTCCGGTTTAAGCTCTTTATTCTCAAAGATATAAAAATCAGTTTCTGGAAACAATCATTTTCCTGCTGATCTTTCCTTTTTCATTGGAAAGGGAATAAACATAAATACCTTGTGGGAGATCAGCGCCGTCAAAGAAAAGCGTATTATCACCCTGTAAAATGTTTACCTCCTGACGGTGGATTTGCTTGCCCATAAAATCCATCACTGTAAACTCCAGCGTTTCGGTTATATCAGAAGTTACTCTGATGTGGGTAAAAGCGGAAAAAGGGTTCGGAGCATTACTGATGGATAGGTTGCGACTGATGTAATCATCGGTCCCAACTGCGGTTGCATCGAAACAATTCTCTGCTCCCTCTTCCTTTAGATTGAGTACGTAAGAACCGGTAAAAGACTCCGGTAATTGTCCGCTTTCATCGGGAAAGCTAATATCCAGAAAAAGGCCGTTGGTGAAAAACGCCCTTCCCGTAAAGGTTAATGGGTTTTCGCCAATATCGGCGGTGTTGGTAGCCGTTCCGGAAAGTACCAAACAACCGGTTTCTCCAGCTTCAAAAACACAATTGGGAGGATCACAAGCGAAGGAAATACCTTCGGGCAAACCGGTAACGCCGGTAACAGTGCTTAACTCCACTCTATCCACCGGTGCAGGCAGAGTGGCAACGACTAGAGTATCGGGCATACGCAGGGAAAAAACAAATTCGTAAGGAGTATTGATACAGGCGGTATCGGTGATGCCTGCTTCAGGTCTGTTCTCGGCATCAAAAGGGAGGGGGGAAATCAAAACAGTGTCCGAAATAACAGTTGTATCAGGCATACAGGCCTGGGCTGACATATTTGCGGTGAATAACGTTAAAGTAATAAAAAGTAAAAATACTTGCTTCATAATTGTATTGTTTTAAACTAATAGTATTTCCAAAAATGCGATAAATATTTGATGGTCTAATGTGATTTTTGACACCTACCCGCCAATTAAAAGGTGATAATTCTCAAAAAAGTGGAAATTCTCAAACCTTCTTCTAACTTTGCGGATCAGAATTGCTCCTGGAACGCTGTAGACTAAATTTTACCCGCCGATCCAAGTAGGTCAAGTGCTGGTAAAAACCCACAATTACTCACAGCCTAAACTTCAGCGTTTTATGATGAAACCGCTAAATTTATTCCTGATATTTCAATTTTTCATTTGCGGCAGTATTACTGCACAATCTAACGCCCTGATCAAGGGCATCATTAGTGATGAAACTACCGGTCTGCTATTGATAGGCACTACTATTGAAGCAAATGGTATGGGTACCATAACCGATATTGATGGTAAATTTGAGTTGCCGCTTGTTGCTGGAAATTATGATTTGAAGATAAGTTACATAGGGTATCAAAGTGCACAGCGGACCGTTGAATTATCGGAAAATCAGGAATTATTCCTGGAAATACAACTTAGTCCTACCATGGTACTCCTCGAAACGGCCACCATTACGAGCGGTAAGTTCGAGAAGCCGTTGGGCGAAGTTACTGTATCTCTCGAAATTCTACAACCAAACTTGGTCCAAAGCACAGGAAAAACTGAAATTTCCAGTGCTTTGGAAAAAATACCGGGTGTCAATATCATTGATGGTCAGGCAAATATCCGTGGTGGATCAGGGTATTCGCAAGGAGCAGGCAGCCGGGTACTTTTGCTCGTAGACGACATTCCGATCCTTGACGGGCCTTCGGGGTTTCCCAACTGGCGTGATGTTCCCATCGAAAACATCAGTCAGGTAGAGGTGCTGAAAGGTGCCTCCTCAGCGCTTTATGGTTCATCGGCCATGAATGGTATTATTAATGTTCGAACGGCCTACGCTACTTCCAAACCGGAAACGCAGGCAGCTATCTTTGGCAATGCCAAGATGGCTCCACCTAAAGAAGTCTTCAAATGGTGGGATAACGCGCCGTTGGACTTTGGGGCCAGCCTGTCGCACAAAAGAAAAATAGGCAAGTTCGATCTCGTCGTTGGTGGATTTTATTTCTACAATGAAAGCCATAACCAAGACTGGTTCAGAAAATACGGCCGCTTCAATAGTAGTGTTCGGTATCGCGCCAGTGACCGCCTGACCATTGGTTTAAATACCAATTTTAACCGGGGAAGCAACCAAACTTTCTTTTATTGGGCTTCGGCAGATACTGCGGCTTACACCAGATTTCCCGAAACGGATGCTCTTACCAAACCCACTCGCTACAATATCGATCCCTTTTTGTCCTATTATGACAACAAGGGTAACCGCCATAAAATACTGAGCCGGTTCTACCGGGTGAATAATGAACAGGAAAACAATCGCTCCAATTCCTCCTATCAATATTACGCAGAGTACCAGTTTCAGCGCAAGTTTAAGGAGTCGGATTTGGTATTAACATCCGGAACCGTTATTTCCGGCTCTTTCGCTGATGCGGAATTATACGGCGATACTACTTTTACTTCCCGAAATATTGCCGCCTATTTGCAAGTAGAAAAGAAGTTCTTTGCAAGGCTCAACGTTTCGGCGGGATTTCGCTTTGAAGACAATTTACTGGACAACCCAGGTTTTGAATATGCTCTCGGCACCGTAGCGCCATCTAAAGAGCGGGAGTCTAAACCCGTTTTCCGTTTGGGTATGAACTACCGCGCCGCAAAAGCTACTTATTTTCGAGCTTCCTGGGGACAGGGATACCGCTACCCCACCATAGCTGAGAAATACATCACCACTGACGTCGGAGGTTTTTCCGTATTTCCTAGTCCGGACTTGCAATCCGAAACGGGTTGGTCCGCCGAATTGGGTGTTAAGCAAGGATTTAAACTGGCCAATTTTCAGGGCTACCTCGATGTTGCTGGTTTTATCATGAAGTATTCAGACATGATGGAGTTCAACTTCCTGGGTAGTGGTTTTCAATCCACCAACATCGGAGGAACACAAATCGACGGTATAGATATTTCACTGGCCGGACAAGGTGATATCGGCACGATTAACCTCAGCGTATTGAGCGGCTATACTTTTGTTAATCCCCGCTTTTTAGACTTTGACAATTCTCAGCCGCCAGCCGGTGAGCAACCCTCGATCGGCCAGCTCAACGCCAATAATTCTTCTTCTGACGATGATATTCTCAAGTACCGTTCTCAGCACATCGTAAAAGTGGATATCCAGGCGAAATACCAAAAATTCACCTTAGGGATAGCGTCTTTTTATAACAGCAGAGTGGAGGCCATAGACTTGCTTTTCAATTTTGTCGTTCCGGGGCTGGTTCAATTCAGAGAAAATGACAATGGTTACAATTATTACAATTTAAGAGCAGCTTATGACCTCAATGACCACGTTAAAGCTTCGGTGATCTTGAATAATGCTTTCAATGAATTGTATTCGGTAAGACCGGGATTGATGGAGGCGCCGCGGAATTTGACCTTGCGCCTGGATTTTAAATGGTAAGAACAACTGGAATACGTTAACCCCGGTCACAACTCATAAAAAAAGGCAAGCGCTTTGCGGGCGCTTGCCAATTTCTCTCAAGGATGAAAACTGTAAATTAATTTTTGAAGTAAGAAGACTCTACTTTACCGCCTCCTTGTACGGTATCTAATCTATCTTTAAACTCATTAGACATTTCGAAGTTGTCTTTCTTAGCATAAATTTCCTTCAAAGCGATGAGCGTATTCAGATCGTTAGGATCGAGCTTTTCTGCTTTCTGGAAATACGGTAATGCCAGGTCGAACTCTTTCAATAATTCTTCACGCTTGGCATCGTATTTCTTCATTCCTTCCTTGGAAAGATCTTTACCCAACTCGTTCAATTCCTGAGCCATGAACGCTGCTTTGTTGTAGTACAATGCCCCGATACTGTACACGGCATCGAAATAGGTTTCATCGATTTCAGTAGCACCGCCGTAATATTTCTTAGCTTCCTCGAAATACTCACTCGACTTATCCATGTTTCCGGCCTTGTATTCTTTCTGATACAGTTGATCGTAAACATTACCTAAGGTAGTGTAGATAGAAAGGTTGTTAGGTTCTTTCTCAATAGCAGCTTTCAACTTGCCGATCAGTTCTTCCAATCTGCCGGTTTTCAAGAAGTGATTGATCTCGGCAAATAATAAGGAAACATCATCGGGGTATTTTTTACGTCCCGTGTCCAAATAAACATAAGCAGCATCCATATCTTTCTCTGCTTCCAGCTTATACATAGCTTCGTAGATAGCAGGCATGTCGTACTCTTGTTCGTACAGCTTTTTGAAATGCATCGCTGCTTTGTCCATCATTTCACCGTTCAATGCAGCAAGACCGGAAAGGTATTCCTGATATTGAAAGTTATCTTCAGCATCAAGAGTAGAAGCTTCACCTTCTTTTTTAAGAAGTTCGTGGATTGCAATGGACCCCGTAAAACACTTGTATGCTTCTTCGTACTTTTGTGCTTCGTAGCTAAAAATACCAAACTGGCTCAAATTACCTTGTACGTTTTGCAAGCCCTTAATGGCATCCTTAGTCTGATACCTTTTCTCCGCCATTTCCATTGATTTCATGTAAGCATCCTTAGCAGTTAATGCCGGATTGTCTACCTCTGGTAATTCTTTCTCGTCACCAAAATTCAACTCTTTAATCGCGATAATCTGGCTTGCGATGGCATTGTAAATATCTCCTTTAAGCAACCAAGAATCAGGATCAGCCTGGTATTCGCTGTCCTCCAAAGCCACTTTAATATCAGCAACTGCTGTCTTCAGTTCAGCTCTGTTATTGGTTTGGTCTAAATTGAAATTACCAAGTGCTTTTTTTGCGGATTTGAACGCTTTTTTGGCATCCTGAGCCTGGACGGTTCCTATCAACAGTAAAAGGCTTAGCATACCTAATAGTAAGTTCTTCATAGTTAACTTTTTTCTAATTTAATAATCGTCCTTTAGACGATAAACATAAGTATTTGATATTTAAGATTATGTTAAAAAATTTTTAAATTTAGAGCCTGTTTTGATTTCCCGCTCGCCTACCTCAATGGATTTAGCCCTGGCCGGCAGGAAATAGGAACCACCGTTGAGCAGTCCCTGTTTAAATTTTTTGGCAGTGGAATACTATGCCAAACAACTATTTATTCTGCTGCTGCTTCTTCCTCTTCACCATCTGCCTTCACAACTGCCACATCAGCGATCTCATCATCGTTGTCGAGCCTGATCACCCTTACGCCCTGCGTAGCCCGGCCCATCACGCGAATATCCTCCACCGGCATCCGAATAACGATCCCTAACTTGCTGGTGATCATTAAGTCATCTTCATCTACAACCGCTTTGATACTGATCACTTTGCCCGTTTTGGCGGTGATCTGCATGTTTTTAACGCCTTTTCCGCCTCGGTTAGTCAACCGGTAATCCGTAAAATGGGTGCGTTTACCACTACCTTTTTCGGAAATCACGAAAATAGTACGGTCTTCATCTTCGGGGTCAATGCAAACCATGGCCACTACTTTATCGGAGTCATCATCCAGCCTTATTCCCTTTACTCCGGCTGCCGTACGGCCCATGGCGCGAACTGCCGTTTCCTTGAAGCGAATGGCATTTCCGCCCCTGTTAGCCAGAAATACTTCATATTGACCATTCGTCAGTTTCGCTTCCAATAATTGATCTCCTTCATTGATGTTGATCGCAATGATCCCTCCCGTGCGCGGACGAGAAAAGGCCGATACCGGGGTCTTTTTGATCAAACCATTGCGGGTACAGAACATAATGAAATGATTTTCCAAAAACTCCTCATCGGTCAGATCCTTAATAATGATGTAAGCTTTTACCTTATCATCCTTAGGAATGGCCAAAATATTCTGGATCACCCTTCCACTGCCCGTTTTTGCGGCTTCCGGGATTTCATAGACCCTTAGCCAGTAGCATTTACCCTGTTCGGTGAATAACAGCAAATAATTGTGGTTAGTCGCCACGAACATATGCTCAATAAAATCGGCATCCCTGGTTTTAGATCCCCGGGAACCACGACCACCTCTGCTTTGCGTTTTGTATTCCGAAATAGCCGTACGCTTGATATATCCTAAATGAGAAATGGTCACTACCACTTCTTCGTCTTCAATGAGGTCTTCAACGCTTATTTCACCATCGGCAAAACTGATCTGGGTCCTTCGCTCATCACCATATTTTTCTTTTACTTCCAGTAGCTCCTGTTTTGCGATATCTCTTTGCATGGTTTCGCTCTCCAAAATGGCTTTGAAGTGAGCGATCTGTTTTTGCAGCTCATCGTATTCCTGACGCACTTTCTCCCGTTCCAGTCCCGTCAGTTTTTGCAAACGCATTTCCAGGATAGCTTTTGCCTGTGCTTCTGATAGCACGTCTCCTTCAGCCACCGCGAATTCATCCGTTGAAGACTCTTCTATCAACTGCCGGAATTGACTCCAAAACTTATCCAGATCATCAATAAAAGCACCTTTCATCAAGCCTTCCTGAGCTTCCTTTGGACTACTGGAAGAACGGATCAGGTCAATTACAGCATCGATATAATCGAGCGCTACTAAAAGTCCCGCCAAAATATGCGCTCTGCTTAATGCTTTGCGCAATTCAAACCTCGTCCGACGAACAATGACCTCCAACCGAAATTTGATGAACTCTTCGATCAGGTCTTTCAGGTTCAGGGTCATTGGACGACCATTCACCAAAGCTACGTTATTAACACCATAGGAACTTTGCAGATAGGTGTATTTGTAGAGTTGACTGAGCACTACCTTACCGATAGCATCGCGCTTTACCTCTACAACGATGCGCAACCCATCCCGGTCGGATTCATCCCGCACATCACTGATGCCCGTAATGACTTCTTCATTAACCAGTTCGGCGATCTTTTTTACCAGTACCGCCTTATTGACCTGGTAGGGAATTTCGGTTACGACGATCGTTTCCCTCCCATTTTTATCGGCGATAATTTCAGCTTTTGCTCTTACCACTACCCTACCCCGGCCCGTTTCGTATGCTTCCCGCACACCTTTTAAGCCGTAAATAATACCGCCGGTCGGTAAATCCGGAGCTTTAATAATCTTAGACAGTTCTTCGATCGTGATTTCGGGATTGTCAATAGTTTGGATGATGCCATCCACTACTTCCGACAAGTTGTGCGGCAACATATTAGTAGCCATCCCGACTGCAATACCCGAGGAGCCGTTCACCAATAAATTGGGGATGCGGGTGGGTAGAACGGTAGGCTCTTCAATGGTATCATCGAAGTTGAGCGCAAAGTGAACCGTATCCTTATTAATATCGGCCAGGATCTCATCGCTGATCCGCCTTAGTCTGGCTTCCGTATATCGCATCGCTGCCGGACTATCACCATCCATTGACCCAAAGTTACCCTGCCCGTCGACCAGGGGATAGCGCAAACTCCAATGCTGGGCCATTCGCACCATCGTATCGTATACCGAAGAATCTCCGTGCGGGTGGTATTTACCCAATACTTCCCCAACTATACGGGCGGATTTTTTATGCGCCTTATTATACGTTAAGCCCAATTCTGACATACCGAATAACACGCGACGATGCACAGGCTTTAAACCATCCCTGACATCAGGCAGTGCCCTTGAAACGATAACCGACATCGAATAATCGATGTACGCCGATTTCATTTCATCTTCAATATTGATTGGAATTATTCTGGAACTCGAAGACATAGTTTACTCATTAAGTATCGAACTAAATAAAGCATAGCCCGACAGTACTAAACCGCAAAGTTAAGGATTGCAGAGGAAATACTAAACAATAATTTCCTTTTGTTATCCACAAGAACAGCGGAATGTGGAATATGGGCAGGAACTTTTGTTTTTCAAGGCTTTGTTTTTCAAATTTATCGAAGCCTACCTATTTGACAGTAATGGAAGGCAGGCAAGGAAGGCCTTCCTAAGTCGCTGACTTTTATCGCCTATTGAGGCAGAGACTCGCGAATTTCGCCGCATCGAGACGTTCCGCCACTTAGGGCCCGTATGGGTATGGGCAGCAAGTACGGAATTGCGAGCATTTATAAATTGTTCATTTTTACTCACCATAGACTTTTGACGCTAGACTCTAGAAGTTAGACTAAAAATTCTAACTAATTGAC
>CAZHNG010000117.1:8877-17880 GCA_964533785.1 uncultured Saprospiraceae bacterium | reverse complement strand
TCAATTAGTTAGAATTTTCAGTCTAACTTCTAGAGTCTAGCGTCAAAAGTCTAGTAATATTGATCATAAGATAATAAATTCAAATAGAAAATTATCCTCTTGGTGAGGTAGTAATTATCAAGAAAAGTTTTGACCAAGTGCCTCCGGCATTTAGGAATCTGCTTAACCTGCTCAAACGCCCCCATCTGGACAGCTACGGAGCCCAGGACAGTACCGTAATTAGCGTCAAACCACAAACTAACACTACACTTTTCGGGTGTTTTTCAAAAAAATATTCGGACAAATACGCACAAATAAAAATATTCATTAACTTGAGTTACTACATCTGGAGTGTTCTCTATTCCGTGATTACCCTTCAGTTAAATCTAAATTTAATCAATTCAAAACGCACCACTTATCATGATGAACTTATCAAAAAAGGCAGTTTTCAATTGCCTGTTGCTGTTTATTCTCGTACTGGGACTGCAGCACCAAACGACGGCACAGATCAGTGTCACCGGGCAAGTAACGGACTCCGAAGACAATAGCCCGGTAATAGGCGCCACTGTACTGGTGAAGGGCACCAACACCGGAACTGTTACTGATATCGACGGTAATTACAGTATCGAAGTGCCCTCTTCGGATAACGTACTCGTCTTTTCCTTTATCGGATACGAGCAGCAAGAAATCCAGGTTGGCAACCAAAGTGTGATCAATATATCCTTAGCTCCCAGTGCCTCTCAGTTGGAGGAAGTCGTGGTTGTCGGATACGGAACGGTGAGGAAAAGTGACCTGACGGGCTCTGTGGGTTCTGTCAACGGAGAAGAACTCAATACGGTTGCCCAAACTTCGGTGGATCAAGCATTGCAGGGTAGAATCGCCGGAGTTCGAATTACCCAGTCGAATCCTGAGCCCGGTGGTGGATTTTCGGTCAGAATAAGAGGAACGAATTCTATAACTGCCGGGAATGAACCTTTGTACGTTGTAGATGGCTTGCCTGGAACTAACCCGCTGAATTCGTTAAACCCCTCGGATATAGAATCCGTGGAAGTGCTTAAAGATGCCTCCGCGACGGCCATATACGGTGCCAGGGGTTCTAATGGAGTAGTGATCATTACCACCAAACAGGGTAAAAAGGAATCTCCGTTAACCGTGAATTATAATGTCAATGTTGGTTTTCAGGAGCCCAAAAAAACACTTGACATGATGAATGCCCAGGAGTACATAGGTTTCTACAATGATCTTTTTAAAGACAGAGGTAATCCTCCGCCCTTTAGCCCGGAAGACATTAATGCTATTGGTGACGGGACAGACTGGCAGGATGAAGTTTTACGTTCGGCCGGAGTGCAGGATCACCGTATTTCGTTTTCCGGAGGATCCAAAGAAACGCAGTACTATTTGTCCCTTGGTTATTTCGACCAGGAAGGGATCATCCTCAACAGTGGATTTACAAGATTTTCGGGAAGGATTAACCTGGTACACTCGGTCAGTGAAAAAATAAATGTCGGCATCAATTTCAACAATAGTATTGAAAATAAAAATTCGGCTCGTGTTGGGCTCGGAGTAAATGCTGGAGCCGGTGTAGTTGGTGCGGCATTGCAGTTGCCACCTACTGATCCGATCTTCGATGAAAATGGGGATTATGCTTTCAGCCTGCAGGATTTAAGTAATCCCGTCGGACAAGCTGAAACCATAGATGATATTGACCAAACCACCCGCATGTTTGGTAGTGCCTACATTGATTACAACATATTGGACAATTTAACCGCAAAGGTCAATTTAGGATTCAGCCGAAGGAATGTGGAAGGGGATTTCTTTTTTGACACCCAAACATTGATCGGGCAGCTCAACGAAGGCCAGGCGACCAAAAACTTTGTCAACAATACCGATTATCTGATCGAGTTTACGACACAATATGACCCCAACCTGGGAAGTAGCCATAATTTATCTTTATTGGGTGGTTTTGGATATCAGCAATTCGTCAATACCAGCTTTAACGCTTCTTCCCGGAATTTCTCCAGTACGGCTTTCGGCTCTAACAATTTAGGTACAGGTGAAGCTTCTCAAAATCTGGTGGGTTCCAATAGACAGGAAAATACCATAGTTTCGGGTTTTGCAAGGTTAAACTATAACCTCCTGGACAAATATTTACTGACGGGTACTTTCCGAGCAGATGGTTCCTCCCGCTTTGGTGAAAACAACCGGGTGGCTTATTTCCCTTCCGGTGCTTTAGCCTGGCGTATTTCCAACGAATCGTTTTTCCCCGAAAGCGGCTTGATCGAAGACCTCAAACTGAGAGCTAGCATTGGGATCAGCGGAAACCAGGAAATTGGAAACGGACAATCTCAAATACTATTGGGTAGAGGTCCGGTTGCTGTGCTGGACGGGGTAGAATTTGAGTCGATCGCCCCCATTCAATTAGCCAATCCCAATCTCAAATGGGAAACAACCCAATCCTTCAACATAGGAATGGATGTGACTATGCTGAACGGCCGTATCAGTGGATCGATTGAATATTTCAAAAATTCAACGCGGGATTTGCTGCTTAATTTACCGGTGCCGACAACAACTGGCTTCGGCTTTTCTCTTCAAAATGTGGGGGATACGGAAAACAGCGGTATTGAATTCAATATTAACACAAGAAACCTGACCGGGGAACTATCTTGGAATACCAATTTTAATTTCGCCACTTTAAATAACGAAGTAACCAATCTTGGGGACCTGCCCAGGATCCTCCAAGGAGGGGTAAGATTTATTAATAATTATACTATACTGGAAACTGGCGTGCCAATGAATGCCTATTACGGCTATGAGTACGCAGGTATTTTTCAGTCAGAGAGTGATATAGAAAGCTCGCCTACGCAGGCGAATTCCTACGTGGGAGGAAGAAAATTCAGAGATATTGACGGAGATGGTGCCATTACTCCTGAGGATCGTACGGTATTGGGAGATCCGTTTCCCGATCTCACTTTGGGGCTCAACAACGTCTTTCGGTACAAAGGATTTCAACTGGAATTTTTCTTTGAAGGCAGGTTCGGACATGAGTTGGCCAACGTCACTAATATCGACTCAGAAAACCCGATCGATGACTTGAGAAATCGCCAACGCTACGTATTGGACAGATGGACCCCGACGAATACGGATACCGATGTCCCATCGTTTATCAGCCCTTCCCGGCCATTTGATTTCAATGACAGGGTCATTGAAGATGCTTCGTTTTTCCGCCTGAGAAACTTCAGACTGGCTTATTCTTTTCCAGGACTGGAAAGCAAAAAAATCTCAGGTTTAACGCTTTATATTGCGGGTCAAAACCTGTTTACAATTACCGATTACCGGGGGTATAATCCTGACATCAATGTGTTAGGGTCTTCAAATTTGGTGATTGATTATTCTGCCTATCCGCTGGCAAGAACGTATTCATTTGGAATTGATGTCAAATTATAAAATTTAAAATATAATGAAAAAATCCATCATATTGCTATCCACAGTTATCGCATTGTTTACCATTACATCCTGCGATGAGCTACTGGAAGAAAAAACATATACGGTTTTACAACCTTCAGACTTTTTCAATACCCTGGAGGATGCTGAGATAACCCTCAATTCGGTGTACGGAGAATTGCGATACAGTGACATTACCCGTGACGCAGTTACCTTTCAAGAGGTCTGTACGGATATTCACATAGAAAGAAGGGGAGGTATATTTACCTTTAATGAACCCATTGAAAATTTTACCTGGACAAGCACGCACCAATGGTTAAGAAATGATTGGGAACGGAGATACCGCGGAATTTTTAAAGCTAACGTGGTACTCGATAACCTTGACCCCATTACCGGGGACGAACAAAGGAAAGCGGAAATAAGAGCGGAGGCCGTCTTTTTAAGGGCATTCAATTATCTTCTTCTCTACGATAAGTTTGGCCCGGTTCCTTTAGTAACCACGAGCGTCACCGAAGTGACCGACCGGCCGGCAAGAGTAAGCGAACAGGAAATGATCGATTTCATGGTAGCGGAATTCAGAGCGGCCGCTAATGCCTTGCCTTTAACTCCTCCCAGGGATCAATACGGTCGTCCAACCAAAGGTGCTGCTTTAACGGCCTTAACCAAGTTGTACATGACGATAAAAGACTGGGACAATGCTGCTTCAACGGCCCAGGAAGTGATAGACCTCGGCGTTTACGATCTTTTCGTAGAAGGGAATCGAACAGAGTTGTTCAGTCCTGAAAACCAGCGTGACAATGAGTTTATTTTTGTTTCGGTTATGTCCGATACGCCCAACAACAACACCGGGGATGGATGGCTCAGCCACGTTGTACCGCGGGGGTATCAATGGCAATATCCTCCCAGACAGATCTTTGCCGCTGAATACAAAATTCGTTCGGAGTTCCTGGAATTATTCGAACCGGAGGATGAACGGCTTGATGCCTTCTTATTCGAGTTTGTCAATGCTGACGGCGATACTATTCAATTGGGTGAAGACGATGCCAGGAGTCTTAAATTTCCAGAATATCCTCAACAGGACGCAAGTAGGTCTTCAGACGATTTTCCATTTTACAGATACGCGGATGTACTCTTATGCCGGGCAGAAGCCTTAAATGAAATAAGTGGCCTGAACCAGGAATCTGTTGATTTGCTGAACATGGTTAGAGATGCGGCAGGAGTGCAGCCAGTAGCTTTGGGCGATTTTGCCAGTCCTCTGGAGTTCAGGCAATTTCTTCTCGACGAAAGGGGCCGGGAGTTTCACACCGAAGCCATCAGAAGACAGGATCTGATAAGACACGGCGTATTTATACAAATGGCCATTGAAAAAGGAAAACCGGCACAAGATTTTCACGTTCGTTATCCTATTCCAATAACTGAAATTGAACGAAATCCAAATTTAGTTCAGAATGAAGGATATTAGAACACACCTTGATTTCCTGCCCTTACAGGCTTGAACAGGAAATCGAAACCTCACGTATGGCTTCGTTTGCGATTTAGGACAGCGAAGCCATACATCATTCAAAACGAAAACGTAAAACCAAAACACGCTGACTTTTTACAAAAAATTCTATCATGCACCAAAAAATATTTTTCAACCACGCATTACTTTTCTTTTTGATCGTTGTTCTCTGGGGTTGTTCCACTTCAGAAGAAGAGACTCAACGCCCCAATATTATTTTTATCATGAGTGACGATCATGCCTACCAGGCGGTTAGCGCCTACGGCTATGGTTTAAATGAAACGCCAAATATTGATCGCCTAGCGGAAGAAGGAGCCATCTTCACCCGCGCCTGCGTCACCAACTCTATTTGTGCTCCCAGTCGTGCTGTGCTTTTAACCGGCAAACACAGCTTCATCAATGGCAAGGTCGATAACGTGCAGCCTTTTAACTGGGAACAGCCTAATTTTCCAAAATTGTTGCAGGCTAACGGCTACCAAACGGCTATGATCGGGAAAATACACCTCGATGGCATACCGCAGGGATTCGATTTCTCGATGGTTTTGCCCGGACAAGGCCGTTATTATAACCCGGATTTCCTGATCGATGGGGAAAGGGTACGTAAAGAAGGTTATTGCACGGAAATCATTACCGAGACGACGCTCGACTGGTTGAAAAACCAGCGCGATCCCGACAAACCCTTTTGTCTGTTGTACCACCAAAAGGCACCTCACCGCAATTGGCAGCCCGCGCCCAAATACCTTACTCTTTATGATGACAAGACCTTCGATCCTCCGGCCAACTATTTCGATGACTACTCCAACCGGGGGACCGCAGCCAAAGAACAGGAAATGGAAATTGACGGCCACGCCAGATGGGGCCACGATTTTAAAATGGTAGTAGATCCAAACGGGGATAGTACCGGACTTAACCGCCAATTACAAAGATTTACGGATGAACAACTGCAACAGTGGATGGCAGCTTACGGACCCAAAAACGAGCAATTTAAAGAGCAGTATAAGGAACTATCCGACGAAGCAGTCGGAATCTGGAAATACAACCGGTACATCAAGGATTACCTGCGCACCATTAAATCGGTAGATGACGGAGTTGGAGAGGTACTGGACTACCTGGATGCCGAAGGTTTGGCAGAAAATACCATTGTTATTTACACCTCCGATCAGGGCTTTTATTTAGGCGAGCACGGATGGTTCGACAAGCGGTTTATGTACGAAGAGTCATTTCGTATGCCCTTATTGGTAAGATACCCAAAAGAAATTAAACCCGGCACTAATATTGAGCGGTTGGTCCAAAACCTGGACTTTGCAAACACCCTGCTGGATTATGGCGGTGTTGCGGCTCCGGAAGAAATGCAAGGAGAGTCTTTCCGCCAACTGGTAAGCGGGGAAACCGATGAATGGCGTGATGCCGTTTATTATACTTATTACGAATACCCTTCTGTACACATGGTAAAACGCCACTACGGCATAGCAACGGAAAGGTATAAGCTCATGCATTTCTACTACGATATCGACGAATGGGAAATGTACGACTTGCAGACCGATCCGAATGAGATGAACAACATTTACGGGGATGAGGGTTATGCTGAAGTCCAACAGGAGCTTCATGACAGATTGGAAGAACTGCGAACGTACTACGGCGATAGCGATGAATTAAATGACAGATTTTTGCAGGAATACCTGGAGTACAGGGAAAACAGAGGACGTTGAAGAATATAACTACTCAAAATATTATCCACCCTCTCTTCCTGGGCATGCTTATCCAATGCATTGCTTGCACCGCAGTCCAGGAAGAGTCCACTCAAAGCCAACAACCCAACATTGTTTTCATCCTGGCTGATGACCTGGGATGGAACGAAGTGGGGTTCAATAATCCGGATAAACCATACACGCCGAATATCGATTACCTGCACTCGGAAGGGCTCAGTCTCAATCAGTTTTACGTCCACGCTGTTTGTGCGCCTACCAGAGCGGCTTTTCTTACGGGGAGGTATCCTTTTCGAAACTGGACAGATTGGCGTTCTGAAGATTTTGGCAAACCATCTTATTTGGAGAAACTGGGGCTGACCCTAAGCCAAAATCAGGAAGGAGAAGAAACCCGGAGGATCCACGCTTTACCCACTGAAGAAAGAACCGTTGCGGAGGCATTGCAAGCGGTAGGTTATTTTACCGCCATCATTGGCAAATGGGGTTGTGGAGAATGGTTGCCGGAACATTTACCAATGGGACAGGGGTTTCTCCACCAATACGGGCATTATGCGTGGGGAATTGACTATCACAATTATACGATCCCGCACAATGCTCCGGCTCGCTTTGCCGTATACGACTGGCACCGTAATCAACAACCCCTTTACGAACAGGGATACGCCACCGACTTAATTGCCAATGAAGTGGTCCGCCTGTTAGCCAACCACCGTAAAGAGTACGGAGAACAACCATTTTTCTACTACGTACCTTTCAACGCCATTCACGGGCCACTCGAAGCGACCCCTCGCCACCAGGAATTGGGTAAGCGCTATGCTGCCTTGAAGTGTCTGGACGATGCCGTCGGTAGAATTACGGCCACCATCGAGCAATACGGCTACCAAGATAATACCCTAATTGTATTTACCAATGATAACGGCGCCATCAGAGACACTATGAACGCTCCTTACCGCGGTACCAAAAACACCAATTACGAAGGAGGGGTACGCGTACCGTGTATTTGGTACTGGCCGGGAAAAATTAAAGGAGGAACCAGCAGCGACGCTTTAATGCATATCACGGATCTTTACAATACCTTCATCAGTATTGGTAGAGGTAGCCTGGAACAAGAATTTCCCTTAGACGGAATGGACATGAGATCCGTCATTTTTCAAGGTCTGGAAAGTCCGCGGGAGGAAATTACCTTTGAAGTGGAAGGCAGCGTACGCTTACCGGCCATCAGGATGGGGGATTACAAGTTGATCGGCGAGGAACTGTATAATATTGCGGAAGACCCTGAAGAACAAAATGATATTGCCGGTAGCAATCCCGACATCGTAGAGCGGCTCGCAAAACGAGTTTCGGAAGCCGGTATGGAAAGACCTCCCATGCCGGATATGAGCCTGTTGATGACGCCCGCTTTGCCTTGGGTATACGGCCAAAATGAAAATCGAAATGCACCAGCCTGGGTAAAAGAATTGATGCTAAAAGTAAGAGCAGAGCAACCTCAGCAATGGGCCGAAGGAACCACACCCTGGCCTCAAGCACCAAAAGATGGGAAAATCATTTATACAGGGGATGGGAGATGATGGGGTCGAAAAAATGACAGGTTCATACAAATTCCTAGAAATCTTTCACGATAATTTCCTAATTGCCACCCCAATGTTAGGTCTCTGTTTCAACTTTTTTAACACCCTACCCCCAAAATTTTAGAAATATTTAAGAGGGCCGACCCGTTCTAAACGCATCATTCACCTAAACATGCATATGAATAACCTGTCAAATTATCTGGCATTGGCACTGGCCTTCGGGCTGGCTCTGAGCCTCACCAACTGCAACAATGGCAATGATGATCCCACCGGAACGCTGGGAGATTGTAAGGACCCCCGGCAGGGAGAATTATTTATCCGCAATCTAAATCCGGGAGGTAAAATTGTCACCAATGCTCCTAACAGTACCATTACCGTTTTTATGAAAGTAGAAACCGCTGAAGGTTTACCGGTGGCGGGCATTACGGAATCAGAATTTAACATTTGGGAGGACGATCCCGACCGGCCCGGTTGTTTCTTGCTCCAAAATGACGCCGCCGAAGTGAACCGCAGGATAAGACCCAATCCACAACGGTTTAAGTACAACACTGTACTCATGCTTGACTTAAGCGAGAGCGTCAAACAAAACCATCTTGACGATTTAAAGAATGCCGCACAGGCTTTTATTGAACAGATATTTTCGACCAACATGAATACCGATATCGGCGTTGCCGTTTGGTGGTTTGGTTCCAAAGAAATGGATGACGAGGTCAACCAAATTACCGATTTCATTAATAATAAAACCGTATTGTTGGCCGCCATCGGCGGTATCGATCAGATCGCCGCTTCGTCCGGTACCTCTACCAATCTA
>CAZHNG010000117.1:0-8867 GCA_964533785.1 uncultured Saprospiraceae bacterium | reverse complement strand
GAAGATGCTTTACAAAGCATAACGACTGCTCGTAACAACACGGACGGACGCACCAAATTCTACGCGGTAGGCATTCGCGGCGGGGATGATTTTGATGAACAGACCTTAGCGGATTTTGGTCCTGATTTTTATATCGCCGCCGAAGATGGAGGCGGGCTCCAGGATAGTTTCCTCGATATCGCTCAGGTGACGAGTGATGAATCCAACAGCTACTATACATTTGAATACTGTACTGCCGCCAGAAACGGCACCGTGGAACTGGAATTAGAGATTATCACGCCCGACCGCGGCCGCGGCGTTCTGGAAAACCTGTCCTACTCGGCGAACGGCTTTGAGGACCTTTGCGACTTTTAATGGCTTGCAGAAGAATAAACGGTCTGTTCTCCCTGTTGCTTACAGCCGGCTCAATCTGTTTGTCCTATGGCCAGGCCTTTCGTGCCTTTGAAAAACCGCCGGCTATTGGATTGGATACCTTTGTCGACCAATATTTTCTTAACGGCGGCATTGAGATCCAGTCTATAACGTTTTCCGGTAATGGAGGTTCCATAGGCTATTTCACAGATGGAGCGGCAGCGACCGGCATAGAAGAAGGACTGGTCTTGTCAACTGGTTTTATCGAGCCTGATGGTATTTCCGCCGGGGTCGATGATGTAGGAAATGATTTTGCTTCCTCTGACAATGGGAGCAGCCATTCTTCAGCCCTTTTAGCCCCCCTTACCAGTGGTGATTTGGCCAATATTACTTCACTGCAGATCACTTTTGTCCCTAATCGATCCGTAGTTCGGTTCAACTACATTTTTGCGTCGGAAGAGTATCCGGAATTTGGTTGTGATACTTATAATGATGTATTCGGCTTTTTTATCGAAGGGGCCGGTTTTGATCAGCCAACCAATATCGCACTTGTTCCCGGCACGGATCTGCCGGTAGCGATTAATAATATTCACCCGCCCAATCCATTAATTAATGGATGTGAATCGTTTAACGAAGACCTTTTTAACGATAATAATGATTCTGATGATCAACCGGTTTTTGATGGATTTACAACTGTTTTTACGGCCGAAGCAACCGTCATTCCCTGCGAAGCTTATACTATCACTCTTGAAATTGCCGATGTTAGGGATAAGATCTATGATTCCGCTGTTTTTCTCCAGGCCAATAGTTTTGATGCCGGCTATACGGTTGAATTAAGAGGTCCCCAGCAGTTATCTACGGAGTGTCCCGGGGAGGAGCATCGCTTCCGGTTGAAACCAGCCCAAATGCAAGCTATTGTCTTACCCGTTGAGATCTGGGCCGGCGATGGACCATTTTCATTTGATGATCCTTTGGAAACCGAAGTTACTTTTATGCCTGGACAGACCGAAGCGGTGTTGGACCTTAATACCTTGCTGCAGAATTACGGCTTCACCGAAAGAGATAGCTTGTCGATCATTTATGAACCTAATGCTTGCCGCTCCGACACTTTTATCGTTCAGGTTAGCCCCTCCTCCCCCACTCTGGATTTGCTGGAAGATACCATCCAGGTGTGTTCTTCTGATCCTGTATTTCTGGAAATTGACGAAAGCCTACTGGAGCCAGAAAGTCAAATTCGATGGTTACCGGCTTCCCTTTTTGATTGTGACACTTGCCCGCAGCCTAAGATCAGGCCTACCGAAGATGTTTTGATTACCGTTCAAATTGAGGACGGCAGCAATTGCCCTCCCCGAGACTATTTATTCCTAGAAGTAGAAGAGTGTTTACCTCCCGATGAGGTAAACGAAGAAAATGGTTTCTATGCCCCAACTGCTTTTTCTCCCAACGACGACGGGGTTAATGATCTTTTCAGGATCTATGGCCCCGATCAGACGGTTATCAATTCCTTTCAGGTCTATGATCGCTGGGGTAATCTGCTTTTTGAGTCCTATGACTTCAATTTGGAAGATACTTCGGCAGCCTGGGATGGGAATAGTCGAGGGATTAAGTGCAATCCCGGTGTTTATATTTGGAAAATGAGGGTACAAACCTCCGATCAGCTCCTTTTCGGAGAAATATTACTAACCCGGTGAGCGGGCAGGCAACTTTTTAAGCATAACCTTACCTGATTACTTATTCTTTACCCGTCAGACTTACACCCAATACACCTGAACGATCTGCACAACCGCTAAAAGCAGGAATAAGCCGCTGAGGAAAAAATTGAGGTTACGGACAAAGTACTGCGCCCGGCGGTTGATGTACTGTGCGAAATAAGCATAAGCAACCAGGCCCAGGAAAGCGCCCCCTGCAGCTCCTATCGCAAACAAAGATCCCATTGGTTGCGCCAATTCCACCCATCCGGCACTCTGCAGGAAGGTGCCTGACGTAAAATAAAATGGAATATTGAGAATATTTAATGACGCGATGGCCATGCCGACGAAGAAAGAAGTCCCGGCCCGCTTACTACCTTCTTTAACCTTGGGATAAAGCGCCTGGTAAAGGAATATGATACTTAAAACCAGAAAGATAAGGATCGCTATTTTCTTGAGAGAGGTAAAGATCTCAAGATGCCTTGACAAATAACCTGCAAACGCAACGCCGATAATAGCCTGTAAAAAAATAGTGACTGATCCGCCGAGACTGTAAAAAATACCACCTTTCAATCCTCTTTTTAGGGACATACTTACAGAGGTCATATTGATCAAGCCCGGTAAAGCTAATCCCAACAAGGCTATCCCGATACCGCAGAATAAATTATTTAAAACATACATATGGCTAATATACAACCTTATGTCAAAAAAAATTTTTCTTTCCTAGCTTCTACACGTTCCATTAAAATTTACTCCCCAAATTTAAGGGATAAATCGATACGAGCACTCAAACCGATGAATAGGCGAATTAGTGTGTTATTTTCAATCATTACGTCCCCTTCACTACCGATGATTTCCTCGCGACGATCCAGGAAAGCGGCGCCGGCATTAAATCTCACAAATTGGAATAACTTATAATCCAACCCAACATATATAGGACGATCTACGATCAAACCAGTTACCGTATTACCCTCTGAATCTTCAATATTTTGTAAAAATGCTCCCAATATAATAGACAAGTCTAATGAATGAATAAAAAAATCGCCTGTGGATACAGGCGACGATTAAACGATCTTCTATAATAGACTTGTTCGATCAAAAGTTGATTGATCTCTTGGGTCCTATTGCTCCTTCTACTTCCCCGCCAAATCCGGCTTCACCAATGACTGCATCGCCTCCATCATGCGGATAAACTCCTGGCGGTAGCCGTGTTCATCCTTTCCTTTGGCAGCTCTAGCCAACTTCAGTGCTTGTTGAAAATTGCCCTCGCTGATGTATTTCGATTCACGTAATAGCATACCAAGCTCAGCCACTGCTGCTGACCAGCGGTAGTTTTCACTCGCCTGTTCAAATGAACCCGCATTGGCCATTACCACCTTTTCGATCAAACGACTTTTATCGCCGTCCGGCTTTTTGTAGCGAAATTTTACGGTGACCAACTCCTTATTCCTGGCCGCTTTCTTATCGATTGTAGTTTGCTGGTATTTCAGATCATCGACTTTGGCCAGGAATTCACTTTCCACACCTGCCGGAATTATTTCGTACAGCGCCGTTACGGTATGTCCTGCCCCCAACTCACCGGCATCTTTGCGATCATCGTTGAAGTCTTCCGCCGCTAATACCCGGTTTTCGTAACCGATCAGCCGGTAGCCGTTCACTTGCATGGGGTTGAATTCGATCTGGATCTTCACGTCTTTGGCAATGGTAAAGACGGTACCACCAAATTCACTGACCAATACTTTTCTGGCTTCCTGGATGTTGTCGATGTAGGCGTGGTTACCATTTCCTTTGTCGGCCAGTTCCTGCATCTTATTATCTTTGTAATTGCCGGTACCGAAACCTAATATGGTGAGGAAGACACCGCTTTCCCGCTCCTTTTCAATAAGGCGCACCAATTCGGCATCGCTGCTAATACCTACATTAAAATCACCGTCCGTAGCCAGGATCACTCGGTTATTGCCACCTTTGACGAAGTTTTCACGGGCTTTTTGATAAGCCAGTTTAATACCGGCGCTGCCCGCCGTCGAACCGCCCGCCCGCAATCGGTCAATGGCGTCTTTGATCTTGATCTTATTGCTACCGGAAGTCGGTTGCAATACCGTACCCGCGGCACCAGCGTACACAACGATGGATACTTTGTCCTGCTCGCGCAATTGATCGGTCAGCAATTTCAAGGATGATTGCAGGAGCGGCAGTTTGTTTGGTGCATCCATACTTCCCGATACATCGAGTAAAAACACCAGATTAGAAGCCGGAAGGTTCTCTGCGGCGATACGTTTGCCTTGCAGTCCAATGTGCAATAACTGGTGCTTAGGCTGCCAGGGACAATCGGATAGCTCAGTAATGATCTCAAAGGGATGCTCTCCCTTAGGTTCCGGATATTCATATTCAAAATAATTGACCATTTCTTCAATCCGGATCGCATCCTTCGGCGGCTTTTGCCCATTATTGACGAACCGGCGCATATTGCTGTAAGAAGCTGCATCTACGTCGATAGAAAAAGTCGAGAGGGGTTCTTTCGTAACTTCAAAGAAGCGATTTTCGGTGATAGTTGCGTAATCCTCGGTGTTGTGGATCGTCCTGTCATCATAATAGCCCACTGCCGGTTGGGCTTCATACGTTTCCGGGGCGTGCAGCGGAGCATAATCCGCTATCCGGTTTTTACGACCACTCGTACGCTTTCTCTTATCAGCGCTGGACTTTTTAGCCTGCTGAACCGAACCGGTTATCACCACTTCTTCGGACAATTCAACGCCAGGGATCAGCTCTACAGTCATCTTCTCACCGTCACATCCCTTTTTTTCTACAGTTTGAAAACCGGTGTATTGGAACACTATGATCTCGCACTTATTTTGGGTTTCCAATTTAAATTCGCCGTTCATATCTGTAACAGTGCCGTTCCTAGTACCTTTTACCTGTACCGTTACTCCAATTAATGGTTCTCCCGATGATTGGTCAACCACCACTCCTTCAATGGTGTACTTTTCGTTTACATGGATCCCTAAAAATGCCAGGAAGGCAGGAAAAAGCAGAAATAGAAATAATTTTTGCATGATTTTGGTGTTTTTAGAATAAGATGCAGGTGCTTGGAGAAATGCATAAAAAAATTTGACTTTTTTATTTTTTTCTAATGATAGCTTAGTCACTAGACTTTTGACGCTAGACTCTAGAAGCTAGACTTAAAATTCCAACTAATTGATAATCAACAAATATTCATTTGGTGTGAAAAATTGATGTTCATTGATCATCAATAGTTTATAGTCTAAAATCTGACGTCTATTGCCAAGCGTCAAAAGTCCAATTAGTCAGGGGTTAATGATTTAACCCCATAATCGAATAACCCTCAGCGTGATTCACTATATTTATCCAGATGCTTAAATTTTTTCGAAAAAAGAAGGGCCTTGAATTGACTGACTTGGAATTATACCAGGCTTATCAGCAGGGTCATGATTTGGAAAAACTGGGCATTTTGTATGAGCGGTATATCGAATTGTTGTATGGTTTGTGTTTAAAATATTTGAAGCATGAACCGGATGCGGAAGATGCCGTCATGCAGATATTCGAAACGCTAATTGAAAAAGGTAAAAACCATGAGATACAGAACTTCAAAAGTTGGTTGTACGTTTTAGCGAAAAATCACTGTTTGATGCAACTGAGAAAGAACAGCAGGAAAACCACCTACTCGGTTGCCCCGGAGATTATGCAATCATCCGAAGAAAAGCATCATACTGTAGAACCGGATCCATTCGCCCCTGAACAAAACGGACAAGAAACGGCTTTGAAAAGCTGTATCGAACAATTATCACGAGAACAAAAAGCTTGTGTAAAAGCATTTTATTTCGAAGAAAAATCGTACAAAGAAATTGCACAAGACCAGGGTAAGCCATTGGGAAAAATTCGTTCTTATATCCAAAACGGACGACGGAATTTGAAAATTTGCATTGAAAAAGAGCAAAAAATATCAAAGGGAAAAACAAACATATCATCAAACTAAAGGAGTGGTTATTAGGCAAGTCTACTCTCAGGGACGAGCAATCGCTGGAGCAATTATCCGTAGAGGATCCTTTTTTGGCGGAAGCTTTGGAAGGATATAGACAACTTCCGGAGGGTGATCATATTTCGGCTATCAACCAACTCAAACTACGCCTGAGAAAACGCAGCAAAAAGCAACGGGTATTGATCTGGCGGGTAGCAGCATCCATTGCTCTTCTTGTAACGTCGGGAGTCATTATCTGGTCCGTTTATTCTCTCCCCGCTAATGATCTGGCCAACGAAGCCCCTCCTCCTTTCGAAGAGATTGCCCAACCTTCAAAGTCCACCGCAAATTTAGATACGATTTTTGCCGAAATGATTGAGAAAAGCCCTCCAAAATTTCCTACACAGGAAAAAAATGCCACTTCGCTGGCTGAAAACATTAGTAAGGAAGAAAAAAACAAAAGGATCATCACCCAAAAGTCCGATGAAACCTCTCCGTTAATCTCAAATACTGATGCGTCCGACCAGCCTGCAGAAACAATTTCCCCAGAAGATGAATTAACATTAAGCGAGGGTGGTTCGGAGACAGATTATGAAAAACCAATACAACTCGAAGAAACAAAAGTAAGGGATACGCAAGAAGAAGTTAGTACTATACATCAGGAAGACCAAGTACTTAACACCGTTAATGGCCGGATTACAGACCGGTCGGGTCAACCCGTCCGTGGTGCAGAGGTATTCTCCCCGGCAATCATAAAACCCGTGCAAACCGATGATGAAGGCAGATTCAAACTTAACCTTGTCAATGGAAATCGCGATCTTACTATTGTTGCTCCCGGCTTTCAAACGGAAGCCATCACGATCGGAAATGCAGACACCCTGGACATTATCATCAACGCTAATACCGGTCAAATGACGGGCAGCATGAGTAAAAAACACCAAGGCAAAGCAAAATTGCGTGGTTACCGGTACCCCGGGACACAGACACAAATCGTACAGCCCGTGGGGGGCTTTGCTTCTTTTGAGCAGTATATCAGTAATAATCTTACTTATCCCAAAGCAGCACAAGAAGCAAATATTGAAGGAGAGGTAACAGTCCGGTTTACCATTAAAAAAAATGGTAAATTATCCGATCTTCAAATAACGGAAAGCCTGGGTTACGGATGCGATGAGGAAGCGCTGAGGCTGTTAAAATCCGGTCCGCGCTGGAGTTTCCCAGAGGATCGTGATATCTGGGTGACGAATTACACGATCGAGTTTAATTTAAATGACAGGTAACTCAAGTTGCAATGTATTGTTTTCTCAAGCAACTATTATTTTATAACAATTGCGTTAAAAATGATCGACATTCAACTCTTAGATACACCATTATCATTGAAGGGCTGTACTGATTTTGTTGCCGCTCCTAATTGCGGTGGAATGGTGACCTTTGTGGGTACAGTAAGAAATAATACACAGGGCAGAGAAGTCATTCGGTTGGAATTCGAAGCCTACGCGCCAATGGCAATTTCAGAGATGAAAAAAATTGCGGAACAGGCCAAAAAAAACTGGCCGGTTGAAAAGATTGCCATACACCACAGAGTTGGTCACCTGAATATTGGCGACAGCGCGGTGATCATTGCCGTTGCTACCCCGCACCGCAAAGCAGCTTTTGAAGCTTGTGCGTTCGCTATTGATACCTTAAAAGAAACGGTGCCGATCTGGAAAAAGGAAGTTTTTGCAGACGGAGAGATTTGGGTAGCTGCACACCCTTGACCACCAGTATGTTGAGCAGAAAAATTTACACCCTGGACAGTTCGCAACAAACCTATTCTACTATTATTTGCAATTTAATATCTGGTTTCTGGCCTCGCCAGTCTTATTTAATCGTTTTCTTTTTATTAATTTTGACTTCAACCTAAATTTTGCTTATGCTGCAGCGATTTTTTCAAGCCATCCAGAATTTCTTCTTAGCCCTATTTGGCAGTAAATCATCAGACACTTCATCGACAGCTGATCGACCGGAACAGGAAAAGCCACAGCAACCCGATACGATTCCGGTAGTTAAGCCCCATGAAATTCCTCAGGACGGCTCTGAAATTGAGCCCGATACACCAGCCGTTGAAGAAGTTAGCGAAGAAGAAGAAGTCACTATCGACCCCGAAGAAGAGGATATTGATTTCGAAGAGGACGAGATTGGTGAAGAGATCATTATTGACGAAGAAGAACTTGATATTGAAGATACCGAGCCGGCCGATACCCAACCAGACCAACGTTATTTATGGTGCCTCGATAATGGTCATGGTATTCTTACGACCGGCAAGCGTTCTCCGTTTTTTGGTGAAGACGGGCGATTGCAATTCCGGGAATATGAATTCAACCGCGATATCGTTGCAAGAATCATGAAAGCCCTGGATGAAAGAGGTATTCAATACTATAACGTAGTGCCAGAAGTAGAGATCGGTGATTTTCTGGAAGGAAGGGTGAGGAGAGCTAACGGAAAAAAATCCAGCATTCCTAAGATCTTCGTTTCGATACACTCCAATGCGGGTCCTGCTGCCACGCCAAATACCTGGACACCTGATAATGTTAGCGGCGTAGAAACCTGGTATTTTCACAGCAGTAAAAAGGGACAAAAGGTGGCTGGTGTTTTTCAAAAACATATCGTGGAAGCAACGGGCTGGAAAAGCCGTGGTTTGAAATCCAGAGCAAATCGCCAGTTCTACGTACTGCGCAAAACGCGAATGACCGCTATTCTTACCGAAAACGGCTTCTATAACAACCGGAAACAGGTACTTGAGCTGATGAAGGATGAAGTTAGGCAGGCTATCGCTGATGCTCATGTTGAGGCTATATTGGAAATAGAGCGGGATG
>CAZHNG010000116.1:0-17885 GCA_964533785.1 uncultured Saprospiraceae bacterium | reverse complement strand
GAATATCAGCGTTTTGTTGTCTAAAATCTAGCGTCTAGCGTCAAAAGTCCAATCTTATACATTGCGCAGAATATAACCCACTATAATTGCAGCAACCCATTCCCCTACAATATCCAAAAAACCAACAAGGCTGCAAAGTTTTCATTTGCCTTTTGAGTAACCCCGATTTCATTGAGATATTGATTTGAGCATTCATAAATGTGATTAAAAATTCCAGACAGCCGCTTAATTCCAGGTGTTTCTTAATTTCGCCATTGGTTAAGTCAACCTTCTAACACTCAAACCATGAATTACACCACTGTAACCTTTGCAGCATTCATTATTTTTTACTGTTCTTCCTGCGGCTCGTCTGAGGAAGCCACTTTTATCATCGAAAATCAAAGCGATTTTGACGTTGATTCCCTGTACATTCAACCCGATGCCAATAATCAGTACTTATCTATCAAAGCGGGAGAATCTGCCGTCCTTATTGCCGATATGAGGGGGGTAAATACCGACGGAGCTTATACCATTGCGTACCGCAACCTCAATACAGGAGCCTGGGTGCGCGACAATTTCGGTTACTATTCCAACGGCATCCCTCAGGAATCAGAGCTCATCTATCTTATTGAAGGAGCGGAACAACCCGGGTATGATGAACAAAAGCAGGGCTTGATCAATAGCCTTAGTGAACTTAGGGTCTGGGATTATACCAATGATGCAGACGTAGATAGCCTGGCGTGGGAAACCGGCCTTCAGATGGTTGCTTTGCTGGAGCAAACTACATTAGCAGGGTTGGATAGCCTGGATAATATTACCGTAACCACTTCTCCGGATGGCAAAATCAACCTCTACACCTTTTCTTATTATTCGGGTGGTACGGCGGGTGATATTTACAATCCAGTGATCCAGTGGACAAAAAGCGACGGTAGCTACGGTGCCTACGCTTTATTCCGGGCGGCCAAGAGCAATTATTTCGGCCTGGAAACCTGGTTCGATGAGATCTATCCCTTACCCGCAGAAGGGGGTGAATTTTATTTGTTGTTGGGAAAAGCGAAGGGAAGCAGTCGCATCCTGTTAGAACACGCCCTGGTGATCCAACAGAACAACGATTACCTTATCCTGGATTATCCGGCCTTTCTGGGTAAAGCCTCTACGATCGGATTAATCGACGATGTGACCTCTAAAGGCAATACCGGTGGGATGATCTACAACGAAGCAAATGCTACTTTGACCATCAACGATATTGGTCCTGCTGATGAATTCGGATTTATGAACGATAGCTACGGTATAGTGGAGCCCATCACTATTGACGGACCCATTGTATTTGCTTTCGAAGGGGAGGAGTTTGTTTTGAAATAGGGAAGTTGATTGAAATGGACTGCTTGCTATTTTACTCAACGGTGGAATTTTAGTTTATCTACATTTTTTAATTGATCTAATAGACTTGTCTAGACGGTGTATTCAAATTGGAAAAATGAGGAATTTTTATTTATATCATTACTAATTTTGAAGCCGCCTAGCATCGCTAAGCAATGAAAAATTCGAATGATATAGATAAAAAGGCCCATTTTAACTTTTGAAGACACCGTTTAGACAAGTCTAATACTTAAGTCTAATAAATAGTTTTCTTATTCGTGCATTCGTGGCTTCCAAATCCAAAGCTTTAACCGAAGAAAATTAGACTATATGCTATGGTTAAAATCTTTAGTGCATTTTCGTGTTTTAGAGCCGATAGCTATCGGCTTAGTGGCATATCTTAAATCCCAATTAGAAATCGCTGGTAACCATCTTATTTTTTTGCATAAAAAATTGATTTTTAATTATTTAAAGTTTGAGTGAACATCTAGTTCTACTAATCGTTTTAGCACAAAATTCAGCAAATAGACTGAATTCACATCCATGAATAGCTTATTGCCGGCAATGAGAGGAATGGATCACAAAGCAAATTACTAACTGTAAAAAGAAGATTATGATAACGATTAAGAAGAACTTGAAGAAATTATGGATACTCGTTTTTGCAATATTGTTCATGGGTAGTATAAATGCCCAGGATGAGGAGGAATATATTAAAACCACCGTCAAAGGTACGGAATACGAAGTTGTTGGTTGGGAAACGGATGTAGTATACAATCCTAATTTATTTACCTGGTTTGCCTGGGAAGAGCCTATAATGAAAAAGAAGACAACAAAAAAGATCATTTCAGTACCAGTATCAGAATTTGATCGACCACCCGTATTTAGTGCAGAATGTCTGGACGTAGCAGATCAGTTTGCCTGCTCTAACAAGAAACTTCAGGAATACGTAGCAGAAAATCCTTTCAGATATCCTGATGACGCGCTTGAAAAAGAGCAAAGCGGACTGGAATATGTAACCTTCACACTAGGCAAAGACGGAACTTTTGAGAGCAACTTGAAAGTAATGTCAAAGAAAGATCCTTGTGAAGATTGTGCGGAAGCTGCGGTAGATATTGTAGCGGATATGGAAGAAATGTGGTTCCCCGCCATTAAAGATGGTAAAACGGTAAAAACACAACTCACTATTCCCGTAAGGTTTAAAATTCTGGAAAACGAATTTGGCACTTACTAACACATCGCTAAAAAATTTTTGATTCACTAAAATCACTGTCGGTAGATTTTTTCATCGACAGGGGTTTTTCTTTTTATATAATGACTTGGAATCTGTAATTTTATAAGGAAAGAATCGGCACGATATTTTCTGAAATTTAACTATGCAACTAAAAACATCATATATTATTTTTCTGATTCTAGCCTTGCAGGCTTGTAAAACAGAAGAAAGTATTCAGGAGCCACTAGTAGACCTGGAGACCTGGGTAGAATATATCGATACCGTTACTCAGCTTCAGCCACCCGAACCGGAAATCAGTAATCCTCTCCCGCCCAAGCGGGAAAAATACGTGCTGGCCAGTATCAAGAAATCACCTTGCTACGGTAAATGTCCCGTCTTTGAGGCCCGCATTTATTCGGATGGTGAAGTGGTGTATAATGGTATTCGCCACGTTGATAAAATTGGAGTTTATCACGCCTACCTGACCGAGATCGAAATGCAAAGCATCCTTCAAAAAGCGGAAGCACTACAGTTTTTTCAACTGGCAAAGAACTATCCTACCGACGGAGAAGAACTGATCGACTTTCCCAATACGGTTACTTACGTAAAAAAAGGTGACGAGGAACTCAAAGTGAAAAATAATAACGAAGCTCCGCAGAACTTGTTGGATTTTGAGCGGTTTTTGCTGGCGTTTTTGGAGAGGGTGGAGTGGGTGAGAGAGTAATTAAAAATCAGCTTGGTTTTTATACTTAACTTTTTCTTATCACTAGACTTTTGACGCTAGACTCTAGAAGTTAGACTGAAAAATCTAACTAATTGACAATCAGGGGAAAATTATTTGTTCTGAAAAATTGATATCCATCGAATATCAGCGTTTTGTTGTCTTAAATCTAGCGTCTAGCGTCTAGTGTCAAAAGTCCAATCTTATCAAACAAGTCTATTATTTTAGACTTGTCTATTACAAAAAGTCGCCCGGCGACCCATTTCAGCATGCAACACAATCATTTACCCGTAAAAAATAAACTTGGTGAGGATCAACTTTTTAAAATTTCGCGCTTTAAGGAGAAGATCAAAAAAACGAAGCCGCACAAGCATGCCGGGTACTATGAGTTGATTTACATCCGAGCCGGAGAAGGGTTTCACTGGTTAGATACCGATCACTATAAGATTTCACCGCCGGAGATCTATTTCCTGAAACCAGGTAGTTTACATTGCTGGCAATTTACGGCTATTCCCCGGGGGTTTGTCGTTTTGTTCAAGGAGGAATATTTTGACCCGATCAAAGAACAAAATATCCTGGATTTGTTGCAGAAAATGGATGTTCAACTGCAAATCGCCCTTCCGGATGACTACAATCCATTACCCATTTTCGAAGAAATACTCCGGGAATATTCCCAGAAAAAAGACCAGGCAGACCTCATCATTCACGGTTACCTGCAGGCCCTGCTGTCCAAAATGATGCAATATGCCAGGGGACAACGCAACGAGCGGATACAACATTCGGGCTTGCCGGATCGATTTTTGAAATTACTATCCCTGAAATCATCGCAATGGCATTTTGTGCATGAGTACGCTCAGGAACTTCATACCTCTCCGCAGAACTTAAACGCTGCCTGCCGAAAATATACCGGTAAAAGCGCGGGGGAGCATATCGCCGCTCAACGCTTATTGGAAGCTAAACGGTTTATCTTGCATACCGAAAAGAATGTCACGGAAATATCGTATTCGCTCAATTTCAATGACGCTTCTTATTTCATTAAATTCTTCAAAAAACACACTGGCCTGACGCCGGGTCAATTTCGCCGCCGGTATTTTCAATAATACCATTTTACTGATCTATTTCACCGTGCTTTCCCTTCAGCGATCTGTATTTTGTGCAAAATGCAGGCGTGGAATTCATCATCATATCTTTAGTCGCCTTTGCGGCGGCCATACTGACATTTTTTTCAGGCTTTGGTTTGGGAACGATCCTAACACCGGTATTCGCCATATTCTTTCCCATTGATCTGGCGATCGGTCTGACGGGAGTGGTCCATTTTTTCAACGGGATCTTCAAATTGTTCCTGATTGGAAACCACGCAGAAAAGCAGGTCTTGCTACGCTTCGGTATTCCGGCCGTTATCGCCGCTTTTGCGGGAGCCTGGTTGTTGCTGCAATTATCAGACATCCCAACCTTGTATAGTTATGAATGGCTGGGAATGGCCTTTGAAATAACCCTGGTAAAGTTGATCATTGCAGTACTGCTGATCTTCTTTGCCGTAATAGAATTGCTTCCATTTTTTGAACGCTTGCAGATCGATAAAAAGCATTTACCGGCGGGAGGTTTGCTCAGCGGTTTTTTTGGCGGCTTATCGGGGCATCAGGGCGCATTCCGCAGCGCTTTTCTGATTAGGGCGGGTATGTCCAAAGAAGCATTCATCGGTACGGCCACGGTGATCGCGGTCTTTATTGACTTCACTCGCCTGGGAGTATACGCCACCCGGTTTTTGAAGGCGGGATTGCAGGATCAGGTAACGCTTATTCTCAGTGCTACCTTAGCTGCAATTGTCGGGGTCTACATCGGTAACCGGTTATTGAAAAAAATAACGCTAAAGTTTATCCAACGCCTGGTTGCCGTCTTGTTGATCCTCATTTCCGTGGCTTTGGGTATTGGCTTGATTTAAATTATTTCAAAATAAAGTGATCTTCTTTTCATAAAAAAAGTAAATGATACCAAAAATCAGCTTTTTAGGTCTGGTGCTATCCATTTTCACCCTTGCTGCCTACGCTCAAAATACGATCGTAAAGGGGAAGATCATGGACCGGGAAAGTGGAGAAGCCATTGAATATGCCAGTATTGCTTTATACCAGTTATCCGATTCTGTTTTATTAACCGGTGTTGTCACAGAAGTGGAGGCGCCTTTGAAATAGCTTATGGAACGACTGCGGATGTGTATCTGACGGCTCAGTTTATGGGCTATGAAACCTATTCTTCGGAGCCATTGAGGGGAGGAACCGTTACCGATCTCGGTGCCATACCGCTTGGTCTGAGTACGACGGTTTTATCGGCAGTAGAGGTGACGGGCCGGGAAATGACCACCCTTCATCGTTTAGACCGGCAGGTATTCAGCGCGGGGCAGTTCGAGAATGCGCGGGGCGGCACCGCTGCTGAAGTTCTTCGGAACTTACCCTCCGTTTCGGTCAATGCGGAAGGCGAGATCTCCGTTCGCGGCGCTACCGGGTTCATTTTGATGATCAACGGCAAGCCGGTACAGGCCGATGCTGCGAATATGCTCAATCAGATCGCTGCCAATGCCATCGATGATATTGAGATCATTACGGCTCCTTCTGCCAAATACGATCCGGACGGCAAGGCGGGCATCATCAATGTGAAAACCAAACAGAGGGTTTTGGACGGCTTCTACCTGACCGCCAATGCACAACTGGGGTTGCCGAGCGTCGAAGCTTATGATAATGCCGAAGCGGCCCGGCGTTATAATGCCGATCTGACGGTCAATTATAAAAAAGGAAAATGGGACCTTTCCGCTGGAATCGACTACCGAAGAAACGACGTTTCCGGCCGTCGAGTCGGTTATGTCAATACTTATTTGGAGGAAACACTAACCGAGTTCCCCTCCGACGGAGAGCGTAGTTTTGACCGTGAAAATTATTCCGCCAGACTGTCGGTCATTTTTGCTCCTTCTGACCGGCAATCGATCGGTGCTAGCTTTTATGCCGGCAAACGAACCCAGTACCGGACTGCAGATATTCTCTATGACTTTCAACAGCGGACGAATCTGCCGGAAGGGGAATTCCTGGACCCGGAGGCTTATTGGGACCTGTTCCGGCAAAACGGAACCGTTTTCCCGGCAGGGGTACGGACCGATTCGCTGACTTATTTCAACGAGAACCTGAGGGTCCGGCGCGGGGATTTCCTGATCGGTTCCCTGGACTACACCTTTCAGTTCAATGATGCATCAAACCTCAAGGTTACCGCGCTGTACGAAAGCACGCTCCTGGGTGGGCCGACTGATAACATCAATCTGGCTTATCCCAATCTAGCCGATACTTTGCAATTGCAGTTCAATGATAACGACAATCCACTGGATGGGGTACGGTTACAATTGGATTATACCAGGAAGCTGGGCAGCATTGACTGGGAAAGCGGTTATCAGTTTCGCTTTCTTCAACATCCGGGGGATTTTATTTACCTGGATCGCAATTTTGATACGAATGAATGGGAAATCAACCCTGAATTTACCAACAGGCTTGAATTGGACCGGCACATTCATTCACTCTACAGTCAGTTTTCCGGACAGGTAGGGCAATTATCTTTCACGGCAGGTTTGAGGATGGAATACTTTGACCGTAGCGTAGGACTCGCAGTTCCGGATACGACTTATTTGCTCGATCAGTTTAATCTTTTTCCTTCCTTTAATTTGCAGTACGAATTAGGAAATGGCCTATCCGCCAAAGCGGCATACAGCCGGCGTATCCAACGTACGACCACTTTTACCCTTACCCCCTTCCCGGAGCGGGAGCACTCTGAAACGCTGGAACAAGGCGATGCGGAATTACTGCCTGAATTTATAGATCTTGCTGAACTGGGGCTGATCAAGAACTGGGAGGAAAACTCGGCATACGCCACGATCTATTGGCGAAATGTGGATAATGTCATCAACCGGGTAAATACGGTTTATAATGATACCATTCTTAACCGGATCTACACGAATGCCGGCGTCGGCAGAGCGATTGGCCTGGAATTAGGAACAACGCTTTATCCTGCCAAATGGTGGAAATTCTACCTGGGCGGGAACGTGTACAACTACCGGATCAAGGGCAATTTGTTTGATGAACGGATCAATACTTCCAGTACCATTTATTCCCTAAACGCGAATACGACTTTTGATTTAGGGCCGACGACGACCGCTCAGTTGGCATTCAATTATTTATCCGAAAGAATTACGGCGCAAGGACGAGATTCCCGATTTTACAACCCCAGCCTGAGTTTGCGCAAAACCTTTCTCGACGACAAACTGGCCTTCACTTTTCAATGGCTGAATATAGATATGGGATTGTTGGAATCCAATGAACAGCGAATCACGACTGTAAGGGAGAACTTCTTTACAACCACCAATTACATTTACGAGGTCGATATCCTGATGATAGGCTTTTCTTATCAGCTGAATCAGCGATCGAAAGAAATGAAGCTCTTGAATAGCGAGTTTGGAGATAAGGAGTTTTGAATTGGATTATACCGACGTTGGAGTGATTTGGGTGGGGCATAAATTTATCACCGCGAAGAAGTTTTATCCTTACATAGCCATTTTATCCAACGAAATCATAGTCATCTACGTGGACGGCTATGCCAACAAAGCCGGAATGTTTTTCCCCCGGTGTAAAAAATTACCGGATAGTCCACACAACTATCCGGTAATAAATATATCATAGAGGAAATTTCAGAATCTATTGTTCAACGTACAGCCGCTGGAAAGGAATAACGATCTCACTTTTTTCGAGGCCGTTCCATTTTCTGATCTGCTCTACGGTGAGGTTATATTTCCGGGCAATGGTGAAAATCGTTTCCCCTTCTGCTACCGTATGTGTTTTGCGGGTATCGGGAGCGCGGAAATCATAAGCCTGTGGTTCGAATCCTTCTACCTGCGATTCTTCGTAGTAAGGTTGTTGTTTCCTTGCTTCCGTATCATAAAAAGTAGGAACATTTCTGTTGATAGGGGTTTGGCGTTCGAATTTGGCAGCATTTTGCGAACGCGGGTTAAATTCGTAGCTGGTGACGGCCGGTTGATCCCTGAAATAGGCATATCCCTGATCTTCAGATTCCTGGGTATCGTAGAACACCTCATCTTTGGGACAGTCACATTCGGTCGTACGCAACCGCTGGCCAATTCTTGGCACCTGACTGGCGGACATCCCGTTCATTTCTCTGAACTTGGCTTCCGTATAACCGTATTTCAATGCAATAGAAGCCATCGTTTCTCCCGGTTTAACGATGTGTGCGTCTTCTTTGAAAGTATCGTAACCCAAAGGCATACCCGTAATTGGGTCTTCATCTTTGCTGCTGGTTACGGGTTTATCGTAGGGAGCAGGATAACTGTCGCCGCCGCGGTCGGAAAACCTTGGTTTCCGGGTTTCCGGCTTAATGCGTAAACGGTCACCGGGAAAAATGGTGCTGTTAACGGTCAAGTCGTTCCATTCCAATAATTGCTCTAATTCAAGATTATTCATTTTGGCAATGCGGTAAAGCGTTTCTCCTCTCCGCACAATATGGAACTCATTACTGGTCAATGGCAGGTCTACCCCTTTATCGGTCATTATGTCTTCCGTGTCCTCACCAGTCGAAGCGATTTCTTCCGAGGGGGTAGGGATTTCACTAGGATCCAGTTTTCCGCATAAAACCTTAAGGTGAGTTTCGGTGTCAATACCGTTTACCTTTTCGAGGTGGATGGTATTATTGAAAGCATCTTCAACACTTTTGCCGCTCCTTTCTTCGACGATGCCAATTTCAGGTGCCAGGATAATATCCGTATGGGCGGGCATGCTGAATTGCTCGGAATACTGACGGAAAATAAAGGCACCGGAACAATCATTGTCCAGTCTTCCTTCAAAATACACTTCTGTCTTGGGAGGAGATTGAAAAGATATGTTCTCACCGATCACACCGGTTTCCAAATCAAATTCAAAGCGGTATTTGGGAGAAAAATATTGCATGGTATTACCATCGTATCTGTAATAGGAGGCAAAACGGACCTTGGTTACATTATATTCTCTCGGGCCGGCCCGTCGAACAACAAAGATGTTTTGGGCATTTTGGTTGATCGTTTGGATGAGATCCAGGTCGAAGTTGGCATTGTCACAACGCCAGAAATTGGCTGGAACATAGGATTGTGTGGTTTGGCTTTCTTTGCCTACTTCGAGGATGATCTTTTCCGTTTCGCTGATCACGATCTGGTAAGAAATGAAAGGTTCTTCCAAAGAGCTGTTGTAGGAGTATTCCAATCGGTCCATACAGCTTTCATCATAAACAATGAAATAATCCTGCGCTCGTGTGATAAGTGCGAGGAGTACAAAAAGAAAAGTCAAAAGTGATGTGAAAAACTTCATAGCGGTTATAGTTTATGATACAAGTGAGACGCTAGATTTAAGACGCTAGACTCTAGACCGTATGCGATTAGGACTCAATCACGATACATTTACCTCTCTCGCCGCAAATGCGGGACATTCTAATGTCTGGTATCTGGAATCTGAAGTCTTACTTATTGAACAAATTTAATATAAAAAACAAAGCCATGTTAGGTAAAAAACGAAAAAGCTGAGGAAAAGGTACTTAATGGATCGTTTTTCAAAAGATTGAATATGTTAATTATAGTTTCTAGACTTTTGACGCCAGACTCTAGAAGTTAGACTAAAAATTCTAACTAATTGACAATCAACGGAAATTTTATTTATTCTAAAAAATTGATATCCATTGAATATCAGCGTTTTGTTGTCTAAAATCTAGCGTCCCCGCCTGCCGTTACCGCCAGGTGGGCAGGTAGCGTCAAAAGTCCAAATAGTTTAATGTTTACAAAAAAGCGGATTCCAGCTTTTCTTTAAAACGATTTTCAATGTGCTTCGCGAATAAGTCTGTAAGATCTTGTTTGCGGCTTTCCCGGTTGATTTTGTAAATGGTATCTTTTACGATCGGGAAGGCAATGGTTCTTCTCGCGTTTTGCTTGGTAAAATAATCACCACGGTGCAGTTGAGTGGGAAAATCCATTGGGGCATCGCTGAGACTGACGTGTGCATATTCTTCTTCCTCTTCCGATTTGATCCAGCGTTGAAAACCCTCCTCTTCCTCGAAAAATAATTTGGCGCATTTGCCGTTCACTTTCAATTCGACACCATTGAGGATGGCTGATTCGGCGATCGGTTCAATATTGGAATAGTGCCGGGGCTCGATAGCCGTTTTGAAATACCCTTTCGTTCTTTTGCGGTTGGCTTGAATGAGCTCTTGGTTATTGGTTTCGGCGAGCGATTCCTGCAGGTTTTCGCTGTACCAGATCCCTTTCACTTCTACGTCGTATTGCTTACGGCGGAGAATTTCGAGGTAGAAGTCAAAAAATATTTCTATGTCGGTAGCATAGATCGTCAAAAATACCTGATCACTACCTTTATTACCTACGGAATAGATGTCTTTTTTTAATTCGAGGTAGTTCGCTTCCCATTGATCGATTACGGCTTTATCTGCACCGGTAAATCCCCTGAGTTTCATACAACTCAGTCCGAGGTCAATTTCAATTTTCTCAATAGATTGCATTAACTGATCTAGTTTCGACCGTATTTCGGTGAGGGTGCGGTAAGTGAATTTATTATTGGGATCTTCCCAAAACTGTTCGCTGTTCTCTTGTTGTAATTGTTCCAGGATGTCCAGTTCACTCATGAGGTGATTGTAGAAATAACCTTCTTTCAGTTGATGGCTATGGCGCCGAAGGGTTCCAACATGATTCGTATTGACGTGTAGTTCCAGTTCCTCCAGCAGCAGCTCAAAACCCATGGGATTTACCTGGGATTGGATAACGACCTTTTCCTCTTCGGCTTTTACATCCACGATCAACTGTTCGTCGAATACATTTTCATTGAGCTCCCGGGCTAGCGGGATGAGTAATTCTTCCCGGATTGTACGTTGCATTTGCCGGGCTCCGTATTTGGGGCTGTACCCTTTTGCGACCAACAGATCGTAGATATTTTCATCGATGTTCAACTTGATGTCCCGGTGCTTGATGCCTTCTCTTTCGCGTATTTGCTGGATCTCTTTCGCTACCACTTTTTTGATCACTCCTTTTTCCAGGGGAAGAAAGGGGATGACCTGGTCGATACGGTTAAACAATTCCGGTTTAAAGTGTTTTTGAACGGCAGCGATAAACAGCTCATTGGTATCCTGGTTCTCATTGGCCATCCATCCTATTTTGCCTAGCTGAAATTGCTCTGCTCCGATATTGGAGGTCATGATAATGATAGAACTGCAGAAATTGACCAGACGGCCTCTGCTATCCGTCAACCGGCCTTCGCCTAATATTTGCAGCAACAAGTCATAAAAACTGGGGTGAGCCTTCTCGATCTCATCGAACAGCAGTACGCTAAATGGTTCTCTAAGTACGGCCGAAGTAAGCAGTCCATCCTTTTGGTTCCCTAAACCGGAAAGGCGGATGATATCGTAGGAAGTAGAAAACTCACTCATGTCAAAGCGAACAACCTTTTCCCTGGAGTTGAACATGAAGGCTGCCAATAACTTGGCCAATTCTGTTTTTCCTACCCCGGTAGGGCCGACAAAAAGAAATGAAGCGATGGGTTTTCCCGTCCGCGATAACGCTGTTTTAACCTGTGCCAGTACATCGCTCAATTTTTCGATCGCCTGCTCTTGTCCGTATAGTTGCTCTTTAAACTGTGCTTTTACCTGCTCAACATCCATTGGAATATTTGGGTCCGCAATAAATGCGGGAATTCCCGTGTCGTCGCAAAAATGCCGGATCACTTCGGCCTGCCCGATATAGCTGTTCTCCTTAGTTTCCTGATTTTTATTTAACAGCATGCTTTCCAGGAAACGGATGGGTTTACCGGGCATACCCGCATAAGGAGAGAACCGCTTGTTCAGGCGTAGTGCTTCAGCAATAGCCCCTTTGTCGATGGTGACCTGTTGTGCTTTGGCCAACTCCTCCACTTTCTGCATAATGATGTTTTCCAACTGATCGGATGGTGCTTCTAAGGTGATGACCTGGAAATTGGACAAATAGTTGGGGGATTGCAAGTCGATCTGGGCGCGTTCTTCTTCCGTGCATTCCGAAATAATATTGATCTCGCCGCGACTGATGGCCGTTTTTAAATAGTCCGCGATACTTACTGAATTGCCCTCATACTTTCCGACCTCGAACAATTCCATCAAATTCCGGATATACAGGAAGTCGTTGCTTTTTGTTAATTCCTGGATCAGAAATTCGATATTATCCTGCCATCCGGTATCCCTGGTCAGTTCTTTGATCAAAGTGGAAGCGGTGGTTTCCCAAATTGTGCCTTTAATTTTATACTTCCTTTGCCGGCGGGTCAGTTCCCATATCAAAGCGGTTTTGCCAACTCCGGAGGGCCCCACGATTAATACATTGCGGTTGAATTTTCCCGTTAGTGCAGTAGCCAGTTGGTTTAATTCTTTTTCACGGCCAAATGCTTCCGGTTTGTTGATCTTCAAAGGTTTGGCGACTTGTGGTAGGAGGTTGTCCGATTTTTCATCAATGTAGTCATCCACTTCTTTCAGACTGGGTGCTTTTAAGCTGATGGACTCTTCGATCAATTCGCTTTCATTAAACCAGATGGCGGAAACGATATTTTGTACGGCTACCAAACGTTTTCTTTGGGTAAATTCAAATTTAACAGTTTCCCTCAGCCTTTCTTCCAGTTGCTCTTCGTTTACCGCAAAGGCTTCTAGCCCTAAGGCGGGAATAATGGCCCAAAATCCCCGGGTCTGAGCGGACCGAAAATACTCGAATTCCAAAGTAAAATCCGGGTGTTTGATTTTGTCCTTCGCCGCCGGAAAATCAACGGATACGGTATCTTTTTCAAATTTACCATCCTGAAATTCTTCCATAAAATTCAGGAACTCTCCTTTGTCCATCACCTTTTTTTGCAAGGCTTTGGCGTAGGCATTGACAAACTTTTTTTTCGAAGCATCCAACCGGAAAGTGCTTTTGTCCGACAATGGAAAGCTTAGGGTTTGGCCGGAATGATGTTTTATTTTAAAGCCCAAGAAGGGCATGGTGAATTTATATGACATTTTTTGCAATTGATTGCTCTAAAATCAGACTCGCCTGCGGCCCGGTGCAAAACAGCATATCTAAAATAGATAAATTTGGCAAAAAACCGTTCTTTTCCTGGAAAACCTGGGGATAATTGATGATCTGAAAGTGTTTGTCTGTTTTTTGCCGGTGGGCTTTGGGTGAAATGGCATTTCTGAAATCGAGCACTTCTTTCTCCGGCTCTTTCTGATAATGACCGGAATATTCCAACGGTGCTGCCCCAGGTAACTGCCCGAGCGCCCATTCCAACAGTTCAAGGTTAAAATCAAATAAAAAGGAATATTTCTTTTGGTAGAAGACCGAAAGTTCATCGGCATAAAAATCAAAAAAAGGAGCATTGCCGTAGGCAGAACGGATGCTTTCCCAGTGTTGGCGTTGCCACGGCTCCTCGTAAGCGATCTTTACTTCGCGTAAGGGGAGTTGTTCGTTTTTTCCTTTCCGGAGTGGAATAGTAAGCCGCAATTGGCCGTTCACCCCCGCAATATGACAACGGTTGCGGTAGCTGCCTTTGTTGTAATGCTCGTATTGTTCGAGGATAACGCGTTCAAATCCAAAAAACTTGGAGCAATATTGGATACAGGGTAAATAGTGGATTTCTACCAGTATGGCGTTATAATGTTCGTGTCGCAACTATTTGGTGAATTTTCCTAAAATTTATTGTTTTACTGGGTGTCTCTAGCTTCATGCATTACGAATCCCGGAGCAACCGTCGTTTTTGTTCCGCAAATTCCTCTTCCGTAAGAATGCCCTTATCCCTTAGGTCCGCTAATTCTTTGAGTTTATCGAGTAGTTGTTGGGATTGGTTTTGTTCCAATTGTTCCAACAATTCGTCTTTTCGGTCCAGTTGGGGCAAGTCGAGAGGTTTGGATTGATAGCCGTTCGAGACGAACAGATCGAAATCTTCCAGGGTGCGAAGAAAAGCGAGCGCTTCGTGGGTATGGATCTTATCCAGGTCATCAAAGCCGTATTCGACTGCTTTTTCCAGGTGAAAAAATGCATCGATCGGTTCGCGTAATTTAGAATGGCAGCAAGCAAGGTTGAAATGCATAGCAGGGTCTTCCGGTTTGAGATCCAGGGCATCGTTGAAATAATCTACAGCATCGACAAAGTTGTGGTTGCGATAAGCATTGATCCCTTTTCTTTTAAAGTATTGAAAATTTTGATCAGAACGATGGTCGGCGGTACTGCGTACATAATCGGTTTGTTTGGCCTGATAGCTCATTCTACCTTTTTTCCTGTTGTAGCGGTCATCAAATTCAGCTTTGGGCATCACGAGCAAAAGAATGGCGTCCATCAAAGCTACCAGCCCGGCAATGGCAATGACCGGAGCCCCCTCTGCAATCGTAAGCACCAAGGCAAACAGGGAGAAACCGAAATACATGAATCCCAATAATCGCTGCCCCAGGTAGAATCTATGCAACCCAAAGATCCCGAATGGAAAAGCCAGAAGTGCAGCAATTAATTTACTTTTCATGAAAAGTCAAGGTGTTTTGATCTGTTTCTTTTACTTTATACTACTTTGTCACTTTTAAGGAAAATACTCAGAAAATAATATTTCACCCATTATTATTGACTGGGCTATGGATGACGAAAAGTCTCTGTTACCACAATAAGGGGTTATCTGGTTATAAGATTATAGACGACGAAGCCTTCTTGTCGCTATTCAATGAGATTCAAGTGGTGTTTTGATAACCAAATAACCTCATACCCATTAACAAATAACCAATGGTTTACCAAAGAGACCGGTTCAAAAACTTCCCTTATTTGAAAATGACAAAGTCGTATTATCGACATTAATTTACAATATATTATAATAATTCGCTTAATTCCTGCTCCATTTCGACCAATTGACTCTCGATCTTTTCCTGTTCTGCGTTTAATTTGTCGATCTGTTTTTCTTCTTTGACGAGTAGATTGTCAAAATCGTGAAAATTGGAATCTATGCGGTCTTTCAAATTTTTGATATAACCTTTCAGGTTTTCGGATACTTCTTGTTCCAATTTTTCGCGGCCTTTGTCAATTTCGTGTTTGAATTCTTTGATGATCTTCCGGCGTTTTCCGCTGGTGGAAAAGCCGGCGAACAAAAGCCCGATAGTTGTCAGTACTCCTCCGGTGATATCGAAGACGATCCCGTTAGTTACCGCCATGAGAATAATACCAATGACGGCCAGTCCGCTACCGGTAGCCAGGTTGGGGGAAAGCGCGGATTTGTCGGGGAACAATTCTTCATCGCTAAAATTCTCCGCTTCCTGCAAAAATTTGGCAAAGGCAGTTTGTAATTCCTGCATGATATTGCTTCTTCTTTCGGCGATATCACTGAAAATACCGTGATCGTTGCGGAGGATGGTTTTACTGTCGCGGATCTTAAGGTCAATTAATTTGGCCATTTGCTGAATGCTGTCGGCCAGGTCGCTAACGCCATCATTTAATTTAGCGCTAAGCTCCTGGTGCAGGTCCCGCTCCATGTTTTTTGCCAAATTTTCCAACCATTCTTTGGCGGAAGCTTTTTTGCTGAAAATAGAAGAAAAAGAACGTCTAAGTAAAGCAAAAAAGGATAAACCCGATGATAATTCCTCCGTGTATTTCCGGGTGGTCCGGTCATAGCCTGCAACAAGGTTCTCGACCAGAATGTCCACTTGTTTAGTCGATTTTTTTTCTTGGTGATCCAGGGTTTCGGTAATATCCCGCCGGAAATCAACATCAGCTTCTAACTGGCGATGACGAACCTGCAGGCCACTATGGATGCGGTCATTGATATTGCGGGAAGTAGCAATATTATTCTGCATTTTTAAAATGGGAGCCTGGCCGCCGGTGATGTTTTTACTGATATACGCCCGGAGTTCCGCAAATCCGCTTGTATTTTGTTTGCCTTCCAGTTCATCCTTTGCAGAAACGGCAAAAACCAATGGCTCATCGATCCCTTTCTTGCGGGCGTAGTCCTCCAGCCCTTTTTTGTTGACCAGGAGATCCTCCTCTGGCATCAGGTCTTTCTGCTGCAAAACAAAAATGATTTTCTTGCGCCAGTCGGAATGAATGTAGTCGAAAAACTCCCAAGCGGATTGCCGGTAAGGGTTTTTGGCTTCAAAAACAAAAACGATCAGATCCGAAGCCGGAACGAATTTCTCGGTAATTTCCTGGTGATGTTCAATAATGGTATTGGTACCGGGAGTATCGACGATGGCAATCTCTTTGAGAATATCAATGGGTTGCAGGATCTTTTTTAAATGTGGGTTAAGGGTGATGATCTTTTCTTCTTCGCCGTAGAGAATCTGCTGAATGGTGTCCGTCATGGGTTGGGGCGCCACCTTGGTGATTTCTTTTTTGGTATCCAATAAGGCATTGATAAAGCTACTTTTGCCTGATTTTACTTCCCCCACGATGACGAACATAAAGGGTTCGTGAATACGATTCCTTAAATCACTAACCGTATGAGACAGTTCTTCATGGTTTATTTTGATGGTCAATTCGTGCAAGTCCTTGATCACTTCGTCAATTTGTGCACGATTGGATTGTAATTTCTGGTTGAGCAACTGATTTTTCATCGCTGTAATATGGTTGGTCGTAGTTTTTCTTATTTCAAACATAAATCATTCCTTCCAATGGATTGCCGAATGATTCGTATTCATTTGCAAGGTAACGATAACCGCTGTAAAAGGCTAAAATTGCGTCGATTTGATGCCAGTTTTGCGGCAATTCACCAATAGAGTAGGGTAGAAGGGCTTGTAATCGTTCCGCTACTTGCGGTATAGATTCCTTGTTCTTCTTATAACCAATTTCCCGTAAGTTAAGTTTTTTTGCCAGATGTGCGGGATATATCTCTATCACTTCCGTTCCTTTTTTCTCAAGCATTGCTTTTAAACGCATGGCACGGGCAGTAAGTCCTCCTAAGAACATGGGAGACATAGCTTTCAATTCACGGTCTGCCCGGCGGTAAAAATAGTCATCACAATCGGGTACGCCGGCGTATATACCCGGTAAGGATAGCGGTGCATCTAAAAAAACCAGGCTGGGATTTAAAATTTCGGAATGGTTCAAAATGAATTGATCGGCATCTTTTTTCTTTAGACTTTGTACGGTTTTCAGGGTGTTTTTTTCTAAATAGGCGATTGCACTCGTCCCCGCCATTTTACTACCGTAGTCTATACCCCATATTTTTTCTGTTTTTTGCATGGATGGTTTGTTTAGATGTTAGAAACCAGAAACCAGATGCCAGATATCAGATACCGGAATTCAGGAGTCAAGATTGAAATCAGCTTAATAATATTATTGTGTCATACGATTCTTGTAATTCGCTACTCGGCGAAGCCGATATCCGTGCTACCAATGTCCCCTTTACTCGGGCATCTTGCCGGACCCTGACGATGAATGTCAGGATCCGGCAAGATGCCGGACCTACATCATACAATAAAACCGAATAAAACCCGTGCAACCCGCCTAACCCGTCATAGCCGTCCACGTAGGGCCCGCCACGTAGGGCCCGTAGGGTCTGGGCCTGGGCAAACGTTTGAGAGCAT
>CAZHNG010000115.1:3285-17886 GCA_964533785.1 uncultured Saprospiraceae bacterium | reverse complement strand
AGCTACGACAGACAGGTCCGGGGAATTTGCCAAGCAGCCCGCGGTGTGAGATAGAGAGAAGAGTAGGAAATCGCGTGTGCTTATATTCACTTCATTGGAAAAACTTTTGATCATTTCAACTGCATGTAGCGCAATTACTGGTTTTGCTCATTTGAACAGTTGGTTTTTATTTCGTTAATATTTGTTTGTTTTTTCAAAAGTTAAATAAAATTGCGTGTATACAGATTAGCCAATCGGCTGATCGGGCAGGCAGGTATGCTCCTATATGACCTATGTGTTTTAATAACTCTGTTCATTTCTTTATTATTTGACTTATGAGACAGCCTCTACCAGTAGTCAATACATGCAGTCGATTCTTATTTGAAATGACAAATTAATGCTAAGCAGTAGGTTCTCTGCCCCCGTCCAAATAATCCTGGTATTCGGCCAATTCTTTCCAATTTCCTTTGGCCGCAAGATCAGCCTGCTTCGGCCAGGTTCCGGGATCGGCCAGACGGTAGCGCTCACCGGCATTGGCGAGTATTTCGCGTAATTTATCAACTGCAGTAGCAGCCAATACCGACCAGTTTATAATACCTTCCTCCTTTAAGATGGATTCAATCTTAGGGCCAATGCCTTCAATAATCTTCAAATCTTCGGGATTATCAGAAAACCCAAGGATCTTCATCGCCATTTTTTCCACTTTTGAAGGAGTTGAACCCCCTTCCGTCAATTCAATACCGGAGGATAAAGTATGTTGGTAGGCGATCAAGGCTGGCCAATCCCCGGCTGCTGCTAATGAAGCCTGATGTGACCAGGCCCCCGGATCATGCATCTTGAACCTGGATCCCGCTTCTTGCAGTATAGTCTTTAACCGGTCATTTTTTGCGGAAGCCAGAGCCCCCCAATTACCGATGCCATTGTCCTTTAACAAAGTTTCTATTTTAGGGCCGATCCCTTCAACGATTTGAAGGTTGTCTTCTGAAAATGCTTTGGCATAAGGCAATTCACGTACTGACGGCGTAGAAACGCCTCCGCCAATACCCGTATTTTCAATAGTAGCCTCGTCAATATTCCGGCCAACAGCTAAAGGAGCGTCTGTTGTGTCACCAGATTGAGCCTTAGAAAGTTTATGTTTGAGAATATCTTTATCAGCCTCACAAAGCTGAAGATCAGCTCTGATCTTTTTCAACCGTTTTTCCTGTTCCTCGTACTCGTATTTGAGGCCGTTATAATCGGCTTCCCATTTCACATTTTGGTCATGAAGACGTTGAATTTTGCCTTCTAATTCATTAACCACAACCGCACGCTGCTGACGGGAAAATAACCAGTCCAGCAACCAACCTAATAAAAAGGCTCCCAATGAGGCCAATAGCCACCACCAAAAACAGGGGATGCCAAAAAGGGTATCCAATAAAATGATATTATTCTGCATAGTTGGATTTTTTTGTTTTGATGTTAATTGTTTTTGATCAACCGTACTTCAACCCGGCGATTTTCGTAGCGGCCTTCCTCTGTATTATTGGAAGCCACCGGCTGCGTCTCCCCTTTTGTGTCCGTCGAGATCAAACCAGCCTCTATTCCTTTATCTACTAATATGCGTTTAATCTGGTCAGCTCTGGCCTGACCGAGTTCGGTATTACTTTGTGGCTGGCCGACATTGTCGGTATGACCAGTCAGGCGAATGCGCTCACGGGTCTGTTGAACCCGTGTTGCCAGTCGATCCAGGTATTCGTCAACTTCCGGTGAGTATTCTTTTTCAATAGAACCGAAAGGAAAGCGAATAATGATGCGGTCATTTAATTCTTCAACTGTTTCGGCTGCTGTGGCCTCCGGCTCTATCCATTCGTATTCAAATCCTTCGAAGTACCCCGTTCTCACCTCATCCGTTTCGGAAAGTAAGCGAGCGTGCATACTTATCCTGTCTTCGGGGATATCCAGTCCCAACAAAGACCGGACTTGTTCGGCTCTGGCAAAACCCATATTGTCAAATCCCTCGGGTGTAAATTCTTCTTCGTAGTAATAACCGGTAATGTCCAGGATATTATCCGTTGTCATTCCGGAAGTGATGGTTTGTTGTAAGGTTTCAAAACCCTCGTTGGTGTTAGGTACTGCGTTCGACCATTGGAAATCGACTGGATAACGCCTTGTAGCTGTTTCTGCGGTTGCATCAGCGGCATCTGCATCTGATACGATTGCAGCCGAATTCGCCTGATCGCCAAAAGCGCAGCAGCCGTCCAGGCAAAAATTCCAGGCCAGCAAAGCATACAACAACCAAAGCCCAAGCATAATTACTGGTTTGATAAATGTTGTCATGGTTGGTTCTTAATGTTTTTTATTTGATATTCTATTGAACTTTTGACCCTAGACACTAGACGCTAGATTTTAGACAACAAAACGCTGATATTCAATGGATATCAATTTTTCAGAATAAATAAAATTTCCGTTGATTGTCAATTAGTTAGAATTTTTAGTCTAACTTCTAGAGTCTAGCGTCAAAAGTCTAGTATTCTAAATATGCTATAAATTTAATTAAATGTTAACAAATTGAAAAACTTGAAGTTAGGGTTTTCCACAATTGTTTATTTCTGTGTGGAAAAGCAAGCTTTGATGGTTAAAATACCGGCACAGACATTACTGATACGCATTTATGACGCTTAAAATTCATAAAAGACACATTGGGATTGGGGAATAAAAGATGACCAGCCATCTTCCTGGCGGTAAACACCAGGAGGGTGCAGCCCAAATCTGATGTAAAGTAACGACAAGGAAATATTCTTGCTGTCATGAGAAAGAAAGGCCGTTACTGGAAGAAACGGCCTTACATCGTTGGTACTTAAGGAGGATTCTTAAAGTATCCTCCTTTATTCTGGGTGGTGATTGAGAAGAAAGGCGGTTACGGAAAGAAACCGCCTTACGTCTTCGCGCTTGACTTAAGGAAGATTCTTGGAGTATCTTCCTTAATTACAGACGCTTGTACTACACCTCATCGTTGTACATCAAAACCGGGCTGCACCCCACCAGGATCTTACCTCTGAAATCCACAAAATATATCCTAAAAAAATTGCTAGTCTCCTCCCACTAAATCCCTATCTTTACAAGGTTTTTTCAAAAAAAATATAAAAATGTTTGATAGTCTAAGCGATCGTCTGGAAGGTGCCTTTAAGCTTTTAAAAGGAGAGAACAAGTTAACAGAGATAAACATTGCCCAATCCATTAAAGAGATCAGAAGAGCATTGGTGGGGGCAGATGTGAATTATAAGATTGCCAAAGAATTTACCGATACCGTAAAGGAAAAAGCACTGGGCCAGGAAAACGTCCTCAAATCGGTTAAACCGGGACAAATGATGGTCAAGATCGTCCAGGATGAATTGGGCGAACTAATGGGCGGTGAAGTAGCAGAGCTTGATTTGGGGGGTAAGCCCACCGTAATCCTCATTGCCGGATTACAAGGTTCGGGTAAAACCACTTTTTCCGGTAAGCTGGCACATTTCCTGAAAACGAAAAAAAACCGCACGCCTCTTCTTGTTGCTTGTGACGTATACCGTCCCGCGGCCATTAACCAGATCTCGGTACTCGGAGAGCAAATCAACGTACCGGTGTATAAAGAAGAGGACAATAAAAACCCGGTCGAAATTGCGCTGAAAGCAATAGAACACGCTAAAGTCCACAATCACAATGTAGTCATTGTGGATACGGCCGGTCGTTTAAGTATTGACGAGGAGATGATGACCGAAATTGCCAATATTAAACAATCCATTCTGCCGAATGAAACCTTGTTTGTAGTGGACTCCATGACCGGTCAGGATGCCGTCAATACCGCCAAAGCCTTCAATGACCGTATCGATTTCGACGGTGTCGTTCTCACTAAATTAGACGGTGATACCCGCGGCGGTGCTGCACTCTCCATCAAATATACGGTTGGTAAGCCCATCAAGTTTGTCAGCATGGGTGAAAAAATGGATACGCTGGATGTTTTCTACCCCGACCGTATGGCTCAGCGTATTTTGGGTATGGGGGATATTGTTTCCTTTGTGGAAAAAGCCCAGGAACAATTCGATGAAGTCGAAGCCAAAAGACTGGAAAAGAAAATCCGTAAAAACAAATTCGATTTCGATGATTTTCTCGGCCAACTCAACCAGATCCGTAAAATGGGAGATATCAAGAACCTGATCGGAATGATCCCGGGAATGGGTAAAATGGCTAAAAATCTCGACGTTGATGATAAGTCTTTCTCTAAAGTAGAAGCTATAATCTTTTCCATGACCCCACAGGAAAGAGCGAACCCCGAACTGATCAATTTGAGCCGTAAAAAACGGATCGCCGGTGGCTGTGGCCAGACCATGGATGACGTCAACCAATTTATTCGCCAATTCGATCAAATGCGTAAGATGATGCATAAAATGTCTAAGGGCGGATTTGGCAATATGATGGGCGGCGGTGGAATGCCAAGCCCTTCACGAGGCAGGGGTGGGGGACGCTTATCATCCCGCCTGAAAAGACGTAAAAAGAAAAAACGCTAGTCGAATTCACAGCTCTGTCTGTTGTCAATCTTTATTTTCGCTTTTCATTCGGTTAACCTTTGACGATTATTCTCATGAGAACCTCGAATCGATTAAAATATATTCCAGGATTTTCTATCGACCAGGTGGCAGATGCTACCCGCAATGATCCCGACGTGTTAAGGTTAGAGAACCTGGATACTGATCTACCGCCTCCGATGGGAGTGATCGAAGTTACGAGGCAGGCGATCGGCCAGGATGAAGATAACAGCTACCTTCCTTTTATCGGCCAGGAAGAATTAAGAGATGCCGTGGCTCAAAAAATAAGCAGCCAAACGAATAAATCCTTTACCAAAGACAATGTCATTATTACCTGCGGCGCCACCGAAGGAATGTTTGATACCTTACTTGCCATTACTGACCCTGGTGACGAAGTGATTCTGACCGATCCTACCTACGCTGGCATGATCTACCGGGTACAATTAGCGGGTGCCATCCCCAGGCTGGTGCCTTTTGAGATCAGAGATAACTCCTGGCGGCTGGATACCGAGAAGTTGAAACTGTGCATTTCCAAACGCACCAAGGCGCTATTCATCATGAACCCATCGATGCCCTCCGGTGCGGTACTGACGATGAAAGAGTGGTCTTCTATCGTAGAGCTCTGCAAGAAATACGATTTATGGTTGATCTACAACGCAGCGATGGAACGCATTTTGTACGACAAAAGGCAAGTCATTCATCCGGTCGCTTTTCCGGAAATGGAAAAACGGACCATTACCATCGGCTCGGCATCAAAAGAGTTGCGGATGATAGGTTGGCGTGTTGGATGGGTTGCCGGTCCGAAAAAAGTCATGTCCCAGGTTGCCAAAGCACATATTTATAATGTAGTCACTCCAATTGGCATTGCCCAAAAGGCGGTCAGACACGGTTTAAGTGAATCACCTGCCGTCTATCAAAACACCCTTGGTATCTGGGAAAAACGGCGCAATGTTGTTAACGAACAACTATCCGATTATAAAATGATCGGTGCAGCCGGTGGCTGGTCACAAATACTTGACGTTTCGTCCTTCAATATGAATGCGAAACAGGCTTCCGACCTCTTGTTGAAGAAAGGAAAAGTTGCCGTTACGCCGATGACCAACTGGGGGATACAACACAGCAGCCAGTTTATCCGCATTGTATTCAGCAATGAAAGCGAAGAACGGCTGGAAACCTTAGGAGAGCGGTTTTTCAAGACCTTTATGAAATAGTAGTATGTTTAAAACATTCCAATCCCGTTCTCAAGAGGCCGAAATCATTGACGATTTTTCGCTCGGAGGCGAAGAAATTGCCCGCACCTTAAATACAATCGAAGCCGTCAATAAGTGGCTGGGGGGCAATCAAGTGCTCGTCAGCGGGGTGGAAAAAATCATCCACTCCCCTACTCTATCCGATACTGAAAAGCCAGGCCGCCCGATCAGGCTGCTGGACCTGGGGACGGGCAGTGGTGATGGGGTACGGGCTATTGCAGATAATTGTAGAAAAAACGGAGTTGAAATCAAGATAACGGCTATAGATGCTAATCCTTTTATTGTTGATTTTGCACAAAAAAAATCGCAAAACTACCCGGAGATCCAATATTCCGTTGGGGATGTATTTCAGGCGGATGAATTATTCAACACTACTGATATTGTCACCTGCAATTTGTTCCTTCACCATTTCACGGATGAGCAGATCCTAAGCTTGCTGCAAAAGATGAAGGCTTGCAAAGTCAAAAGCGTTCTGATCAATGATCTGCATCGCCATCCGCTCGCTTATCACGCATTTAATGCTTTATGCAGGATCCTAAGAGCACCTTATATTGCCCGGGTGGATGGATTACTGTCAATCCGTAAGGGATTCACTCATAAGGAATTGAAAAATATTCCGGTACAACTCAATACACCAGACTATTCATTAAGTTGGAAATGGGCATTCCGCTATCAATTAATCCTTTTTTTACCATAAAAAGAGTGAGAAGAAATTGCTACCCCCCACCTATTCCAAATTAATTCTTTACATTTATCGAATGACAAATACATCACTTCCTAAGATACTGGCTACCGCCATTGAATTACCGCAACATACCAAGACGACCGATGGGATCATGGCAGATATGGAACATCATCTGGTTGAACACGAAGAACGGTTTAAAAAGAAAATCCTGCGGATCTTCAAATACGCACAGGTCGACCAGCGGTATTCCATCCTACCGGCCGAGATGGTGCTGGCCGATCGTTCCTTTGAAGAAAAGAACGATTACTACATCAAACACGCCATCGAATTATCCAGTAAAGTTTTGACCAAAGCCCTGGAAAAGGCCCAGGTAGAGCCAACCGAAATTGATTTCATCATTACGGTTAGTTGTACTGGTTTTATGATCCCTTCGGTAGATGCTTACTTGATCAATTTGCTGAAAATGCGGCAGGACATTGTGCGCTTGCCCGTTACGGAAATGGGTTGCGCGGCGGGCGTATCAGCCATGATCTACGCCAACAATTTCTTAAAAGCCAACCCCGGCAAAAAAGCCGCCATTATTGCTTTTGAATCTCCGATGTCCACTTTTCAGGTCAATGATTTTTCCATGGCCAACATGGTGAGTGCCGCTATTTTCGGAGACGGTGCAGCTTGTGCTATTCTGGGATTCGACGAAGAAAAAGTGGGCCCTACTATCGTCGATACCAATATGTACCATTTTTATGATGAAACGGATATGATGGGCTTCGACTTGAAAAACTCCGGTTTTAAAATGGTACTGCATCCCAGCGTGCCGGAAAAAATAAAGGCTCATTTTACCAAGATCTTATTTCCCTTTTTAAAAAGGAATGGACTGGATATGGAAGAGATTGACCATTTAATTTTTCATCCGGGAGGTAAAAAGATCGTACAGATGGTAGAGGATTTGTTTGCTGCTCTGGGGAAAAATCTCGATGCGACTAAATCGGTTTTACGCGATTACGGCAATATGTCGAGCGCCACTGTACTATACGTCTTGGATCAATTCACGCAGGAATTCATCCCTTCCGGTAAACACGGACTGATGCTGAGTTTCGGTCCGGGCTTTTCGGCGCAGAGTGTGTTATTGAAATGGGAGTAATGGAACGCGGATGACGCGGATTTTACGGATCTACGCGGATTTTGCTTAATCATACATTTTCAATCATGTATTTCAGAAATAACAATTATTGGGCGTTGATCCTGGGCGGTTCTAGCGGTATTGGGTTAGCGACGGCTAAGAAACTGGCCGGTGAAGGCCTCAATTTATGCATTGTGCACAGGGACCGGAAGAAGGAGACAAGAGTATTTCAAGAAATTGTAACAGGATTAAAAGAGGACTATGGTATAAAAACACTCACTTTCAATATTAATGCGCTACAAACAGAACAACAGGAACGTGTCATTCAGGTATTAAAGCAAGAATTGGTTGAGCAAGGTAAGATCCACCTGTTATTACACTCCATTTCAAGAGGAAACCTGAAGCTTTTGGCTCCTTCAGTCCCCAGTGAACCTGACTTTAAGCAAGTCGCAATAGGCCAGGAACTCAACCGTGCTTATGCAACGATCCATTCGGATCTGTTGGATCAGTACCGAGACCAATCCCTATTAACCACAGAAGATTTGATAGCCACCTTAAACGCCATGGCTATAAGCCTGCATGACTGGGTGAATCTGCTATTTCAAAACGGACTTTTTTCCGCAAAGGCACGCGTAATTGGTTTAACCAGCGAAGGAAGCAAAAAAGTCTGGCGCAATTACGCTGCCGTCAGTATCGCAAAGGTAGCTTTAGAATCCCTATGTCGTTCCATAGCCCTGGAGTATGCGCCCCATGGCATTCGGTGCAACATCGTTCAACCCGGCGTAACCGATACCCCTTCGCTGCGGATGATCCCGGGCAGCGAACATTTAAAAGCCAATGCTTTATCCAGAAACCCCATGCAAAGATTAACACAACCGGAAGACGTTGCCAATGTCATTTCTTTATTATGCCGGAAGGAAGCAGACTGGATAAACGGAGCTATTATTCCCGTCGACGGAGGAGAAAGTATTGCGTGATTATCGAAACAAAATCACTACCTTAGATCATAAGCAATAGCCACTGTTATGGAAAAGAAGGAAATCTATAAGCGTATCAAATCAATCATGCCCTACCAGCCCCCTTTTTTATTTGTCGATGAATTTCACGAAATAACGGAAGAAGGAGCCCGTGGCAGTTACACTTACCGGAAAGACGAATATTTTTACCAGGGCCACTTCCCAGGCAATCCCATTACACCAGGGGCCATTATGATAGAGACCATGGCGCAGATCGGACTGGTCGGCCTGGGGATCTTTATTAGTAAATCCTACGAAAAGAATGCCCTGGAAAGTTTTGTCTTCACTTCCTCGGAAGTACAGTTTCTGCGTAAAGTATTGCCGGAAGAAACCGTAATGGTCAGTTCCGAAAAGATCTATTTCCGTTTTGGAAAATTGAAGTGTAAGGTGTTATTGCAGAATGCTTTGGGAGAGACGGCTTGTAAGGGGGTTTTATCAGGAATGGTGTTAGGCGCATAAAAAATATTGATTTAATGCAAGATAACAGAGTAGTCATCACCGGTTTAGGAGTGGTCTCCCCTAATGCCATCGGCGTTCCGGATTTCCTGAATGCATTGAAGAACGGTAGATCCGGCATACGATATTTCCCGGAATTAAAAACGCTAAACTTTGGCTGCCGGATCGGCGGACTCCCTCCTGTAACAGAAAGCCAAATCAATGAGTATTTCACGCCTTTAGAAAAAAAGACCTTAACCGCCAAGGGAATTATCTACGGAATGATCGCCGGCATTGAAGCCTGGACGAATGCAGGCCTGCCAATACCCGAAGGCCAGGAAGAAGGAGCCGATTGGGATAGTGGCTGTATTTTCGGCTCCGGCATGGCAAGCGCAAAGGTCGTCCGGGAAGCGGCTTATCTGATCGATGAAGGAAAAGTAAAACGGCTGGGCAGCGTAACGGTGCCGCAGGTAATGTCGAGCGGGATTAGTGCACGATTAGGCGGAAAACTGGGATTGGGCAACCAGGTAACTACCAATGCCTCCGCTTGCAGTACAGGCACCGAAAGCATTTTAATGGGCTACCAAAGGATCAAGGCGGGTATGGCCGAACGCATGATCTGTGGCAGTTGTGATTCGGGTGGCCCTTATGTTTGGGGAGGCTTCGATGCCATGCGGGTTACCAACCGGCAATACAACGACCAACCGGAAAAAGCTTCGCGACCGATGAGTGCTACCGCCAAGGGCTTCGTTCCCGGGGCCGGGGCCGGTGCTATGGTTTTAGAAAGACTTGATATTGCGCTAAAACGGGGAGCTACCATTTACGGCGAAGTGCTGGGCGGTTCTATCAATTCAGGCGGGCACCGCCATGGTGGTAGTATGACCGCCCCGAATACCAGGGGTATCCTGCGCTGCATACAATCCGCGGTACAACAGTCAGGCATAAAACCGGAGGCTATCGATGCCATTTCCGGCCACTTAACCGCTACGCTTTTCGACCCCGTCGAAGTTGCCCATTGGGCAAAAGCTTTAGATCGTTCGGGAAAGGATTTTCCGTATATCAATGCCCTCAAGTCCTCTATCGGTCACTGCTTAAGCGCTGCCGGGTCAATTGAATCCGTTGCCGTTATTCTGCAATTGTACCACCAGTTTTTACACCCTTCCCTGAATTGTGAAGACGTTCATCCCACTATCAGCAAAACCATTGACCCCAATTGCATACCCCATCAGTTACAGGAACAAAAACTAAATATCATCGCCAAAAGCAGTTTTGGTTTTGGAGACGTCAATAGTTGTGTCATTTTCAAACGTTATCAACCATAAAATTTCCCTTATCTTTGAAAAAAATCATTCGTGGAATTATGGGATTGCGGTTTTGCCTATTCGCCTTAATATTACCTTTCTTCTCTTTTTGTCAACAATTTAAAGCCTTAGATGCGGTCAATTCTCCGGCCCGAGAAACCAATTTAGCCATTTCGCCCAATGGAAAGCACCTTTATTTCATGTCGGAAAGGGGGGGATTGAAATGGCCGGAAAAGAACGACTTTCTGGACATTTTTTTTGATGATTTCGAAGCCGATATATGGGTGAGCACCAAGAGAAATGGCGTATGGGAAGCGCCGGAACCCTTAAATTATCCCATCAACACCCACCTGGAGGAAGACGAACCCAATATCGTCAAAAATGGTCAATACGTTGTTTTCCAAAGTTGGCGAGACGATTGGATAAAATCCGGCGGCCCCTATTACCAGGCCAGATTAGACGGTAAAAAATGGACAAATCCTGTTGGCCTGGGCGGGAAGATCAGTGAATTCTTCGTCCAACACTACCGGATATACGAAAAACGCTTGCGGGAATGGCAAAGGGGAGGAAATAGTTACGGCGGCGGATTTAATTTGAGGGGTACTACTACCTTTTTCGGTACCGACGGTATGGCGGTTTCCCCAAACGGCAGGATCTTCATCGTAGCACTAACCAACTATAAACGCGGTAACCCCGTCTTCGACTTATTCATCAGCCGGAAAAACGACAAGGATGAATGGAGTTATCCGAAATTAATGCCCATCAGCACGAACAATAATGAAATAGCGGTCTTCATCGCCGCTGATAATAAGACCCTCTATTTTGCCTCCGACCGCAGCGGAGGTCAGGGTGGCTACGATATTTACAAAACCGAATTAATAGATGATAACCAATGCGGATCGATCAAAAACATCGGGCCGCCCTATAATACCAAAGCCGATGATTACGGATTGATCGTAAATGCTGCCGGTGACCACGGCTATATGGTACGAAACGGAGATATTTATGAGTTTGTAATGAAAGAAGAAGTGCGGCCCGAACGGCAATTCATCGTTAATGGTATTGTTAAAGACCAGGAAAACAATGCTTTGGAAGCGGATATCCAACTCAAGCAATTATCAGCAACAAGCCCGATCGAAAAAACTGAAAATAACAGGAACTCCGGCGAATATACCTTTACCTTACCCTGGAAAGAGGGTCGCTATTCCAATGTTGTAAAATTGAAAGATGGAAGAGAAAAGGGCGTAGAATTTGAAATTAAAGCCGATTCAAAAAGTCCACTGGAGTTAGAAGTCATCTTTCAGAACACGGAAGCCGTTAAAGCATTGGAAGAATCAAATATTGCCGAAGGCCGGACTATTGTGGTGGACAAGCTCTTCTTTCAGGCCGATTCTACGGAAATAGAGCAGGCTTCCTATCCAGCCTTAGATGCCATTGCAGAAGTATTGATCAGCAGACCCAACCTGGTCGTAGAAATTGGTGGGCATACGAATGGAATTCCTCCGGACGATTATTGCGACCGCCTGTCCGAAGCTCGGGCTAAAGCCGTTTTTGAATACCTGGTAGCTAAAAAGGTTCCTTCCGGTCAACTCCAATACAAAGGCTACGGCAAACGCCAACCCATATTTTCCAACCGTACCAAATACGGCAGAGAACGCAACCAGCGGGTAGAATTGAAAGTGCTCAAAACGAAATAAATAATGACCAAACTGGATATCCTTTACCAGGACGATGACCTGATCTTCATTGACAAACCGGCAGGCCTTTTGACCATTCCCGACCGCTTTGCGCCGGAAAAGATCAATTTAAAGGACTTGCTGAAGCAAAAGTTTGGAGAAATATTTACCGTTCACCGGTTAGATAAGGATACCAGCGGGGTGATTTGTTTTGCCAAAACGGAGGAAGCCCACCGTTCCTTGTCCTTGCAGTTCGAAAAACGGAGCACCCGCAAACAATACCTGGCCATTGTGGAAGGCAGGATCCATAAAGAGAGTGATAGGATCGATCAACCGATCGCCAAACATCTAAGTAAACCTGGAAAAATGGTGGTTTCCAAAAAGGGAAAAGCAGCGATCACCGAATACCAGCTCTTGGAATCCTTCAAACATTTCTCTCTGGTCCAAGCCAATATTTTAACCGGGAGGACACACCAGATCAGGGTTCACTTCGCCTTTATCGGCCATCCACTAGCCATTGACCCACTTTACGGTAAAAGAGAAGCTTTTTTTCTGTCAGAGATCAAAGGAAGAAGATATAACCTGGGAAAAGATCAGGAAGAACGACCGCTGGTCAGCCGGCTTAGCTTACACGCCCATTCTTTGACGTTGCAGCACCCTACTACTGGTGAGGAGATGACTATTCAAGCCGAAGTGCCTAAGGATCTGCGAGCGATGATTAATCAACTAAGAAAATGGGATGTATAAAAAAGAAGGCAAGCAAGCACATCGCACCGCTACGACCACCTACCCTTGCTGCGTTTCCGCCCTGGGGGAGTTCAGAGGGAGCTGGTCGTGTGCCGCTCGCCAGGACGCAAAAGTAAGTGTTTTGTTGGAAATGGCAAATAGGTGGGGGAGGATTTTTCGAGACTTCGTCTTTCAAAATTTCTACTTAACCATGGAGAACATGCAGCCATAGAGATGTTTTTCTTTCTTTTTGAGGTATAATTTGCTTCGCCACGTAGGGTCCTACGTGGCGGAGTAAACTAATTCTCAATCATGTAAGCCTTCATCATTACTTACACATGGGAGTTTCAATTAATCAAAAAACTCCATGAGCTCCATGTTCTCTCTGTTCTCCGTGGTTCAATAAAAATTAGTGATCAAAGGAACCTCGATCAATACCCCGCTGCCTGTCCATCTTTTCTAGACTCGGAAGCGCCGTAATAAACCCGGTTCGCCAGATCCACCATAATGGCTTGGTACCCACCGTAAATGCCCACCGCAAAGGAAACATCGTGCCCTTTCTTCTTGAGTTGCCGGATCTGCTCATAGTCGAAGCCGGATTCCAGATTCAGCGTACCGCCATCGGTCATACGGGAACCGGTGGGTTGTGAAGAGCCCCGGTGACGCATACGCGGCGCATCTCCCGCCTCTTGCAGGTTCATACCGAAATCGATCAGATTCACGACGATCTGAGCATGACCTTGCGGCTGAATGGCACCTCCCATCAGACCGAAACTTACCCACGGTTTTCCATCCTTGGTGATAAAAGCCGGAATGATGGTGTGGAAAGGCCTCTTGCCGGGCTCTAACGCATTCATATGATCCGGATCCTGAACATTGAACATTTGTCCGCGGTTTTGCAAAACGAAACCTAGCCCATCTGGTACCATTCCGGAGGCAAATTCGGCGTAGATACTCTGGATCAAAGAGACCATATTGCCGTCTTTATCGGCTACGGTCAGGTAGGTGGTATTGCCGGATTCGATTTCCAGGTCGCCCGAAGGATAGGTTCTGGCAGCACGTTCAGGGTCGATCAGTGCTCTACGTTTTTTAGCGTACTCCTTAGATATCAGTCCTTTTATAGGAATTTCATTGAATGCCGGATCGGCATAAAATTTAGCCCGGTCTTCGTAGGCCAGTTTTTTGGCTTCGGTAAGGACGTGCAAATATTCAGCACTGCCAAAACCCATGGCCTTTATGTCATAGCCTTCCAGGATATTCAGCATTTGTAAAGCGGCGGTTCCTTGTCCATTAGGCGGCAGTTCCCAAACATCGTAGCCACGGTAGTTGGTGCTGATAGGTTCTACCCAATTTGAGGTATGCGCCGCCAAATCTTCGTAGGATAAGAAGCCACCGTGTTTTTTCATGTAGGCATCGATCGTACGCGCGATATCGCCTTTGTAAAAGGCATCTCTCCCACCCTTGGCTATTTTTTCGTACGTATTAGACAGATCAGGATTCTTAAAAATCGTTCCTTTTTGCGGAGTGGTTTTGCCATTCGGCATGTAGGTTTCGCGAAAACCAGGAAGGTCTTGTTTGTTCTGATAATTGGTTGCCATCTCGTAAGCGATCACTTCAGAAACCGGAAATCCCTCTCTTCCGTAATCAATGGCCGGCTGAAGGATCTCCTCCATACTCAGCTTACCGAACTTTTGGTGCATTTCAAACCAGCCGTCCACACAGCCGGGTACCGATACTGGAAGGGGGCCGCGGAAAGGGATGTAATTCATCTCGCGTTCTACAAAATACGCCCGGTTTAGTTGTTTTGGCGAGCGGCCACTACCGTTGAACCCATATAGCTTTTCGGTCTTAGCATCCCAGACGATGGCGAAA
>CAZHNG010000115.1:0-3275 GCA_964533785.1 uncultured Saprospiraceae bacterium | reverse complement strand
CGAAAATATCACCGCCAATACCACAACTGGCTGGTTCTACTAAACCCAACACCGCATTAGCAGCTATGGCAGCATCCATTGCACTACCCCCCTTTTTTAAAATATCCAATGCAGCCTGAGTTGCCAGTGGCTGGCTCGTAGCGGCCATCCCATTGCGGGCAAGGATCTCAGAACGAGTCGTGAAGGTCTTACCGGTGAGGCGATCCTGGGCCTTTGAATTTAAGCTCATAATCAATAAAACGAAAAAGATGGTTAGTTTTCTCATTATTAAGTCTTTTGTAAGGGCTGAAAACTACTCACTCTTAGGCAATATCTCCGTCTTTTCCCCAAAGTACTGCACAAACCGTTGCATATCGGTCGCCAAAGCCGCATTATTGGTGGCTTTAAAATACGTATCCGCCATTGCCCGGAGGGTTTGGTAAAAAAAGCGGTCCATTTCGTCAACGCGCATTTCTTTAGTCCACAGATCGATCTTTAGCGTATCCCGGTTTTCACGGTCGAAAAAAGAAAGCAGCATGGCTTTACATTCCTGAGGCATATCATTCGATTGATCCTCAGCCTTCCATTCAATTTTTTCCGGCACATTTTCTTTGTCCAAAGTGACAGCTATATCTATCTTTTTGCTTTGCATTTTAAATTGGATTTATAGATCTGGTCGTTAAAAATACCACAAAGGCCAACCATTCGTTATTCTTTGCGTTAAAGTAACTATTTAGAATCGATTTTCACATAGCGACACCAAACAATTTGCGGGATAGATGAGACTTTACCTAATTACCCTATTCGTACTAATGGTCATTGGCGGATCCACCTTTGTGAGCTTATCCGCCACAATTGAAGAAGAGATCATTCCAAAAGAGAAGCCGCCCATTCAAAAATTTGCCGAACGGTATGCGGATTATTTCCAAAGACAAATTATCGAAAATGGCATCCCTGGTGGTGCCCTGGTCATTGTCCAGGATACCAATGTATTGGTAATGAATGGTTATGGTTTGAAAAAGATCAGGAGTAAGGATTCTATTGATGTCAATACGGTTTTCCGGGTAGGTTCCCTTTCGAAGGGTTTTGCTTCGGTTTTAACTGGCATCCTCACGGAAAAGGGCACCCTGTCATTCGACGACCAGGTTATTGAACACTTGCCTTATTTTCGGCTTAAATCGGCAGCACAAACTGGCAGAGTGACCATCCAGCACTTGTTGTCGCATACTACAGGCCTACCTTACCACGCTTTTACCAATTTGATCGAAAGAGGAAAAACGCCGAAGGAAATTGCCGCTGGTTTTAAAGACCTGGAACTGATCGCCAAAGAAGGGGAAATATACGCCTATCAAAATGCTTCTTATGCCCTAATCCACAATATTTCCAGCAAAGCGGCCAATACAAGCTACGAGGATCTTTTGCAAAAGCTACTTTTCACTCCCAATAATATGGTGAATGCTTCGGCTAATTACCAAGCGATCAACAGCCAGGATAACGTAGCACTCCCCCACTCTTACAATTCCCGAAGACACAAGTGGAAAAGATCAAAAATCACAAAGAAATACTACAATGCTATTCCTGCCGGCGGCATCAACGCTTCTATATCTGATATGGGAGAATGGCTGAAATTGTTGATGGGCAACCGGCCGGAAATCATTTCGGAAAATACCTTGGATCAAATCTTTACTCCTCTGATCAAGACCAACCAAAAGCGCCGCTATTTCAGTCGGTGGAATTTCCTGGAAGAAGCTTACTACGGACTGGGCTGGCGTGTATTAGATTGCGGTGCCGATACCATTATCTACCACGGTGGTTACGTCAATGGCTACCGCAGCGAAATTGCCTTCAACCGGGAGGATAAGATCGGCATTTGCGCATTGTTTAATGCTCCAACTTCTTTCGCCGGTCAATGTGTTCCTAATTTTTGGGAGGGGTACTTTGATTTTAGGGCTGCTCAGGATACAGCAGTTGTTGATGAACAGCCTTTGATCAGTATGACAAGTAAGGGTAAGTAAGGAGGCTACTTGAAGTAGCCTCCTTACTTACTTAACCCCAACAAAAACCCCATCGTATCCACACCATCCGCATAGTCCCACAACTCCGGTTGCTGAGCCTTTCCAAAGGGTATAGCGTTGGGCAGTAAATCGTTTTTAGCGACAATACACTGGATAGCCTCTTTCTGATGCTCAAGTCCGGTTTTTAATACATCCAGATTGTCGTAAAATTCGTAATGCAAACTAGCAATTCTGGAAGCGATCGCTTCGTTTTCCATTAAAAGCACACAACCGTTGGCCATATATTTTTCCTTATTCAATACCAGCAGCGCGTAATTATAGTCGAAATTATTCTTGTATTTGTTGTGTTCGATAATTTGACGGTGCTCGTGCAGCGCTTCCAGCAAGGGTTCAAAATCATACGACTGGGGAACGTACAGCTTTGAAACATTACGACAGCCCAAACCGAAATACTGGAAAACATCCTTTCCCAAAGCATTTAATTCCTGAGATGATTCTTCGCCCGTTAAAACAGCTACTGCATTGCGATTCCGCCGGATAATGTGTGGATACTTACCGAAGTAGGCGTCGAAGTAACGAAAAGAATTATTACTGCCGGTGGCAATGATCGCATCAAAACCCTTGAGTTTTGCTACCAGTTGAAAATAGCTTTCCGTCCGTGGATCGATGTCTTTCAGTTCTTTCAGTAAATACGGCAACAGATAAGGATCTTTATCGGAAAGTTTGACAATCGCCTGGTGTCCGCTGACAAAAACGCACAACAAATCGTGGAAGCCCACCAGCGGAATATTTCCCGCCATAATGATGCCTACCTTTACAGCGTTACTATTCTCTTTAATTGGATACTTCGCCAACCATTGACCCAATTTTTCCGGATCCAAAAAATGATGGGCAATTGCCTCAATGGATCTCTGCTGGTTCTCTTTAGTAAACCATTGGTTTTCGTAGGACGTTCGGTGAATTACCGCATCCCGGTATTCGCTGGGCTTTTTCAATCGTTCCCCTAGTTCGATTAGTACTTGTATGCGTTCTTTGCTGTTCATTTCAATCTGTAAATTTAAAGATCCCTTTTCCATCCTACAGTTCATTCCCACACCAAATCTCTTACGGTCGGGTATCCCCGCCTGCCGTTACCGCCCATAGCCGTCAGGTTAAGGGAAACTTATTTTTTTTGAAACCCGCCTACTGTGCCAGTAATGGCGGGCAAGCATAGAGAACATGTAGTGCATGGAGATATTATGTCTTTCAAAAGTATTAGTTTGCTCCGCCACGTAGGGCCCG
>CAZHNG010000114.1:0-17996 GCA_964533785.1 uncultured Saprospiraceae bacterium | reverse complement strand
CATAAAATTTGCCTCGCTTTCGCTCGTTCATGACCCACCGAACAAGTCTATTGAATTATGAGCTTCCCGGAAAACCTCCTTGCTTTTGTTTGACCAATTAAGAGATAAACACCAGCAGATAATTGTTCGGGGACTGTCAATTCAATTCTTGTTCCCTTTTTGTTATACTGGACAGGAAAAGCTTTCCCTTGCAAGGTGTAGATCGCCAAGTTTTCAAAATTGCCGGCCACCGGTTCAAATTCAACCACAGCCTTTTGTCCTGCTTTTACAGGATTTGGATATAACTCAAATGGTAGGAACACGCGCTCCTTAGTACTGGTTATAATGTTTGTTGCCGGTGTAATGCGCGCTGAAGTATATATGCGGTATTCTCCGGGTTGAAAAGGTAGCGGTTGATTAACATTGTCGACTAAAATACTATCTCCTGTAAAGTACTCATACCACGTTCCCGTCGACTGAAAACCGGGGTTGATTTCCGTTGGATCGACATTGAAGTTGGCAATTGCTAAAGCGTCCATCTCCGGATGATTGAGTACTACCCTTTTCTTAAAAGGGTCATTATCATCGAGTTGAAAGTCAGTTGTAGAAAAAGTAGGATAAGTAATTTTCAAGCGAATCAAAGCTTCGGTCACATCCCTAAGACGAGCACGGTTGGAGTTGGATTTATAATCCCAGCGGATAGGTCTCAGTTCAAGCCGGCAGTCGGGATTAACGGTTCCATTGGTGCAATAATTAATAGAAAAGTCGTACCCCAATTCTCCAAACTGCCAGAGCATCTTGGGCCCGGGAATAGAGTAATAAATTGCACTTGCGGCTTCCTTACGCCGCAAAGCCGTATTCAGTTCCTGGGTATTGTACCCCGGGCGGCTATTACCAAATTCCTGAATTTTAAACATGAGCCTTTCCTCGTCGTGACTTTCCATATAGGAGATCAAATGCGGGTCAGTCCATCCTCTGTCTGTATAGTCAGCACCGTCCAGGTCAGAGTTATAGCCCATAGCGGCTTCCGCAAATTGGAAATTCATATTACCCCAAAGCATCATTCCGTAATCTGACAACTCCCTTTCTTCCCGGTTGTCCGCAAAATGCTCCATTATTACGTAAGCGGTTGGATCCAAACTCCAAATATAATCCGTATAGTCCTTTAAAATAGCTACTCTTGCGGCATCATAACGAGAAAATGCGCCGGCATCATTACCTGTAAAATTCTGAGTTAGCCCTTTGGATAAATCAAACCGGAATCCGTCAAAATGATATTCTTCGATCCACTGCTCTAGGTTTCTTTTAACCCATTGCCTTGTTCCTTCGTATTCATGGTTGAAATCATATCCCACATTGAATGGATGACGCGGCGTTGTATTGAACCAAGGATTATCTGCACTCGGCCTTGAATTAACCGGATTCCAATACAACTGTACTAACGGGCTTTGGCTAAATGCATGATTAAAAACGACGTCCAGAATAACGGCAATACCTCTTCCATGAGCTTCGTCAATAAACTGTTTCAGCTCATTCCGCGATCCATAGTATTTATCAACCGCCAAATGATAGGAAGGGTTATATCCCCAACTGATATTGCCTTCAAACTCATGGATAGGCATTAACTCAATCGCGTTTATGCCTAATCGTTCCAGGTAATCCAATGTATCGATCAAAGATTGGTAACTGTGATCTTCCAAAAAATCACGGATCAGTAACTCATAAATTACCAAATCGGTTTTGGCAGGTCTTAAAAAATCCTCATTTTCCCAGTTATATCCTTCCTTTTCGAGATCGAATACCGTAACAACTCCCGAGGCTCCCTCCGGATAGGAAGGTAATTCTTCCAACACCCTCCGGTCGACAAATTCATCATGAACAGGATCTAGAACGACGGTTGAATAGGGATCGGCTATGGTAATATTTCCATCAACCAAATATTGATAAGTATTATTTCCTTCTGCAAAAACCGATCGCGGCAGTTCAATCCAAAACCTTGATCCGTCAAGGGATTGATTCATTAAAAACTCTTCCTCAAACTGGAAACCATTGGCTGGACATAAGAAAAAAACGTTGTTTTTCCCCGGTGCATGGAGTTGAAAAATATAGGATTCGTCGTTGTAGTTCATACCATTACGGGTTCCTTCCGGAGGATCTTGTAAAACCGGGTTCGCCTCAATAACAAAGTACCGGGTTGTTAATGTAGTCGTGTCAGTTTCGTTGAAAGCTGTTATTAATAGGTTATGTTCACCCGACGTTTCCGGGGAGATTACAAAATCAGCCTGATCGGTAACGGCATTGAAAAGTTCCTGACCATTATCTTCAATAATTAAATTAGCAGTTTCATTCAGCTGCACATCCACCTGCAAGCTTTCTCCTTCAAAAATAATTTCCTCTTCCTGGGGGGAGTTCAGGGTGATTAATATGCCGGCATCTAAAGGAAAGACGGGGGTAAAAATATCCGAACCATCCGTATCTCGTCCTACGATAGTACCATCAATATTTCTAAAAACAAACGCCAATTGCAAAACCTCTTCACCCGGTGCCAAACCATAGAACTCCTGGATGTTGTAGCTGATGGTATAAATATCCTGACTTTCTCTGTTCATAAGCACCTTTGGATCATCAGTAGCCCAATCAGCTACTACGTATTTCCAATCTGATGGCCCGGTACTAAAATTAGTTATCACTCCCGTATGAGCGTAAACATTTCCGGTAAAACCTGCCAGTGCTCCATTCCCCTCTCGTGCGTCAAAATATACCGTTATGTCATCTAACTTAGTCGGAAAGGCAGGTTCCGTTCTGATCAATACGCCTTCCTCTAAAGGACTAGTACTACCTGCATTTTCAGGATGGACTTCACTGTCCCGTTTATGGATAGAAGAATTAATAAATGAGAGGAACAATAGCGATAATGCTAAAAGGAAGAGCGTGAATTGAGATCCTCCAGCTCCTATAATGAATCTATGTTTCATAATATCGACAATAAACTTTTTCGTAATTTTAGAAATAGCTATGCTTTTGTATGCCAACATTCGGCGAGTATTACCTGCTCAATACATACCGTACTCCGATGCCGCCGAAACCGCCTCCAAAAGTATCGACATTAAGCGTTCCTCCGAGGAATAAAGTAGGAACCCAGTCGAGAGAAAGATTGATCGGCGCATCAGGAAAGGTATATTCCAGACCTAAGTAACCTTGAATCCCAAAAGCTGTGGAAGCAAAATCATTATCGAACGGATCATTGTCGTAATTCCAAAAGAAAATAGAAGCACCACCGCCATAGTACCAGTTCAATCCGTCTAAATCCGGAACTGTATTATGAACCTGATAGGCCCCGCTGATATTTACAAAATTACCAAAACCATACCCCCGAAATCCCAGCATTCCTTCGAACGCTCCGTTCTCATTAACAAAAGTTTTATAGCTTACTGAAGCCGGATATCCCAGTCGAAGCCCGATGGCAGAACCAAAATTTGCCTGAGCCTTGATTAAAGAGAGAAAAATAAAGAAGATCAAAACGGTCAATCCTAGTGGTTTAATGTTCATGATAAGTTTTTGAGTACGTAGTTAGGTAAACTTTTCTCTGCAAATTATGGAAGGTCGGCTACAATTACAATTTTTTTAAATCCGTTGACAAAAAAATAACTAACCCTCTATGGTTCCGAGACTTAGGTCTTATTTTTTTGTTCCTTAATAAAATCTTGCACCATCCGTTCCAACGTTTTCATAGTAACAGAACCCTGAGACAAAACTAAATCGTGGAAAGCCCGGATATCAAAATCATCCCCCAGACTTTTTTCCACCTTCTCGCGTAATGCTATGATTTTCAACTCCCCCATTTTATAAGAAACGGCTTGTGCAGGCCAGCCAATGTAGCGATCAATTTCAGAGTTGATCTCTCGCGTGGATAGAGCGGTATTTTCCGTCATAAACTGTACGGCTTCTTCGCGTGTCCACCCGAGATAGTGCATTCCTGGGTCTACCACCAACCGGCAAGCCCGCCACATCTCATAAGTCAACCGGCCAAAATCTTCATAGGGTGTTTTATACATTCCCGCTTCCTTCCCTAAATATTCGGTATACAAAGCCCAGCCTTCCCCAAAGGCTGACAAATAAGTATTCCTTCTGAATTGAGTGGAAAAAGGTAGGATTGAAGTTCCAAGCCATAGATCTCATCTTCGATAATAAGTTCCAATATATCCTTACTGGCTAGATCCTTTATGGAGAGGCCATCCTCAGCTATGGCTTTCAAAGATTCCTCAGCTTGCTTAAGGTAGGCTAATCTTTCACTTAGAAAGGTTTCAGAAAAATCGGGCCAGGTAGAGGTATGGGCAAGAGAGTCTTGATAATGGTATTGGTCTATAATATCTTGCAGGCCTGGATCTGTTTGAGTATAGCAGATATAAGGTAAAAGTGTAGAAAAGAAGAGTATAAAGTACTTCATTTTACTATCAATTTGAAGATCGTAAATTTATCAATGTAAGAAATTAGAATTTATAGAAGCTCGCTGAATTTTTATTTTATTAGCAATAGATTGGTTCGAAGGTTAGTTATCTGGAATAAATAATCAACCCTAATCCCACTACATAGCAAAGCAACATTAAATTGAGCAATCCATTAACCCCTTTTGGCGCATCTTTGAATTCCTTCCAAATGTAGATACCCCAAATGGCGGCGACGACAGTAGCTCCTTGTCCCAACCCATAAGAAATTGCGGGTCCTGCTTTATCAGAAGCGATAATACTAAAAGCCATACCGATACACCAAATCACGCCACCGAGAACTCCGACCAGATGAGTTTTTAAGTTTCCTGAAAAGTAATCCGAATAGCTGACTGGTGATCCCACGAACGGTCTTTTCATCAAAACCGTATTGAATAGCACGTTGCTCAATAATATGCCAACGGAAAAAAGCAATACGGCAGTATAGGGGCTAAGTTTTCCGGCAATTGGATTTGTAAAATCTGGAAACATTGAATTTGCTACATATTTATAAAAGAATCCCATCAATATTCCTGCCGCAACGGATAATATTAGGCCTTTGGATGAAACACCTTTGGTATTGGTTCGCAAACGCCGGTATGCATACGCGTTCAATAGTATCGCAACCGTGATCAATGCGACGCCGCTAAATAAAACATAAGGATCTCCGACTGGTGCGTCAATATAATTTACCACTACTCCAATAACCAACGCTAAACCTATGCCCACCGGAAATGCGACCGACATTCCCGCTATTGCAATAGCTGCGACCAACAATATATTAGCAGCATTAAAAAGCACTCCTCCCAACAGGGCCGATCCGATATTCCGGCTTGTTGCTTGCTGAAGATCAGGAATAAAACTTCGCCCGCCTTCGCCAATACTGCCCAGTGTAAAAGCGAATAGCAAAGACAACAGAAGTATGCCAATGACGTAGTCCCAGTAGAATAACTCGAACCGCCAATTAGAGGCAGCCAATTTCTGCGTATTGGCCCACGAACCCCAACAAAGCATGGTGATCACGCAGAAGACAACAGCAATAGAATAATTTTCAACAATAAACATAACTGGAAATTTTAATTGGAAAGCTCATGAAGATAAGGTGCTGAGGCTTGCGCCCCCATTCTTGTTACGGATACCGCAGCTGCTTGTGTTGCGAATTCTATCGCTTCTTGCCAAGGTTTCTCCCGGGCCAGCGCTACACAAAGTGCTCCGTTAAATACATCTCCCGCTGCAGTGGTATCTACTGTTTTTACTATTAAAGCTGGAATTAGAAATTCCTGATCGGTATTTTTAAAGAAAGATCCTTTTGCGCCTAGTGTGATCAGCACGTTCTGCACCCCTTTGTTCAATAAGATCACTGCTGCTGCTGCTGCCGTTTTTTGGTCATTAACATTGATGCCGGTCAATATTTCCGCTTCGGTTTCATTGGGGGTCACCAAGTATAGAGCGCTAAAAATATGCTCTGACAATGGTTGAGCCGGCGCAGGATTCAATACCACTTTCTTATTTTGGCGAAACGCTTTTTGAATAGCATATTCTACCGTATGTATAGGGGTTTCCAGTTGAAGCAAGACGATTTCAGCCGTTGCAATGGCCTCACTTGCATCATTGATATCCTCCACCGCTAATTGGTGATTGGCGCCAGGTGCTACAACAATTTCATTTTCTCCTACTGCATTAACCGTGATCAGAGCGACACCCGAAGGATGAGTCTCTGTTGTTAGAACATATTCCGTCTGTATCCCTGCTTTTTTAAATCCATCAAATGCCTGCTTTCCGAAAATATCATCACCCACTTTACAAATAAAAGTTACCTGTCCTCCTAAACGAGCAGCCGCAACGGCTTGATTAGCTCCTTTGCCTCCCGGAAACATAAAAAATTCGCCGCCAATAATCGTTTCACCCGGTTTTGGATGCCGGTCAGTCTTGACAACCATATCCGTATTAGAACTACCAATTACCAAAATGTTTTTATTCATGATAAAGCGGTTTAGGATGAGTTTGAGAAAACTAATCGAAAAAGGCAAGCAAACAAAAATTGATATCTAAGAGCATGTTTTGATTTCTTGAGCTATGTTATGAGAACACAAGTGATGATTTTAATTCATTTCGAATATTCTTTATGTTTTCATAATGCAAAAATGCTCAAGAAATCAAAACTAGCATTGCTCATGGCTTGGTTTGGAATTTATGGCAGCGAAGCCTTATGTTAATCAACACGACAATTACATCTTAACAATCTAATAGCCAAGTGAATGTACAAAATCATAAATTCCAAACAGGCTCTAAAAATAGGAATATTTTTGTAGGATCAATAGCCTCATTAAAATTGAATTTCCGCTTGTTTATTAAAGATTCAGGTCTACTTTGCACTGCAGGCTGACCAGGAATGGTTATTCGTAACCGCCAAATTTATTTGGTAAATTGAAAATCAACTGTTTGTATTTAATCAGCCGATTAAAATTGGCGATTACGGTCATCCTGATTGGCGAAGTAGTATTTGCAATGAAAAAATCAGGCGGGATTAGATTCAACCGCCGCACCAATTCCTTTTTGAATCAGCTCAAGTGTCCTTCGTGCTGAGCGGAGGTTAAAGATACCTTCTTTGATGAGAATGATATGGCGATTGGTCTTTTTGAAACTGAAATGATGTTGCTGAGCAGTTTTTGCTACAAAAGCCATGATAGCCTGGAAAGTATCTGTTTCGTAATAGCTAGACTGGGGATCTTCCACAAAATAGCACCGAAGCTTATCATTTTTTAGAATTAACCGGTCAAAGCCCAATGATTTACAAATCCAACGCAGCCTTAAGCCGTTAAACAGTTCCTTAATTTGTTTGGGAACGGGACCAAACCGGTCGCGTAACTGTTGTTCAAACTTCTCTATTTCTTCTTCCGTTTCAATGCTATCCAGCTCTGTATACAAACTTAAACGTTCTTGTATATTCTCTACGTATTCAGTAGGAATGAGCATTTCCACATCTGTATCGATCTGAACATCCCTCACATAGCTGTGGCTCGTTTCCAACTCTTCTTTGAAAAGATCTTTGAAATCCTTTTCTTTTAATTCCTGAATGGCTTCTTCTAAAATTTTCTGGTAGGTTTGGTATCCAATGTCAGTGATGAACCCGCTTTGTTCTGCCCCCAATAAATTTCCCGCACCGCGAATATCCATATCCCGCATCGCAATGTTAAATCCACTGCCCAGATCAGAGAACTCCTCTACGGTTTGCAAACGCTTTCGCGCATCCGGAGTAAGTGCAGACATAGGCGGGCAAAAGAGGTAGCAAAATGCCTTTTTATTAGAGCGGCCGACACGGCCTCTTAATTGATGTAAGTCACTTAATCCAAATTGATGAGCATCGCTGATAATGATTGTATTCGCATTCGGAATATCCAGCCCCGTTTCAATGATATTTGTGCAAACAAGTACATCAAACCGGTGATCTATGAAATCCATCAAAGTTTGTTCAAGCATCTTTGAATCCATTTGTCCGTGTGCAGAAATAATATCCACATCAGGACAAAGCCTGCGTAACATTGCGGTAACTTCCGGTAAGGTTTTTACCCGGTTATGTACAAAAAAGACCTGTCCTCCCCTATTCACTTCATAATCAATGGCATCTTTAATCAATTCATCATTAAAAATCCGCACTTCGGTGTGGATAGGTTGGCGGTTCGGCGGGGGTGTCCGCATCACTGAAAGGTCACGGGCGGCCATCAACGAAAACTGTAGCGTTCGTGGAATGGGGGTGGCGGTGAGTGTCAATGTGTCAACATTAACTTTTAATCTGCGTAACTTTTCCTTGGCAGAAACGCCAAACTTTTGCTCTTCATCAATAATGAGTAGTCCGAGATCTTTGAAACCCACTTTTTTGTTCAGCAAGCCATGCGTTCCAATAATAATATCAATTTCACCTTCCTTCAGTTTTTGGAAGATCTCGCGCTTTTCTTTTGATGTTCGAAATCGATTAACATAATCTACTGTAATACCAAATTCCTCTAATCTGTTTTTAAAGGTCTGATAATGTTGTAAAGCGAGGATGGTAGTGGGTACTAAAACGGCTACTTGCTTACCTCCTACTACAGCCTTAAATGCTGCACGGACAGCCACTTCTGTTTTGCCAAAGCCGACATCCCCGCATATCAAACGGTCCATAGGATAATCCTTCATCATATCAGCCTTAACATCGTTTGTTGCTTTCAATTGATCGGGGGTGTCCTCATAAATGAATGAAGCTTCCAATTCATTTTGCAAATAGCCATCCGGGGGAAAAGCAAAACCATCCGAAGCTTTTCGTTTTGCGTACAGTTTGATCAATTCACCTGCAATATCCTTGACCTTTTTCTTCGTTTTTTGTTTCAGGTTTTTCCATGCATCTGAACCCAATTTATTCAATTTGGGTGTGGTGCCTTCTTTTCCGGAATAACGTGAAATTTTATGTAGAGAATTAATGCTTACATATAAGATATCATTGTTTTTATATATTAAACGTACAGATTCTTGTATATGCCCATTAATATCTATCTTTTCCAAACCAGAAAACCGGCCGATACCATGATCAATATGAGTGACAAAATCACCTGGTTTTAGCTCCCTGAGCATTTTCAGGTTCATTGCCTGATCCTTGGTGAATCCTTGCCTCAAACGATAGCGGTGGAACCTTTCAAATATCTGATGGTCTGTATAACACACCAATTTCAAGTCATTGTCGATGAAGCCCTGATGAATGCTTTTTATGATGGGTTGGAATTGAACTTTAGCATTGAGGTCTTCAAAAATATTGTAGAACCGTTCTACTTGCTTGGTATTTTCAGTAAAGAGGTAGTTTTGGAGTCCTTTTTTTGTGTTCTCGTTTAAATTGTCAATCAGTAAAGCGAAATTCTTATTAAAACTAGGTTGAGGTTTAGAGGAAAACACGACCTTTTGATCGTAGGTTATGGCGGTAGACCTGTTCGGGCCAAGCCCAATGATCGAAAATTTTTCTAAATCCCCGATAATTTCTTTAGGTCGGATGAAGGCCCGGTCACGAAAAATTTGAGACAATTCCCCCTCGTCCATAACTGAAATAGTCCTTGCAAATTCCGCTGCCTTTTCAAAGCATTCCTGCACCTTATCCAATAGGAGTTGAAAATCTCTTATCCATACTATTGTATCTGGCTCTAGTATATTGAGCAAGGAGACTTTTTCTTCTTGGGTAAATTTAGTATTGATGTTAGGAACGATCGAGACCTTAGCTATATTAGCAACGGACAATTGGGTGGTGGGATCAAAAGTCCTGATACTTTCCACTTCTTCATCAAACAATTCAATTCTGTAAGGATATTCATTTCCGTATGAAAAAATATCGATAATCCCGCCACGGATGGAAAACTGCCCCGGTTCATATACAAAATCCACCCTTTTGAAACCATAATTGGTTAATACATCGATTATGGTTTCAGCGTCCAGACTCTCCTCCAACATTACCTCGATGCGGTTCTTTTTCAGGATATTTGGTGCGACAACTTTCTCAAAAAGTGCTTCAGGGTAAGTGACAAGGATTTCTCCAGTAGCCTTTGAAAAACTAATCTTGTTAACTGTTTCCGTTCGCAACAAAACGTTGCTTGGGTTTAATTTGTCGAATGCCGTCGGCCGCTTAAACGAATCCGGGAAAAAATGAATGAATTGTGTTTCTAATAATCCGGATAAATTATTCTGCAAGTAGGCTGCATCTTCCTTATCCCGTGCTATAACCAGATAGTATCGTGGATGATTTTTAAAACATGCGGAAAGGACAAAGGAGTCCTGTGAACCGGTTAGTCCTTCCAATTGTAATCGAACTACCGATTTACTATCCTTCAATATTTTGGTGACTTCACTTGCTTGTTTGCTCTTTTGAAAAAGTTCAATGAGCCTACTTAACGAATTATTCACTGGAAACTTTATGTCTCAATTTAGGTATTGTCTTCCTGTTTGTTTGTTTTAGTTTTTAATACTATCTGCACTTTTTGCGTAATGGCCGCTTTTGAGTTTCTCTGAAATTCCTTTGAATGCTTCAATCGTTAACCGAATGTCTTCTTCGGTATGACTAGCGGTAGGAATTAAGCGTAAAAGCAGCATTCCCTTCGGAATTACGGGATATACAACGATAGAACAAAATATATTATAATTTTCTCTTAAATCCTTCACCAGGAATGCAGCTTCAGCAGGATTACCTCGCATAAATACAGGGGTTACACAACTGTTTGTATTACCAAGATTAAATCCGGCTTCTTTTAAACCACCTTGTAACATTCTTACATTGCGCCAAAGTTTCTCTTTAAATTCCGGCCGTGTTCTTAACATTTCCAATCGCTTAATATTTCCAATAACAATAGGCATTGGTAAGGACTTGGCAAATATTTGAGAACGGGTGTTGTACCTAAGAAATCTAATTATGTCCTTTTCGCCGGCAACAAAAGCCCCTATACTTGCCATTGATTTGGCGAATGTACTAAAGTAAAGATCAATCTGATCTTGAACGCCTTGTTCTTCCCCAGCCCCGGCGCCGCGCTCACCCAACGTACCGAAACCATGCGCGTCATCAACAAGAAGTCTAAAATCATATCGATCTTTAAATTCAACGATTTCCTTTAGAATTCCTTGTTCGCCCCGCATGCCAAAAACGCCTTCGGTAATTACCAGAATACCGCCACCTGATTTTTCTGCGAATTGTTTTGCTTTTTCAATTTGACGCGCAAAACTACTAATATCATTATGTTCAAACGGCACCCGCTTTCCTATGTGCATTCTTATACCATCATAAATACAAGCATGGCAATCTTTATCATAGACTACTACATCTTGTCGCGTCAGTAAAGCATCCACAATAGACATGATACCTTGATAGCCAAAGTTCAACAACATGGATTCTTCCTTTTCAACAAACTCTGCTAGTTGTTGTTCTAGCTTTTCGTGGAAATTAGTTTCTCCAGACATCATCCTGGATCCCATTGGATAAGCTAACCCCCAATCCCGGCTGGCATCCGCATCCACTTTGCGAATCTCCGGCTGGTTGGCTAAACCAAGGTAGTTATTCACACTCCAAACCACCTTCTCTTTTCCTTGAAATTTCATTCGGCTACCTAACTCTCCTTCGAGTTTCGGGAAAGTATAATACCCATGAGAAAATTCGGAGTATTGCCCCAAAGGTCCTTGATCTGTATACAAACGTTGAAATAAATCAGTCATAAACTTAGCTTTCTGCAATTAATGAAATTTGATGCATCAAAGATAAAAACTTAAACCTTTTTTAGTTAACATTGAGTTCTGTTCAATGTAAAATAACATTTCAACAAACATCAAATTATTTGTTTATTTTTTCAAGTGGCCCATCACCTACTCTATCTTTCAACCATTTCTTTTCTTCACAAAACTGAAGCAATTCGCTTTCAATGAAACCATAGATCATTTTTTCAAATGACCTAGGATACAGTAAATGGATATTCGGCCCTGCATCAAGGCTAAAATAAAGGGGTATTTTTTCACTTCTTCTCAACTGTCGTACTTTTTCGATAATTTGCAGGCTATTGGGGTGTATTAATGTATAGTTTGACGTCATCATCAGCGCATGGAGAGATAAGGCTTCTAGTTCGGTAATTTCTCCCATAGTTTCCACATCACCACTTTTTAGTGCAGGTAAAATTTGTGTGAGATGTTTCTTAGCTTGCTCGTAACGACTCTCAGCAAAAAGGTTTCCTTCCATCAACTGGTGTCCTGCACTACTTGAAACAGCTTTTTTTGCCGAACTTACAATCAAAATATCATTGTGAAAACTTTTGAAAACAGCGTGTAATTCCTGTTCCATCGGAATAGCATAGTAGTCGGTAGACTCTGGAGCAGGTTTAAATGCACCCCACATTGCTGCGTAAGGATAAACCGACCGGGAAGCACTTCCTGAGCCAAGACGAGCAACAAAGGAAGCCTTACGCAAAAACGTTGCCTCATCAGCGAGGGTTCCGAAAAACGAATGCTCGATAGAACATAAGCAAAGTGCCAAAGCACTCATTGAGGAAGCAGAAGAAGCAATTCCAGAAGAATGCGGGAATGAATTAGTAGACGAAATGGCCAAATCCAATTGCCTCAAGAACGGGAATATCGGTAATAGTCCCTGTAAATACTTTTTAATCCTTTCTCCAAACGCCCGATTGGGTTTCCCTTCAAAAACAAACGACATATTGACCCCATGACTGATGCCTCCTTTTCGCTGATAAGCAATGGTAGTTTCAGAAAAGGCATTGGTTAAAGTCAGGCTGACGGATGGATTTTGGGGGAGTTGGTTACCGTGTTTCCCCCAATATTTGACCAATGCGAGATTAGACGGACTTAGCCAGGTAACCGATCCATCATCAATTATTTGATCACCCGACAATAATAAATCAGGATTATTATAATCTATCATTTTACAGAATGTTTTTATAAAGAGATTTACGTACAGCTGCATCACGGATCTCACGCGGTAAAGTACTTCCGCCAAACAAATAAAAGAGCAGATCCCAAATGCTCCCTGCCTTTACTGCCAGCCGTTGGCAGGGTCGTCAGGCGGTAAGCGGACTGGCGGCCACGGCAGGCGGGGCACCAGACTGCATGAGATTGAAGGCGATTGATTTGCGTGTGAACTACCAATGAATGGTTTTGCCTATTTACCACCCCTCTCCTACTCCACTTTTTTATCCCTAAGGACAACTTTTCTCAAGCCAAACAAGCTCACGATTAAAAACAACACCATACTTAGTGGAGCGAATAGCCTTCAATAAAAGCAAAGAAAAGAAAATGTTCCACGTGAAACATTACCTCCGGAATCCCAAGAACACTCAAACCAAACTCTATGTCATGTATTTAAGCAGCCAGTTCTTAAAAACCGTAAAGCTCGAGGACATCCGGGCCTTATTTGGCTCTAAGGCCTCAAGGCGCAAAACCTCTTCCGGCACCCCTACTTTTCCGCTATAGAAACCACTTGTTTTATTTAAAAACTTGACAGGATGAGCCGTCCCTAGCACCACTAATGGGCCTAGCTCTTCCTTTTTTATAGCCAACTCTTGCTCTGCAGCCAGCAACCCGACGGCAGTATGAGGATCAAGAGCATACCCCATTCGAGTCGACACCCTCCTTATTGCATCCTTTACCTGGCGATCTGAATACGCATATCCTTTTATAGCTTTGCGCATATTGTTCCACGTGGAACCTTTTGAGTCTCCCTTAAAAAGGGCTTCTAGTCGCCTGAAATTAGAAGGGGCTCCAACGTCCATAGCGTTTGACAAGGTTGCTAGGGATCTTTTTGATCGATAGACCCCTAAAGAAAGGTACATGGGGACAGTGTCATTTATGTTTGTTGCTGCAAGAAAATATTCTACCGGCAGCCCCATTTTCATTGCCATAACACCAGCGGTTAAATTGCCAAAATTGCCACTTGGAACTACAAAAACCGGAGGTTTCTTTTCCGCATAATCCGCCAATAATTGCTTATATCCTTCGAAATAATAAAAAGACTGAGGAATTAGACGTGCAATATTTATGGAATTTGCAGAAGTCAACCTGATCTTTTTTGATAAATCTTCATCCAAAAAGGCCTTTTTTACTAAAGCCTGGCAATCATCAAAAGAGCCATCTACTTCCAAAGTTTGAATATTACCACCCCAAGTTGTTAATTGCAGTTCTTGTAGTTTGCTTACCCGGCCAGAAGGAAAAAGTATCACTACCCTAACGCCAGGGATATTATGAAATCCAGCAGCTACAGCACCTCCTGTGTCTCCGGAAGTGGCCACTAAAACAACTAATTCACGCTTCTCCCCTCTATTAAAATAACTCATCAGTTGCGCCATGAACCTGGCTCCGAAGTCTTTAAAAGCCAAGGATGGACCGTGAAACAACTCCAAAATATAGATATTATCCTTGATTTTCACTAACGGAGCTGGAAAATTAATTGCATCGTAAACGATCCTATACAACTCTTTTTCTGGTATAAAGCCTTGAAATAAAGATTTAGACAGCTCGTATGATAAGTCCGAAAAAGAATACTCAGCTATATGATTATAAAAAGAAGAATGAAGCCGTGGAATTGACACAGGCAGATAAAGTCCGTTATCTTTGGGAAGACCTTTTAATACAGCTTCCTTTAATGAAACAATATTTTCTGGATTATTTGTGCTGTATAATTGCATGGTTAAAATTTTATAGCTCCTTCTGTGTTTATTTTTGAAATAAATATATCGCTTTCGATACCCTGCTCCGTAAAAACACTACTCACTGCCTTGCCTACATTTTCGGCAATACGGGTATTGTTACAAATGGCGAAAATCGAAGGGCCGGCACCAGAAATGCTGCAACCCAACGCTCCTTTCTCAAGGGCTTTTTGTTTAACAGCATCAAATGAAGGGATTAATTTTGCCCTTTGCGGCTCGATGACGACGTCCTTCAGGGACCGCCGTATCAAATCAAAGTCTGAGTTATACAGACCAACCACCAGACTAGCAAGGTTACCGCTTTGCTGTATGTGTTGCTTTAGGGTGATTTTTTCTGACAACACTTCTCTTGCTGTTCGGGTCAATATCTCAATATGAGGATATACGACCACTACAATCAAACCCTCAGGTAATGCAAGCTGATGGATATCTAGTGTTGCATTATCCCGAATTAACACAATTCCACCAATCAAAGAAGGAGCTACATTGTCCGCATGATAAGCACCATCCGCCGATTGTTCTCCCGCTACAGCAAAGGGTAAAAGTTCTCTTTTGGTAAGAGGCCGCTTTAATAATTCATTGACAGCCATTACGCCTGCTACAGCACTAGCCGCACTTGATCCCAAACCACTGCCAAACGGCATTTTCTTGTGTATCTCTAATTCTATTCCGCCTTTATACCCAAGGTATTCCATCAACTTGAGGGCCCCTACTCCAGCCGTATTCTTATCGACAGCAAATGGAAGCCGTCCTTTTGCGCCAGTAATTTTTGTTATCCTTAAGCCAGGCTTGTCGGATAGCCGGGCAATTATTTCATCTCCGGGTTTTTCTAATGCAAGCCCCAATATATCATAGCCGCAAGCAACATTAGCGACTGTTGCCGGTGCGAATATTTTTATCCTTGTGTCCATTGTTAATAGGTAATTCTGTTTTTTTGTCCAATCTTGATAATTTCTGCAAAAACGCCTGCCGCCGTAACTTCTGCTCCTGCCCCAGGTCCTCTGACAACTAAAGGCCGATCCTGATACCGTTCTGATGTTATGACGATCATATTGTCACTTCCGCTTAAAGTATAAAAGGGATGCTCCTGACCGATAGATTCTATTTTCACAACGGCGTTATGTTGGTGATCTACGGAAGCAATAAAAATTAATCGTTTTTTGTCTTTCAATAATTCATACCGTTCTTGTTCAAATTTTTCCTCCACGCTATCAAGACTTTGTAGAAAGGCTTCGATGGTTTCCGCCTCAAAGCTTTCTTTGGGCAGAAATGACTGGATATTAATTTCATGAGGCTCTAAGGATAACCCCATTTCTCTGGCCAATATCAATAATTTCCTACGCACATCTTCACCACTTAAATCCACTCTTGGATCTGGTTCAGTATAACCGGCATCCATGGCATCAATAAGCGCTGACTTAAAACGTTTTCCTTGGTTAAAAGTATTAAATATATAGGACAAAGAACCGGAAAGCACCCCTTCGATTTTTAAGATCTTATCTCCACTCCGGACAAGGTCCTGGATGGTAGAAAGAATAGGTAGCCCCGCCCCTACGTTCGTCTCATACATAAATTGTACTCCTCTCCTGGTAGCAATATTCTTTAATCTGATGTATTTAGAATAAGAAGAAGATGCCGCAATTTTGTTCGGCGTAGATATTGAAATACTGCTGTCGAGAATATAGTCATAGTGATTGGCGATATATGCGCTCGCTGTGTTATCTACAAAAAGACTGTTTAGCAGATTAAATTTTTTCATCTTTTTAATAAAATTGGCTATATCCATCTTTTCTTCACTTTCTTCTAACTGCTGCTCCCAGCTTTGAAGGTTTATGCCCTTTTTATTAAACAACATTTTTTTACTGTTTGCTAAACCAACAACTTTTAGTTGTATATGTTGGTTATGTAGCAACTTTCGTGCTTCTTGCTGAATCTGCTTTAATAAGGTACTCCCAATTAATCCAACTCCAACGATAAACAAATGCAAAACTTTTTCTTCAGAAAGAAAGAAGGCTTCGTGCAAAGCATTGAGTGCTTTGGTCTCATCTTGGCTTTCAATAACAACGGAAATATTTAACTCCGAAGAACCCTGCGCAATGGCAACTGCATTGATCCCATTTTTGCCTAAACTTTTAAACAGCCTTCCCGCAATGCCAGGCTGATAACGCATATTCTCTCCGATAACGGCAATAACGGACAAATTCTCTTCTACTTTTACAGGGTCTACTCTACCAGCAGAAATTTCTAATCCAAAAGCTTGTTCTACCAGTTTTCTTGCCTGTTCTGCTTTTTTTGGGGCAATGGCAAAACTGATCGAATGCTCAGAAGATCCCTGAGTAATCAAGATCACATTAATTTTACTTTCTGCTAATGCCGAAAAAAGCCGGGCAGCCATTCCAGGAGCTCCAAACAATGCACTACCCTGCAATGTTAACAAAGCAATATCGTCTATGGAAGAAATTCCTTTTACCGCTTTCCCATTGGCATCCGATTGATTGGAAACCAACGTTCCCTGAAAAGATGGATTAAAGGTATTTTTGATGTAAATTGGAATGCCCCGCTTAAGAGCAGGTTGAAGTGTTGGTGGATATATTACTTTTGCTCCGAAATGAGACATTTCCATCGCTTCGGAATAAGTCATTCTGGGAATAGTAAAAGCGTCTTTTACTTTCCTGGGATCAGCAGTCAAAACGCCGTTAACATCTGTCCAAATTTCTATTACCGTAGCTTGCAATGCAGCAGCCAAAATGGATGCAGTATAATCAGATCCTCCTCTACCCAATGTAGTGGTAAGACCTCCGGCAGAAGTTCCAATAAAGCCCGTAACTACCTGTATATCATTTACTTGAGAAAAATGATTAATGATCCCCTGATTAGTCAGATCAAATTCTACGTTGGCATTCCCAAATCGTTTATCTGTTTTAATGACTCTTCTTGCATCAAGATAGGAAGCATTAATTCCACGGAATTTTAACGCATGGCTTATAATAAACGCTGAATTCCTTTCACCAAAACTCAACACATAATCAATGGTTCTCGGTGAAGCCTCTCGCACCAGGAAAATACCATGGAGAAGATTTTTTAAGACCTCATGGTTATTTTTCAACTCTTCTAAAATCGGGTGGTTTTTTTCCGTTAAAATTTGGGCTGCTTCTAAATGCCGGATGTGGAAACCTTCAAAAAGCTCCTGGTAAGAAGCATCTCCTTTAGCCGCTTTTTTGCTCATTTTTATTAAGCCATCGGTTACACCTCCAAACGCAGAAAAAACAACAGCGAACTTTTCCCCGCTCTCGTAATAACTTCCAAGTATTTTAATCACATCAAGCAC
>CAZHNG010000113.1:0-18013 GCA_964533785.1 uncultured Saprospiraceae bacterium | reverse complement strand
AGTATAAAATTTGCCGCTTGTAGCCGTTTGATGATCCCGCCGAACAAGTCTATTGATCAATTACATCTCATTCGCCAAATTCAAACCGGATTCCGTTCTGATGGCGGAATCCCGATTTTTTCGTACAAATTGTGAATCCAAAGAATAATTACGCCAAAAGTTACCGCGGCAACTACCAGGATAGGATTTAACAAACCACTGGCGCTAAAGGACAATTTGATCAATATCGTCGAAATGATAAATCCCGAATTGCGAATTACGGTCCAGAAATCAGCCGTATAAATAAAGGAAATTAACAACAACAGTACATCCGTCAAAATCAAAATGGTGAAAAAATCATCGAAAAATATATTGTTGATATCCTGGGCTTCGACCACCAATTGTCCGCCGGAAAATAAGCTTTTATACAACCAATATCCCAAGCTGTAAAAGGCTAAGATAAGTAGGGTAGGAACTAGAATTGTGCTGATCAATTTTTTTATTCTGATAAACCGAGTTCGTCGATCATCAGAAGTATTTTCTTTTTGTAAATTATCTTTCCTGGTTTGATTCAAACGGTAAAAAAAGTAGATCAAAAGGAACAATAGCAAGGTAGCACCCAAATCGTAGCCTAGCTGTAAGTCAGTCGTGACATCATCCCATCCTTTCAATTCTACTTTAGAAATATCTTTAAATATCCTTCTGATCACGATTAGAGTAATGATCTCATATTGCTTGCTAATATAAGTAGTAACGGATTTGGGCAGATAGTATACCAATAGATAAACTTCATAGACCAAAATAAAAGAAAATGGAGTATAAATCGCGGCGATCGGACTAGCCAAAAGCTCCGATTCATAACTTAACTCAACAAAACCCAATTCGACCAATCCGATCAATAGCAAATGCAATAAAAAACTGGCAATCGCCAGTATAACAATAACCCTTTCACTGGTATGGCGGGTCTTTTCTGATAATAATCGCTGATAAAAAATATCTTGGTTCAGTTTCATAATTTTTTTAACTCAAAGATGTCCTTACGACGGTCATTTAGATTGCGTACACTGCCGAAGCGATTGAGTTCCCGCAGTAAGTCGATGTCGACATCCGCGATCAGGATCATTTCCGTATTTTGGGTAGCCTCCGCTTTGACCCCATTGGTTGGAAACTGAAAATCACAGGGCGTGAAAACCATGGACTGGGCAAATTGAATATCCATGTTATGAACGTTGGGTAAATTCCCCACACAGCCCGCGATGGCTACGTAACATTCATTTTCGATAGCTCTGGCCTGAGAACAGTGGCGTACCCTGGAATAGCCATTCTGAGTATCCGTCAGAAAGGGAATAAATAAGATGTCCATTCCATCATCAGCCAGTAACCTTGCCAGTTCGGGGAATTCACTATCGTAGCAAATGAGAACACCGATCTTTCCGCAATCCGTATCAAAAGCCTTCAGACTACTACCGCCTTGCATCCCCCAGACCATAGCTTCATCTGGCGTTACGTGGATCTTTTCGTAGCGGTCAATTGTTCCGTCCCGTTTACATAAGTAGCCTACATTTAGCAGTTTGCCACCGGCCATTTCGGGCATACTTCCCGTAATAATATTGATATTGTAAGAGATGGAAAGCTCGGAAAACCGCTGAACGATAGTATCCGTATATTTTGCCAGCTCCCGGATGGCTTTGGGTTCTGATAAATGGTTGTACTTTGCCATCAACGGTGCATTGAAAAACTCAGGAAAGAGAGCAAAATCGCAACGATAACCGGAAACCGCATCAACGAAATACTCCGCTTGTTGCATCAACTCATCCATGTTTTTGTACGGACGCATTTGCCATTGAACGAGGCCTAAACGTACCACTTTCTTTATGGTTGCGGCTTTCTTGTTGGGTTTTTCGTAGTATATATTGTCCCAGCGTAGTAGCACTGCAAACTCTTGTGACGCCTGATCTCCTTCCAGGTATCCCCTCAATATCTTAACGGGCCGGAAATCGTTAGACAATTGGAAATTCAATACATGATCATTGATCTTCTTCAGCCGTACTTGTTCGATGTATTGTTTGGGAGAAATATCATCCGCATATTGATGATAATTAGGTATCCGGCCGCCAAATAATATACCCTTTAAATTGAGCTTTTCGCAAAGCTCTTTGCGGTAATCGTACATCCGGCGCCCCAGGCGCAAGCCCCTGAATTCAGGTTTTACAAAAACATCTATCCCGTACAAAGTATCGCCGTGGGGAGCATGGGTGTTGAAAGAATAATTGCCCGTTATTTCCTTGTAAGAATGATCTTCGTCAAATGATTTCGAATCAATGATGATCGACAAGGCACAACCGGCAATTTTTCCATTTACTTTAACGACCACTTGGCCTTCCGGAAATTTTTTCAACAAGGAACTAATGTGATGCTCCTTCCAATATGCATTTGGCATCGTTTGATAAGCATTGATCATCGCTTGTTTCAACTCCTGATAATCATTTACTGTCAAATATTCAAGTTCGATATTCTGAATATCCTGCATGGGTAATGTATTCGTTTAATATTGAAGAAACGGTATTATTATAAATGTGTTCGATGAGTTGTAGTATTGGTCAATAAAAAAATCTATCTTTATGGTGGTAACTGCAGAAATTTCTGCTAATGTCTATTTACTGAACTTTTTGCTGAACATTTTTGTTTAGAAATTAGACAGGAAGCTATAAACGTTTTCCCGCCAGATAAACATCTACTTTTATTAATATTAATTTATGTCAGAGACAATACAGGTTAAAATCGATCAATCCGTTGCCGTTTTGATCGATGGCAACAATATTGAAATGAGTATACACCAGTTGATGGGTGATAAAAATGCCATGTTAAATTTTGACACGCTAATCCCCAAACTATTGGATAACCGTGGGCTGACCCGGTTGATGTATTTTAGAGAAGGAAAAAGTATTTCCTCAAAATTAGCAGAACGCTTACATAGTAATTATCACGGTTCAGTCACGCCGTGTTACAAATCAGCAGACATCCCCCTGACCATTAAAGCTACCCAAATAGCTAATAAAGTGGATACCATCATTATCCTGTCAGGCGATGCGGACTACGTAGAGCTTGTTCGACACCTAAAATCCGAAGGGGTAAGAGTTGAGATCGCGGCTATTCCCAAAACAACTGCCGCCGTATTAATTGAAGAGGCTGATCATTACATCCCCATTACGAAGGAGGACTGCTTTGTTTATAAAACATACAATTCCAGGAAAGCAAAAGCATCATGATCTCCTTCTAGATCAATCCATGCATTCTACTTTGTCATCTTCGAATGAGATTCTGGGTAGGAACATGCCAGTTCTAGAGCATTAAAGGCTAACGACCTTAGAAACAGCTAGATCCTTTCATTTTATACCATTCTGACCGTATCTGTTACATGGTTCGCAGGAATGACGCTAAACGACCAGCTTCTGAAATCAGATGACTGACACTTTTAATAAAAAAAACGAATACAAAATATATGAGAGCATTAGTTATTACCAACTCCATTACCAATAGAGATGAAAAATCCGTAGAACGATATCTTAATGATATTTCCAAATATGATGTGCTGACTCCGGAGCAAGAGGCAGAGTTATTTACTCGGTACCAAAGCGGCGATCAGGCGGCTTTGGAAAAGATCTTAGCACATAATTTACGTTTCGTAGTGTCGGTCGCCAAACAATACCAACACATGGGGTTAAGTTTTAACGACCTCATCAACGAAGGAAACATCGGACTCATAACAGCGGCTAAACGCTTTGATATTTCCCGGGGCTTTAAGTTCATTTCCTACGCAGTCTGGTGGATAAGACAGCGTATTCTACAAGCCCTTAACGAAAAAAGCCGTAAAATACGATTGCCGTTGAGCAGGCAAAGTTCGCTGACTAAGATCCGGCGCTGCCAGGAAAAACTTCTTCAGGAGCTTAACCGCCCCCCTTCTTACGAAGAAATTGCCAGGGAGATGGAATTCGATGCAGCCTACGTAGAAGAGATCTTGCGCTCCGCACAATACAGCAAGTCACTCGATGCGCCTTTACAGGAAGGCGAAGATGCTGATTTCAAGTATTTTATGGAGGACGAAACCATAGAAAAACCGGATGAACAACTAACCGGCAGTGACTCGCTTAAAATAGAAGTAAGGGCACTCCTGCACAAATTAAGTCACCGGGAACAAACCATCCTTACGATGTCTTTCGGCTTAGACCGGAAATACTCGATGGGATTGGAAGAGATCGGCGAATACCTCGGAATTTCCAAAGAAAGGGTGCGTCAGATCAGGCTTCGCGCAATGAGAAAACTCAGACTATATGTACAGCGCAATGATATGACTTTCAGTATTTGAGAAGACGTTAGCAGTTAGCGCCTCGGAAACTAAATTACCGAGACACTTTACAAGATTATCATTAACAAAAAACTTATTAATCATGCAAAAATCACTTAAAGTAAGGGTCATCAGAGAGACCTCATCGAACGTAACACTCTATTTTACAGCATTGAACCGCAAAATGCCTGTTCCCAAAAATGTATTTATGGAACGGGTAGAACAAGGCTTGTACGAGGTAGTAGGCGATAATACTAATCTCGCGGCTGCAAAGTAACCTGTTTCAGATATTGGACAAGTGCCTCATTCGAAGTAAGGACACCGTCCAAAACACTCAAAAGATTATCAAAATCTGCGAGTAAAGAGTGCACCAATTGAGGGTTTTCCCTCATTGTGCTCTTTTTTAATTCATGAAAAGCTGCTAAACCTTCTTTGATCTTCCTATACCGCAAAGATTCCGTTTCAAATTCCTTCCAAAGACCATGCTCGACGAATGCAGCTTTTTTCCCCAATGCAAGTCCGTCGGCCGTTTGGTCAGGCCGCTTTCCTTTCTTAAGTTCTTCCAGGTCCCTTTCTAGTAACTGGTTCAGACCGATCTCAAAAAAGTGGGAAAATTTGACCAGGACACGAATACCTGGTTCGGCATTACCATTTTCGTACGAAGCAATTTTACTTCGGGACAAGCCCAACTCATTGGCTAATACTTGTTGACTCAACCCTCGCTGTCTGCGCAGATATTTTAGGTTTTTCCCTAAATGATTTTTATCCTCTCGTAACATAATCATTGATCAATATTGGAATAAAAAACAGCCCCAGCGATTCGATTGTTTAATTTTTAAACAAAACATTCTCTCCTTTAAATAGCACAAAATCCATGCAACATTGTATTTATGGTAAAACAAACTTAATATGAAGTTTGTCCTGGAATATCTACAGATTGGATTTGGGATCGTACTAGCTAGTATTGGATTAAAAGCCTTCTTATTACCCAATGGTTTTTTGGATGGCGGAGTAACGGGTATTGCTATTTTAATCAGTGAACAAACAGGCTGGAACATATCGATATTATTGGTTTTGATCAGCATTCCGTTTCTGATAATGGCCGCTTTTACAGTGTCCAGAACCATTGTGATCAAGTCCGCTATTTCAATAGTGAGCCTTGCCTTATCCATTCAGTTGGAAACCTTTGAAACCATTACGGAAGACAAGCTACTGATCGCTATCTTCGGCGGAGTATTTCTGGGAGGGGGTATTGGCATTGCCATCCGTAACGGTTCGGTGTTGGACGGTTCGGAGATCCTGGGCATATTTCTGAACGACCGGTTGGGGATTAGTATCGGAAGCGTGATCCTTTTATTTAATACCATACTTTTTTCGATAACGGCTTTTGTCATCTCCGTTGAAATAGCCATGTATTCGATATTAACCTACCTGGTCACCGCCAAAGTCATTGACTTTATCATCGAAGGATTTGAAGATTTTATCGGCGTGATGATCATTTCCAAAGAACCGGAAGCAATTGAAAATGCCATCTTGTCACAGATCAGGGTCGGCCTTACTTCTTATAAAGGCGATACCGGTTTTGGTAATAGTGGTAAAAAGGAGGATTTTAAAATTATCTTCACCGTTATTAACCGGATCGATATTCGAAAAATACAAAGGTTGGTCGACAACATCGATAAAAACGCTTTCATCGTTGAACTGGACGTCAACAACATTAAAGGAGGTGCACACCGCCGTTATTTTCGCCAAAACAGCCCTCCTCCCCTCCCACCTGAGGTATACCAATCCGCTCCTGCAGTATAGACCATTCGTAGTTTTTAGTACAGGGTGTATTTGAGCAAAACCGATAAGTTTTCTTATCTTCTTCTTGTACAATACATAACCTATGGCAAAAAGATCTAAGAAAAAGATTGGCTTACCCCCCGGCGCAGTCATTTTTACCGGTAAAAGAAAGGTAGACCAGATCAACATTCACTATCTCCAATACAACGAACAGGAATTAGAGGAACAGGTACTAGACAACCGGTCCATAACGAATTTTCACCAGCCCAATCTACAGTACGTTCAATGGTACGACATCAGAGGTTTGCACGATATAGACCTTATCCAGCAAATAGGTGGGATATTTAAAGTGCATCCACTGGCCTTGGAAGATATTGCCAATACTTTCGAACGCCCCAAAATGGACGAATATACGGAAGGGATCTTCATCACGATCAAAGCGTTATCCTTCGATAAGACCGAACAAACCACCCGCTTTGAACAGGTAGCCTTTTATCTGGGCCAAAATTTCGTGCTGTCTTTTCAAGAAAAAGCAGATGACCTGCTGGTCAATATCCGCCAACGCCTCCACCAAAGTGCCGGTCGAATACGTAAACGGGGAGCGGACTACCTGCTATACACCTTAATAGATAGCATAGTAGATCAATATACCGTAGTGATTGATGAAATAGAAGATGTGATCCAAAAGTTAGAAGTAGAAATCATTCAAAAAGCCAATGACCACAGCCGGTCGCGGATCTACGAGCTGAAGCGGGAATTGCAGGCGGTGCGCAAGGCTGTCTTTCCTCTCCGCGAACTGATCAGCTCCCTGATCAGCTCCGAAAATACATTGATCAGCGAACCTACCGAATTCTACTTGCGTGACCTGCGCGACCACGTTTTCCAAACCATCGAACTCATTGAAACTTACCGCGACAATCTGACGGGCCTCCAGGATTTGTATTTATCGGAATTGAGTCACCGGACCAATGGTGTCGTGCAATTGCTCACCATCGTTTCCACGATCTTCATTCCACTCACCTTCCTGGCGGGCATTTACGGTATGAATTTTCAGCATATGCCGGAACTGGAATGGCAGTACGGGTATTTTTTCCTACTAGGTTTGATGCTACTGATCGTGCTGATGATGATTTGGTATTTTCGGCGGAAGGGTTGGGTGTAGTCCGAATGGTAGCGATTTCGTTGTTCTTTTGATAAGACCTTGAATTAATTGCTAAAGAAAAAAAGGCTTATCTTGAGAATAGTTTATCAAAACAATCAGGAGATGAAAGTGAAAATTGAACAAACAATGGCAATGGCCAGAAAAAATGTAAGTCTGGAAGGCATAGTAATTGAGGACTTGAAAGAAACCAAGTTAAAAGTCTAACAAATTGCAACCAATAAACAACAAAAAATAGTTATATTAGAAAAAAGTAATTTAAACATGACTCTACAGAAAATAAATATAGAATTGCCTTCGGATATTCTTTTAACAATAAATGAATCCGAAACCGAACTAAAGAAGCGGATAAAATTGTCACTAGCTATTCAGCTTTACATTCAGCAAAAGATCACTATTGGGAAAGCTGCACAAATCGCGGATATGACTCGACTTCAATTCGAAACTCTTCTTTCGGAACACAAAATACCAGTATCCAACTTAGAACTGGAAGATATTTTAGGTGATATTGAAAAATTGAAATAAGATGAATAAGGGACTGGTAATTTCTGATTCAGGGCCAATATTCTCCCTTGCTATTATCAATAAACTAGAAATCCTGGATAATTTATTTGATGAGGTCTATATCCCCAACGCAGTTTGGGAGGAATTAACAAGAGATGAAACAACAAATCACTATCAGAAAATTGTAGCCTATTTTGACGGTAAAGTAAAAGAAATATCTAGCTTCAATGAATTGACTTTTGTAATGGATTATGGTGAATCCGAATCCGTAATCTTATATAAAGAACTCAACGCAGATTTTCTTTTAATAGATGATAAAAAAGCAAGAAAAATTGCTGAGAATTTCGAAATCCAATGCATTGGAACAATTGGAATTTTAGCTATTGCAAAAGAAAGGGGGTTAGTAGATAAGCTAAAACCACTTTTCAAATCCTTCTTAAAAAACAAAAGATACTATTCATTGAGATTACTCAATACAATTTTAGAACATCATCAAGAAGATAAAATAGAAACCGATATGTAGGCAAAGGATAAAAGTTGAAAACTAATGGAATACAAAACCTATTCACCCAATCCAGTATTAGCGACTTTAGTCAAATGCTATTGGACATTAAGTATCCCCAGGGAAGTGCCAAAAGGTCGTCAACAGGTATTGCCCGATGGCTGTATGGATATGATTTTTAATCTTGGCGATGTTGTTAAAAGAATTTTACCCAATGATAATTCCAAACAATATGAAAAGTTTCATTTCCATCTTTGAAATTCCGACCCTGGAGTTTTCCCGCGCTGTGAAGTTTTATCAGTCAATTCTAGATATTGAGATACAGGCAATCGATATGCAGGGTACGCAAATGGGCCTGTTCCCAAGCGATGGGCAAATGGTTTCAGGGGTTTTGGTTAAAGGAGAAGACTACAGACCTTCAAGTGATGGCGTAGTTATTTACCTTAACGGTGGTGACGATCTACAGGTTATCCTCAATAAAGTTGAAACAAGCGGTGGACAAATTATTGTTCCCAAGACGCTGATTGACGAAGAAAATGGCTACTTCGCCATGTTCCTGGACACGGAAGGGAATAAAATTGGTCTGCATTCAGGAAATTAGGAAAAGAAAAAACTCCATCTCAAGTAGTATATACCGAGTTAAACAACACATAGTCCGTCGTCAAGTCCGTCCCCCACCCTACTGCCGATTCCTTGCCATGATTCAGGTCTACGATCACCGTGATGTGCGATTCACGTAATAAGCGTTTGATATGGTTTCGATCAAATTCCAGGGGGCGGCCTCTTTCCAGGACCTGCACCTGGGTGCGTTCATCGCCGAGATACAAATCCAACTTTCTGTATTCAAAAGGCACACCCGAATTTCCCATAGCACAAATAATGCGGCCCCAATTGGGATCACGGCCAAACATGGCGGCCTTCACCAATGTTGAATCCGATATTTCGCGGATCAGCTTGCGGGCATCTTCCTCGTCAGGGGCATTAACGACTTGGTATTCAATAAACTTAGAACAACCTTCACCGTCCGAGACGATCAGCTTGGCCAGGTGGGTCATCAATTCTTCCAGATGTTCTACAAAAACGCCGTAGTTTACATCTTCCTTTGATTGGATCAACTCATTTCCTGCCATACCATTACAAAGAACCGCCACCATATCGTTAGTAGACGTATCACCATCAACGGTAATCATGTTAAAAGTTTTTACTACACATTTTTTCACCGCCTCATCCAACAATTTAGGTTCGATGGCCAGGTCACTCACAATAAAGGCCAGCATCGTCCCCATATTCGGATGGATCATGCCTGACCCTTTCGCAATACCCGCCATGAGGATCTCTTTACCATCAATGCTAAAGTCCAAAAAACCTTCTTTTGCAAAGGTATCGGTAGTTAAGATCGCGTTGGCAGCAAAAGACCCGGCTTTAGGGTCACCAGACAGCTTTTGCACATTTTCTTTAATGCCTTTGACGATGGTATCCGTCGGAAAAGGCTCCCCGATCAGCCCCGTCGAAGCGATCAATACCAGTTCTTTATCAATCCCCAAAGTATTCGCGGTGGCATTGACCATGGCTTCGGCGCCCGCCCGGCCTTGCTCTCCCGTACAGGCATTGGCATTGCCGGCATTACAAACGATCACCTGTGCTTTTCCGTCCTTGATGTGCTCTTGGGAAATCTTGATCGGCTCCGCGACAATGGTGTTCTTGGTAAAAGTACAGGCGGCACTGGCCGGCACTTCTGAGTAAATGATCGCGAGGTCCCTGCGCATGGATTTCACCCCGGTATGGGCTCCCCAACAGCTGATTCCCTTGACGTTCGCTATGGTTCGGTTTATTGCGTTTTTCACTTCTGTAAATGATTAGTTTTTAGTTAACGAATAGTCACCAGCGACTTATAGAGTTTGTGAGGTTGATGGGGTTTATGGGGTTTATGGAGTTTATATAAACATATCAACCTTATAAACACTATAAACATCATAAACCTCACAAACATCATAAACCAAATAAAATTAAAAATTAACGTCACCCCGTTTAACGTATCTAGTCTAACATCTAAAAGATCAAGGCTTCATAGGCACCACATCCAGCCCCATCCGCTCATCCAAATTAAACATAATATTCATATTCTGGATTGCCTGGCCGGCTGCTCCCTTCACTAAATTATCAATGGCCGAAAGCGTAATGATCCGGTCTGTCCGTTCATCGTATACCGCGTACAGATCACAATAATTAGTGCCCCTGACATCCTTGATGCCAGGAGGCGACTGCCGCCATCTCACAAAAGGATGCTCTGCATAAAAGTCCTGGTAAACTTCATCCAACAGTTGTTGATCCATGGATTGTTTCGGCCGGGTATAAACAGTAGCCAGAATCCCCCGGTCTACCGGCAATAGATGTGGTGTAAACTGCAAGGTGATATTGTGCGCGGACAACTGAGTCAATTGCTCCTCTATTTCTACGGTATGCCGGTGCTTTTTGAGTCCGTAGCTATTAAAATTGTCATTTACGCTGGAAAAGTGGGTACCTGGCTTGGGTTTCACTCCCGCTCCCGTCACGCCGGATTTCGCATCAATGATAATTTCCTCTTCCCGGATCAAACCGTTCTTCACCAAAGGCGCAAGGGCAATAATCGAACTTGTAGGATAACAACCCGGATTCGCAATTAAATAACTTTCGCGTATAGCCGTACCGTGCAACTCAGGAAGTCCGTAAGCTGATTTTCCAAATCCTTCCGGATAATGATGCGGTTTGTTGTACCAATGCTCGTATATCTCTTTTCCCGAAAGTCGAAAATCACCGGATAGATCAATGATCTTTAAAGGTGTTTCTGCGAATTTTTTCACGTATTCCATGGAAACGCCGTGCGGCAGCGCTAAAAACACCACATCCAGGTTCAACGCGGGAATTGTATCCGCCGAGCGAAGTGACTGTTCAATAATATGGTAAAAATGCGGATGAATATCGGCAAAGGAAGCTCCCGTTTTCGATTCTGAGGTAATCGCCTCAATCTCGACCATTGGATGCTGGTATAACAAACGAACCAGTTCTGCACCTGTAAACCCGGTAGCCCCCACAATGCCTGCTTTTATTTTTGTCATTATTATAAATTGAGATTTTGCATGGACTTTACGATGACCGATACCAGAAATTCAATTTCCTCTTCGGTTATGATGAGAGGAGGGACCAACCTTAAGACGGTCTGATCGGTAGCATTGGCGATCACGCCGTGTTTCAGCATTTCGATCACCAGGGGTTTAACCTCAAAATCAAATTCCACCCCGATCATCAGTCCCAAGCCCCGGATCTCTTTAAGCGAAGGATGATTTCCTAGTACATTTTTGAGTTGCTGTTTTAGTATTTCACCATATTTAAGTGCCCGCTCGGTGATTTTTTCCTCTTCGATGGTTTCGATGGTTGCCAGGGCAGCGGCACAAGCTAAAGCATTACCGCCGAATGTAGTACCGTGATCACCGTATTCTACGACATCACTCACTTTTTTATTCGTCAGGAACGCACCAATAGGAATGCCGTTTCCTAAGCCTTTAGCCAGCGTGATGATATCGGGCTGTATCCCGTAATGACATTTCGCAAAAAACTTTCCGGTACGCGCAATACCACATTGAATTTCATCAAAGATCAACACGATACCTTCCTGATCACACAGCTCACGCAAAGCAAACAGATAATCAGGGTCGACTGGCCGTATTCCTCCTTCTCCTTGTACGGGTTCCAAAACGATGGCCCCGATCTCATCGGATAACATACCCTTTACCGCTTCTATGTCATTAAACGGAATGCGATAAAACCCATGCGGTATAGGATCAAACCCTTTGCGTTGTTTTTCTTTTCCCGTAGCAATAGCCGCCAGGGAACGGCCGTGAAAACAATTTTCCATCGCTACGATACCGCCACCTCTACCAATGCTGTGTGCATGTTTGCGGGCAAACTTAAAAGCACCTTCTATCGCCTCCACTCCGCTATTACCAAAGAAGACTTTATCCATCCCCGATTTGATAACCAGCTTTTCCGCTAGTTTCACCTGTGGTTCGGTAATAAAAAAGTTAGAGGCAGTCATCAATCTTGCAGCCTGCATTTGAATGGCTTTGACTACATTGGGATGACAGTGCCCCAGATTATTGACCGCGATGCCGGCTAAAGCATCCAGGTAACGTTTCCCTTCTACATCCCATAAGTAGCAACCGCGACCGTATTTGAATGCAATGGGAAATCGGTTGTAAGTATTTAAATGAAACGCTTTATCGGTTTCATGTAAAGCTTTGTTCGTAATCGTTTCTACTGAATACATATTTCTGTTCCTGTAAGGTTGTTGTTGTTAAAAATAGCTGAAGATATCATGTCCGGTTTGGTGCCGTTGATAATACGTGCGGATTTAGCCCCCTGCTGCAAAGCGATCTGGCAAGACTCCACTTTAGGCAGCATACCACCTTTGATCACGGTACCTATCAGCGGGATCAATTCTTTGAGGCGGATCTTATGGATTAATGAAGACGGATCATCGACTTTCTTCAAAAGACCATCCACATCCGTTAAGACCAGGTAATGATCAGCTTTCAGATGACCGGCAATATGGCCGGCGAACATATCGGCATTGATATTATAGTCATTGCCTTCTTCATCCGAAGCGATACAGGCCAAAACGGGTAAAAACCCATTTTTCAGTAAAACGTCAATGAGAGCAGGATGAACTGCTTTTACGTTGCCTACTTGACCAAGGTCTTTCTTCGTGATATTGCCGTTTTCGTGAACAAAATCGTATCGCTTTTCAGCCACAACCGTCTGGCCGTCTTTACCCGATAACCCCACAGCTTTTATACCTTGCTTGGACAATAAATTGACCAACATACTATTAACCTCCCCTTTTAAGGTCATTTCAATGTATTTTAGGGCGGTAGGGCTCGTTACTCTGTGACCATTGACAAAAACGGATTCCACCTTAGCCAACTCCAGCATCTTCTTGATGTAAGGTCCGCCGCCGTGTACCAAGACTACATTCAAACCTTGGTCTTTCAAAGCTTTTATTTTCTCGATAACGCGTTCTTTCACTTCCGGATCGATCATAGCATTACCCCCGTATTTTATAACTACTGTTTTTCGCTCCATAGTATACAATCTATTTTATAATGATTCTCGGGATAGCCTTCGGTAAACGACTGAGCATCTCGTTGTTTAATAATTGAGTATAATTGGTAAAGGAACTCACATTGATGACATTATTTTTTTGTTTTCCAATTAAAACCACCTCATCACCAATTCTTACGCCTGGTATATCCGTCACGTCGACCATAAAAAGATTCATATTGATTAAACCCGTGATCGGTGCTTTCTTACCTCTAATTAGAACGTAGCCGTTATTGGATTGTCCTCTTGGGTAGCCGTTGCTATAACCAACCGGCAGCACCGCTACCAGCATATCACGCGTGGCCTGATAGGCAGTTCCGTAACCAATAAAGGCTCCTTTTTCAACCTTTTTCACGTCCATTACATCAGTTTTCCAGGCAATTACCCGGGATAATGGGTTATCTTTTTTCTTGTTAATCTGCCTCAAATGTTTGTAATAAGTATCTTTACTGGGCCAAAACCCGTAGGTAGAAACACCTACTCGTACCAGGTCATAATGGGTTTCGGGCATGGTCAAAACCGCTGCCGAACAAGCCATGTGTATGAGATCTGGTTCGCATTTATTTCTTTTTAACCGGCTCAATACTTTTTTAAAATGCGCTATTTGTTGTTCTACCCTGAATTGGTTGCTCAGTGATTCCGCACCACTCAAATGCGTGCATACACCTCGAAAATGAAGATGCTCCTTATGCTGTTTCAAAATTTTTAAAGCTTTAGAAACATAATGATCACTTAATCCGGTCCGGTTGGTGCCTGTTTCTATCTCTAAATGAATATGTGCCTTTTTACCGAGCTTCTTACTTTCTTCTAATGCCAATTCTAATCTAGGAATATCAAAAACAAAAAAAGAAATATCATTTTCAATGGCCCAGGATACATCTTCATTGTACAAAATACCCATGATCATGATTTCACTGTCCGTCTTCAGGCATTTCAATACCTGTTCCGCTTCAAAAGCTGAAGCAACTGAAAAGTGATTGACTCCACATTTTTCCAGCATATGTACCATCTGTGGAATGCCGTGGCCATAAGCGTTTGCTTTTACAACACATGAAAGAATAGGGTGCGTACCGATTTTCCGCCTCAAAAAATTGATGTTCTTTTTTAGTGCGGACTGACTCAGTTCGATCCGTGAAGAGTGCCGTACACTCCTTATATTTACTGGTGGTTGTTTAATTTCTACCATTTGAATATTATTGTTTTGAGTTGGTTGTTATTAGTTATTAAAGGGGGCAATTATCTACCTTTTGAAGATGCCGACCTTTGGATTTAGGGGCATTATTTCATTAACTCTTAACACCACCAATTCAAAGAACGAAAGGGAGGTGAGGCCTGAACCTCCGAGATTTTTACAGCCAGTGCCATCAAGTATACCGGTTATAGTATCTAAGCCCTGTATTTAACTCATTTCCAGTTGTAGCTCCGTCCCCAACTTTCTTTGGCCAAGCGCTTTACGTTCGTAATGATCTCCTGAGGAATGTGAATGTGTTTATCCCCCAGTTGCAATTGGTTGTAGTGGTAAGCATAGACTCTGGAAACAAATTCAGCAAATGGCAGAGAAGATTCACCCGCCAATTCCCCGTTACTCGCAACGGTCGGTCGGATACCTAGTCCCCAATCTTGCGGTCCTTCACTATTGGGGTTAAAAAAGTAACATCTCCATTCTTCTTTCGCGTCTTTTTGCACACGCAACAACGAAATAGCGTGAAATCCGCGCATCTTTCCCGTTGTATCAGTGATAAATATACCCAATGGAACCGGATATGCCAAAGAATGACCGCCATTGTATTCAGGGTGATATGATGCGTAAAATATCCCCACAAAATCTTCGTAATTTACAATACTGGCAACTAATGGATCGTAAGCCGACACAAAACCCGTTTGGATCCAATGCCCGTAAAAGGCAGGATTGACCGAAATGTGCGGGTCCTTACCAATATGACTCATTGAAGCCCGTTTCATCATTTCATTGTAGATCCGGTCGAGATGGGGCACCAAAACGATCGATACGTAATCCAACTTAAAATCTATCCGGTCCGCTACGCCTTGAAGCACTTCTGCTGACTCGATCAGGTCACCTTCATATCTGAAAATAATATTATTGGTAGAAGCAGCATCGATCAGCATATTGATCAATTTTCCCGGGTCGTGGCGGCTCCACATACTCAAGGCCCGCGCTGACTGGCAAGTTGGATTGTTACCTTGCCGGACGCCCAGAGGCTGTCCCAGTAAAGCGTAGATCCCGCCCATCAACAGTTGCTTCGGGGTAGCTTCGTAACCACTCATATTTCCGATGACTAGCCGTTCGGCAATTTCCGGGTGTATATTGATACTTTTTAATCTTTCCAGAGCATGGAAGATCAGTTTACGCGATAGCAGACTCCGTTCGAGCACCTTTCGCAGGCCGTATACGGATTGCCGGTTAGCAAGTGTAATAAACTCCTGGATAATAGATACCACATCTTCCTTATGCCGGTTGAACTCGGCGATGCCGTGAGGATTCAAAGAAAGGCAACGCGGAATAAGATCTGATTTCTCTTTTGTTATATGTTGTAATAAGGCCAAGTGAAACTGGGAAACCAATCCCGTCTCTGCCATATCCTTGCCACACCGCTCGCACTCCATTTTGAGCTTTCTACTCCCCCACTTGGCAAATAAATGCTCCCATTTTCCGGGCGGATAACGAAAAAAGATCTCAGTAAATACCATTAATCTTCTATCCGTATCTTCAGCAGGGTCAAGATCAATATGATCGTGAACGGCAATAATGATCTGTTCAACCTTATTCGTAACGATCGGGCGGTGAGCGGTGAGCGTCTCTATCTCATTCAATAGTTTCTTTTTCAAACTATCCAGAGGAACATATTGTAATAAGAATGAAAAAAGCGTCTTGATCTTTTTCAGATCTGAAGGTTGGTATACCCCCCACCGCGGATGCTTAAAATCTTCGTAGGCAAGATCAAAATTCTCGACAATAGCTTCCTTCAGGAAATCAATCGCCCAGGATTGCTCAATATTTTCCATTTTAAGATCCCCTTTACTGAGGGCCAGCAACCTCAGCTCGCTTAAAACTTCGAAAATATTACTGGGATAAGAGCCCAGTAAGGTGCCACTGATAAGCGAAGGAACCAAGCCTTTCGGCGAAGCCCAAACCGTATCATCGAACAAACCGTTTTCACTCAAAACCGGTATTTGCTCGTACAACAACTGTAGGCCTTCCTCAGAACTGGCCAATATGTCAGCTTGGCTGAGCAACTTTTTGCGCTTCAGTTCTTTTGTAAGGGGAAGTGCGCTTTGATATTGGTCCAGCAAATAAAGAAAATGATTTGCATGGTCTTGTGAAAATACAGCCATTATCGAATTTGTTTTTGGCATTACAGATAAAATTGGACATCCTGATACTCTTTAAGTAAGGTTCTAATCCTGGCTGGATCTTCACCGACAAAATTTACAGTACCGAAATGGTTGCCAAAACCTTCTCTTCCTCCGATCTTCATTGGCTGTAATGGCTCGATCAGGTTATTATCCAAATAGTAAGGCTCATTCCTTAGCGATTCGGGTATAACAAGTTTGGATATTTGTCCTTGCTGTGGAAAGATCATCACATTACCATAATATTTTTGGGGAAAGTTTCTGGTAGGAGCAAACAAAGCATCTAGTTCTTCCTGGGACATTGACGGATCGTGGCATAGTACGAAGGCTAATAATGCGTCAAAACCGTATGCCTGTGATGCCAACTCCAATATATGACCTCCGGGGATGCGGCAGGCTACTTCTCCGAAATTCAACTCCCCTGCATCGTTGATAAACCATTCCGGGTGGATCATCCCATATTTAAAGCCGAAAATATTCACTAATTTTTGTACTTCTCTTTCTATCAAGCTTCTCTTAGATTCTAACTCCCGTCCCGCCGGAATGAAATTAGAATACCCCAACTTGACGTATTCCGTTAGGTTCAGGAACTGGATCTTTCCGCCGTGGATGAAGGCTTCACAAGAAAACTCATAGCCCGACAAATGGCTTTCTACCAGGCAGGGGAAATCAGTCATCCGGATTTTATTGTCGATATCCTGGCGGGATTTGATAAAACGATGGCCCACTGTGCCCGCAGATGCAAATGGTTTGACGTGAAACCAGGCATCATCTTCGCCGGGCAGTTGTAATTCTGCCTCATTCAGGCGCTAGAGAACTTTGTGTACCTGCTCTTGGGTGTAGACTTCTTCAAAAAGGCCTACTTTCAAGCCGCCTAGTAGGGCTTTACGTTTCATGATCGCTTTATTCCTGAATAGAAAGGCGCGGTTGAGCACTCGTGGATCATTCCAGTACAAGGAGTTGAGTGCACCGGCCCACTCTACTGTTTCTTCATATAAGGGGACAGCCACATCTACATTGTAAGGCGCTAATAACTCCGCCAATGCTTTGGAATTCGAGTGGCTGCCAAATTCATCCAATTGATAGCCCACAAAAGGAATGTGATTTTCCTTTGCGTAAGCTTCAAATTCTGGAAAAGAAACCACTACAAACGGTTTTTGCGCTTTTTGCATACTTTCTATGACGGGTAAGCTCCAACCCAGGAGTGCAAAACATTTTGCCATAATCTACG
>CAZHNG010000112.1:0-18159 GCA_964533785.1 uncultured Saprospiraceae bacterium | reverse complement strand
TGGATTCATTACCCGGAGCCGGTGCAGAGATCCTCAGTGATAGGGTGCGCAGGCTGATCTCCAAGGGAAAGTGCGGGGGAAAAGAATGGCTCGATATCATGCGGGCTGCACATAAGATCAATTTGACGACCTCCGCTACTATGATGTTCGGGCATATTGAAACCAACCTGGAACGAATGCAGCATTTAGTAGAGATCAGGCAGGTGCAATCTGAAAAACCTGAAGGAGCAAAAGGATTTATTGCCTTTATTCCCTGGCCGTTTCAGGACGAAGATACTATTCTCAGAAAACTGAAACGCGCCCGAAATACTTGTACTGGCGATGAATACGTCAGAATGATCGCCATAAGTAGAATTATGCTGCCCAACATTCGCAACATCCAGGCTTCCTGGTTAACAGTAGGCAAAAAAATAGCCCAGGTTTGTTTACATGCAGGAGCCAATGACTTTGGAAGTATTATGATCGAAGAAAACGTGGTATCTGCTGCCGGAGCTAATTTCCGTTTTACGGCCGATGGTATCCAGAAGGCGATCAGAGATGCCGGGTTTGAGCCCCGCTTGCGCAATCAGGAATATGAATTCAGAGCACTACCGGAAAATATCGTGCAACAGGATTTAGATGTGGCCACCTTGCAGGTAGATTAGGTTCAAAAACAAAGTCACTATGTTATACGATCAGATCAATGAAGCAGTTAGGAATATCGAGCGTCAAATTGTTTTTGAACCGGAATATGGTATAATATTAGGTACCGGCCTCAGTGGCTTGGCAGAGGAGATTGACGTCGTTCATACCATTCCTTATAGCACCATTCCGCATTTTCCATCGACTACGGTTGACAGTCATAAAGGAGAAATGATCTTTGGTCATTTATCGGGGAAAAGGATCGTAGCCCTTGCCGGCAGATTTCATTATTATGAGGGATATTCGATGGTGGAAATTACTTTTCCCGTGCGGGTACTTAAGTTTTTGGGGATTCATACCTTATTCATATCCAATGCGGCAGGTGGCGTAAAAGAGGAGCTTGAATCGGGCGATCTAATTATTGTTAATGACCATCTTAATTTTCATGCGGAGAATCCTTTGCGGGGCTATAACGACCCCAGGCTGGGTCTGCGGTTTCCCGAGATGCTTCACGCTTATGACGCTCATTTACGGCAAATGGCTATGGAAATAGCATTGGCTAATAATATCAGGGCTCGATATGGAATTTATGCAGGCTTGCAAGGGCCTAATCTGGAAACACCGGCAGAGTATAATTTTTTCAACCTGATAGGTGCTTCGGTTGTGGGAATGAGTTCTGTTCCGGAAGTGATCGTTGCGAATCACATGAACCTAAAAGTGCTGATGATATCCGTTGTGACCAATAAGTGCTACCCTCCCGATGAAATAGAACCCGCCTCCATAGAATCAGTGATCGCTGTTGCCCGGTCTGCTCAACCCAAATTGAATTTGATCATTACCCATTTGCTTAGTCAATTATAGAGTGGTGTTGACTTTTGTTGCGTTATCCAAAGCATCTTGAACTCTTCGATCAAATTGCGGCTTGGTTCAGATTTTGTGACAAACGGTAATTTTCAGAGAACCGGCTCCTAGCGGTTTAAAATTGATCATTGGCGTTGAATCAACTACACAACGTACTATCCTTTTTTTTAAAATGAAAGTCAAAAAATCACGAATTTGATCAGCATTTTTCTTCTTTTATTTTTTTTAGAAATAAAAAAAGAGGATCATTCATTTGGTGAATGATAGCATTGAAACAGAAAAACGTTGTCAAATGCCTACGCCCTTCTTAGTTGAAATACTTGGTTTTGTTGTGGAGATAGCTGGTTTCTCAATCTTAACTTGTAGCTTTTATTAGTTTTTTATTTGCACCTTCTTTTTTTTTCTTTTTAATATAGCTTTCAAATAATGATATCTTGAAGAACGTTCTCTTTGTCATTTAGTGTATAAAAATTTATATTGTGAAGTCGGATAAACTTTTGATAAAGCATTCCAGGACTTGGAAAGGACTTTTCAAAAAAATATGTACAAAAGTTGTTAAATTGTGACAACAAAAAAAACTACAAAATAGAGGAGCGAGTTTACGGTTCTTATCAAATTAAATCTCACTTTCTACTTTTTACACAGAGAAATTTTGTAAGAGTCAAAAGGTGTATTTTTTAACAAAAAATTAGAAAAAAATGATTGGTGATCCAGAATTAGCAGTAATGGCCCGGGCCTATGACATCATAAAGGACCTGGGTATGGAAGAAAGAAGAAGAGTCATACAATGGTTAACAAATAAGTTAGGTCTAGAAGCTGGGAAAACAACTATGCCCGTTGTTTCTTTACCTATAAATTACGGTTATCCTTTACCGGGAGGCTCAGAAGCTTTTTCAAACCAAAATGGTCATGGCTCAGGACATGAGGAAGACGGTACTTCTAAAGCAGTATCTTCGGACTTGACGGCTTACAGTGTACAAGGCTTATTTGACCGGATAAAGATGAAAACGGACGTTGCAAGAGTATTACTCGTCGCTTCTTATCTACAGGAAAAAGATCCTGCAACGGAACTAGGAAGCCGCCCAATTAACAAAGAATTAAAGAAAATCGGGCACGGTATCAAGAACATAACTCAGGCTATTAACAGTCTTCTTAAAAAAGAACCTGAATTGCTTGTTATGACAAGAAAAACAACTAGTTCCCAACAGGGCAAGAAGAAATACCACGTTACCGATCTGGGCATGCAAAAGGCAAAGGAAGCTTTAAAAACAGGACTTTTAAAAGTTTAATCTTTGTGTTGTTTGCATTGCTTTACAAATAGTTTATCCGGCTTTTACGTATATCGAATCCCATTTTCTCATTAACAAATTTCCAGCTATTCTCGCTTTGTGATTTAAGTTTGAACAAAGGGTTTTGAATGATTGCCGCTAACCTGCCGGCCATTACTGGCACCCACCTACCGTGACCGCTTATGGTATATACATATCTTTTATCTATGATGGACACACCATTCAGAGAATGGATGTCTCGATGCAACATAACTTGCCAAACGGAGTTTGGATGAAATTCTTTCTAAAGAATTGATTTTCATTCCATTAAAAACTTGTGTATATGACTTAGCCGTGACCGCTAGGCAGGCAGTAGGCGGGTTCCAAAATAAATGAGATTTTCCTTAGCCTACCGGGCCCTACGTGGCGGGTCCTACGTGGACAGCCATGGCCGTCACGGGCAGGCAAGAACGCAAAATCTGTACAAAATTTTTAGTGGGGGTTAGTGTCTTTCTGATTTTGTGGCAAAAAATATCCTAAAGCAATAACCGCTGTTAATAACAAATTTTATCCCAAAAAAACAACCTACCACCAAGCGGGCTATCAGATTTGCTTTTCAAAAAGGATAGTACCTTTGACGCTAAATTTCAAATGGTTGATAATCAAGCAAAAAACACATAATATGGCTAATGTTGCACTCAAGGTTACCTGCTGACTGTCAGGGATTTGATGTTATGACACTTAGCGTCTGATCTCTAGCGTCAAAAGTCTATAAAAAATTAAAGTTTAATAAATGCTTACCGTTCTTTCAAACCGTAGTTTCATTATGCTGTTAAGAAAAATGGAAAAAAATAACTGATGAGTACGAAAAAAAAGATTGGCATAAAAACTATTGAACAAGAGTTCATAGAGGTGATAGGAGCGAGAGAGCACAACCTGAAAGATATCAATGTATCTATTCCCAGGAACAAATTGGTCGTAATTACCGGTATCAGCGGCAGTGGAAAGTCTTCTCTGGCTTTCGATACCATTTATGCGGAAGGGCAGCGCAGATATATGGAGACTTTCACTGCCTACGCCCGTCAGTTTATTGGAGAAATGGAGCGTCCGGATGTAGAACAGATCTCAGGATTGAGTCCGGTAATTTCAATTGAACAAAAAACTACAAGTAAGAATCCCAGATCGACGGTAGGGACGGTAACGGAAATTTATGATTTTTTGCGACTTTTATTTGCCAGGATCGGTGAAGCCTATTCATACGTAACCGGCAAGAAAATGGTCCGCTACACAGAAGAGCAAATGAAAGAACGGATCATCGCGCAATACACTAACCGGAAGGTAGCGATCCTGGTGCCATTAGTCAAAGGAAGAAAGGGGCATTATCGGGAGTTATTCGAACAGGTAAGGAAGCAGGGGTATACTAAAGTTCGGGTAGATGGAGAAATATTGGATGTGGTGCCGAAAATGCAAGTTGACCGTTACAAAATACACGATATAGAAGTAGTAATAGACCGGCTGAAGGTCAGTCGGCAAAAATACGACCGGTTGAATGCTTCGCTACAGACCGCCTTGAAAATGGGGGATGGTCTCATTATGATTCATGATATTGAAACGAATGCAGTTACTCCTTTTAGTAAGTTTTTGGTTGATCCTGAGTCAGGTATCTCTTACCCTGAGCCCTCGCCCAATTCATTTTCATTTAATTCTCCTTACGGAGCATGCCCAAAATGTAAAGGTATCGGTGAGATCAATACTATCGATCTGAATAAAGTAATTCCCGACGATACCAAAAGTATCAATGATATGGGGATCGCTCCTCTGGGAGAGGTCAGGGAAAATTTGGTTTTTAAACAACTCAGGGCCCTGGCAAAAAAATACAAGTTTACTTTTTCTACTCCTATTAAAGATATTCCTTCTAAAGCACTCGATATTATTTTGTACGGTGGCGGGCAGCCCATTAAAGTATCGGCAAAATACAGCCAAAATGATTATACCTATTCTCTTACTTACGATGGTTTGGTGAAGATGATCGAAAATTGGTACCGCAATTCTACTTCTGAGAAAACCCGGCAATGGACGGAAAATTTCATGACCGTGGATATTTGCCCTGAATGTGACGGCTACCGCCTGAAAAAAGAATCCCTTCACTTTTTAATTCATGGTCGTCATATTGGTCATTTAGCAGAAATGGATATAGCTGCCTTGAGCGAGTGGATAATAGAAGCAGAAGAGCATTTGACGGAACGGCAGCTTACAATAGGTAAAGAAGTGCTCAAAGAAATCCGGCTGCGATTAGGTTTTTTACTGCATGTTGGTTTGGATTACCTTAGTTTGAACCGGCCGGCTCGCACCTTATCGGGTGGCGAATCTCAGCGGATCCGGCTCGCTACGCAAATAGGTTCACAACTCACCGGTATTACCTATATTTTAGATGAACCGAGTATTGGTCTGCATCAGCGCGATAACCAACGACTTATTCAAGCCTTACGGCAACTTTCGGATATTGGAAATACCGTTTTGGTGGTTGAGCATGATAAGGATATTATGCTGGCTTCTGATTATTTAATCGATCTGGGGCCGGGAGCCGGTAAACACGGCGGAGAAGTAGTGGGGAAGGGAAAACCCCAAGCTTTTTTAAAGAACAAAACTGTTACTTCGGAATATCTCCAAGGAGCCAGAAAAGTAAAAACGCCAAAAGAGCGTCGAAAAGGCAATGGAGAATATTTAGAGATTATTGGGGCTTCGGGCAATAACCTGAAAGATGTTCACCTAAGGGTGCCTTTAGGTACTTTTTGCTGCGTAACCGGAGTTTCGGGCAGTGGAAAATCATCACTGATCAATGAAACTTTGTATCCGGTTTTGAGGCGTCATTTCTATAAAAGTTTAATGAAGCCCTTACCATACAAGGAAGTCAAAGGAATAGAGCACATCGATAAAGTTATAGAAATAGATCAATCTCCTATTGGGAGAACCCCACGTTCTAATCCTGCTACTTACACGAATGTATTCACGGATATCCGCAAATTGTTCTCTGATCTGCCGGAAGCAAAGATCCGGGGATATAAACCGGGGCGTTTTTCTTTTAATGTAAAAGGAGGGCGTTGTGAGGTATGTAAAGGTTCGGGGATGAGGATTATAGAAATGAATTTTTTGCCGGATGTTCACATTGAATGCGAAAATTGCCTGGGAAGAAGATATAACCGGGAAACCCTGGAAGTGTTGTATAAAGGGAAATCCATCAGCGATGTTTTGGATATGACCGTATCGGAGGCAGTAGATTTTTTCAAAAATATTCCCAAGATTTACAGAAAGTTGAGTACTTTAGATCAAGTAGGGTTAGGATACATTACATTAGGTCAGCAAGCGACAACACTTTCGGGAGGCGAAGCACAACGGGTTAAATTAGCCGAAGAGCTATCCAAAAGAGATACCGGGAAAACACTGTATATTTTGGATGAGCCTACTACCGGGCTGCATTTTCAGGATATTCTGCACTTGTTGAAAGTACTGAATAAACTGGTGGATAAAGGTAATACCGTAGTGGTTATAGAGCATAATATGGATGTCATCAAAGTGGCCGATCATATTATCGATATAGGCCCGGAAGGAGGCAAAAAGGGAGGTACGATCGTATACAGCGGCACCCCCGAAAGCATTATTAAATGTAAAAAAAGTTTTACGGGAGAATTTCTTAAACTTGAGCTATGATGTTAACACTTCACTAACGGTATGCGGAAATGGATTAACACATTTTTTCGGTGGTACCATCGCAATCGGTATCGGAGGATCCAATACTTTATGGAGCATCCTCACGCAGTACAAAAAGCACTTCTGAGCGATTTGATCAAAGCAGCAGTGCCTACTGAATGGGGAAAGCAGTTTCACTTCAAAAAAATAAAGACACCAGAAGAGTATGCACGCATCATTCCCATTCAAAATTACGAATCCTTAAAACCTTTCATTCAGCGGATGATGAAAGGAGAAAAAAATGTATTGTGGAATGGTCGGGTAAAGTGGTATTCAAAATCTTCGGGCACTACGAGCGACAAGAGTAAGTTTATCCCGGTTACCAGGCAAAACCTCAAATACTGCCATGTTCGTGGAGGGTGGGATGCAATGACTTTGTTTTACCGCAACCGCCCCGATGCTCGTCAGTTTCAACATAAAAGTCTGGTGATGGGAGGGAGCCTCCATCGTTATGATGCTTATCCCAACAGTTGGTACGGTGATGTTTCGGCAATTATGATCTATCACATGCCCTACTCCGCACGCCCGTTTTATGTGCCTGATTTTGAAACTGCACTCCTTGAGGACTGGGAGGAAAAACTCCGCAGGATGGCTATCATCGGCAGTAAGGAAAAGAATATGGTCATGATTGGAGGAGTGCCCACCTGGACAGTAGTTCTACTAAGAAAAATTCTTGAACTCACCGGCAAAGAAAATATGCTCGAAGTATGGCCCAATTTTCAAGGATATGTGCACGGTGGTGTTTCCTTTACTCCCTATAAAAAGCAGTTTGAGCGGTTTTTCCCCTCAGAAGAGGTGAGTTATCAGGAGATTTACAACGCTTCAGAAGGTTTTTTTGCCGTTCAAAGCGAATTTTCAGAAAAAGACCTATTGCTCTTGCTGGACAATGGAATATACTACGAATTCCTTCCTATGGAGGAATGGAATAAAAACGAACCTACGGCAGTTCCACTTTGGGAAGTTGAATTGTTTAAAAACTATGCACTTGTTATCAGCACGAACTCAGGGCTTTGGCGCTATCTTCCCGGCGATACCGTGATGTTCACCTCTCTTTGTCCTTACAAGATCAAAATAACCGGGCGCACTAAACAATTTATCAATACTTTCGGAGAGGAGGTCATGGTAGAGAATACCGATCAGGCACTTGAAGCTACCTGCCGGGAATTAAATGCTATTGTAAATGAATATACTGTGGCTCCCGTTTACCTGGAAGGCAATACTCATGGAAGACACGAATGGTTGATTGAGTTTGAAAAATTGCCGGTTGACATTGACTTGTTTGCAGAGTTATTGGATAAAAATCTCCAGCAAATTAATTCAGATTACGAAGCTAAACGGTACAAAGATATCGCTTTAGCGAGGTTGTCCGTTCAAGCCTTACCGCATGGTGCCTTCCTCAACTGGCTTGCTTCTAAGGGGAAACTCGGAGGGCAACATAAAGTCCCCAGGCTGGCTAACCACAGGAAATATGTTGAAGAAATTAATACACTCTTAAGAAATCAATGACAAACCTTTAACATATTTCCTTTGTTTCCTTCATAGTTACAACAATTATTTAAATGAGATGCCAGATAAAACACGACTCGATATTGTCCGAGTACTTGCTTTATAACCGCATTTATATAAGTTGGTGAGTGGTGTTCAGCATATAAAAAGACCAAAAGAAAAAAGAATTAGTTAATAGGGTTTTAGGTGTTTACTTTGGGTCGGTACTAATTGTACCGGCCCTTTTTTTATGGGATATTCTTGAATTAGACGCTAGATAGAGCAACAGTAACAATCTGATAATCAGTAGATAAATGTAAGTAAGACGATTATTCCGAAGTGCCTTGTTTAATTGATTATCAAACACTTAGAATGTTATGTCAAAAGTCCAATCTTGAAAAGGAATAAAAAAAAGTAGCCTTGACAGTATTCTTGTCAGGCTACCAAAACCAACTTCAAAAGGGGGTTAGCGTATTATTTTTATTCTGAATGATCGGAATATCAGTTATTTTGTACCTCTGGAGTTCAACATCCATTCGCAATTTTTAAGAAAAAAATTAAAATGGGATGATCCGGGCAAAAATTAATCAATACGAAAAGTAATTGATAAGGAGCAAATTCGCAGATGAATCAGGAAAGCATTAGGTATTTATGGTCGAATATTTGATAGACAAGAAATGAATAAACAATAGGATATTCACTACTTGAAATAGTTGCTATGGTACTTCCCTGATTTTTGATTAACTGTTCGTTATTGTGGGGGGTATGATAAACAGTTCTCTCACTATTTAGGCCTCAATTTTTGTGCCAAATTTTTGTTTGGATCAGCACTTATTCTTTAAATGTAAAGACATCTGATCCAATTCCTGGAAGAAATCCTCCCCAAATTTTCGAATGATCCCTTCTTTTACAAACTGATAAACGGGCATTTTTCGCTCTTTGCCTAATTGGCAGGCTGCAGAACAGATGTCCCACTCATGGTATTCCAAAGAAATAAAATTGTTCTGTTCATTTTCACTGCAACGAATGGGGTATAAATGACAGGAAACAGGCTTGATGAAATCTGTAGCTCCGGCGCGGTAAGCGGTTTCAATACCACATTTCGCAATTCCTCTTTGATCGCGGATCATATAGGCGCAGGGACCACCACCGATCAGGGTGGTTTCAAAGGATTTGACTTCATTATTATACTGGTACAAACCCTCTTGTTCCAATGTTTTTATTCCTTCCCCGGTCAGAAAAGGTTTGATGTCCTCATAAATATTTTCAAGCGTCTGCAATTCTTCTTTTTCCAAAGGTGCTCCGTATTCGCCTTCCCAACAGCAAGCTCCTTTGCAGGCGTTCAGATTACACATGAACTGTTCTTCTACAACAGCTTCTTCAATTAGAACATTTTGAATAACCAACACGAAAAATGATTTTATTAAAAAAAATTATACTACTATTTCCGAAAAAATTTAGTAAAAATCTCAATTAAATAAGTCTTCGAGGTTAGAAGCAATTCCAATCAACAATCCAATATCAAAAAACTGCCCGTCCTGGTAGGCGACCGCCGTTTCCAGTCTGAAAAACCTCAGTATATTATCGATCGAATAGCCCAATTCAACGTAATTATTCGATGTAGGAGTTGCTAGATAATTAACGAATAGATTCTCCTTAATACCGACCAACCACAACTCGGGGATATGAGTGAACAAAAACTTTCTGAATTGATAATGTATATGTGCACTTGCGTATTCCCGGCGGGTACTGAAATCATAATACGGTAGTAATCTGAAACTGGCCACCGGGTCAGTAGTGACTACATGCGTGCGGTTACCGGGAAAATGTTTGAAATCGATAAAGCTCATTGCCTGACTATTCAAAAAGGTACCGGCATTGACTTTGACATTGACCAGCCCGCGAACACCTAATTCAAATTTATGTTGGAAGGTGAAATCAATCTGGTCAAAATTTACCTGGCTTCCCAGTGTGCCGTCAATCCCCTTTTTATACATAAAAGTAAGGGTAGGAGAAGAACGACGGATCAGTTGTCTTTCGCCGTTGCGGATCCGGTATTTTTGCCACGGACGGGTTATCAGGCGGGCGTTGAAGACCAGGGCTTTTTGCCGTTCCATCAAAGGCAGCATCACTTCTCGGTTAAAGGGAATATTGGTACCGTAGCCGCTATTTTCATTGCCAAACCAGGTTTGGCGGGTAAGTGTACTCAAAGTGAGCCGGTTCGCCCATTCAATACCGGCTTCGAATTTAACCTTTTCCAAAAAAGACTTCTTGAAGTCCAACTTGAGGTATTCCTTTTCATAAAGATGGATAAAATTATTATCCCGGAATAAATTAATAAAGGAATTAATAAAAAAACTAATTGGCTCTTCTTCGTTGTACTGAAATATGTAGCGTCCGCCTGCCAGGGAAAAACTGGTTCTATTAAACCGCTGCCCCAAGGTATAATTAAGCGAAGAAGCTAGTGAGAAACGCTTCCGGGTGAATGCATAACGCGGTATGAGCTGCGCGGAAAAATTATGGTTTTTATAATTGTAATAGCTTAATGTATCGTGGAGACTGAACCCTTCTACTGGATTAAAAAGGACTTTGTCCCAAAGCGAGCTAAAAGCGAAGTATTCTTTATCGCTTAATTTATAACGGTTGCCTGTTAAAAGGTGGCTGGGTTGCCATCGGTTGCCACGCCTTTTTTCTGCAATTTCGTTATCGTTATTTTCTTCAGCTTCACGTTCCGCTTTAGCCAGGCTGTCCGCTTTGACATACCCCTTGACTTCATGTTTGGTTAATGGGACCGGCCGTATGTTTTCCCAATAAACAGAATCTCTTTTTCGTGCCATAGAATCTATGACAAAATTGTATTCCTCTACCACCTGTGGTTCCTTCTGTTGCTTTCGTTCTTCTTTTTCGTATTCTCGCAGGAGTTTGCGGAGGTCTTTTCTGGTGATTTCCTCGCCGGAGGCTAATTTTTGTTCTGCTTCGTTTTTGTCTTGCTTTTTGATGGATTCAATTTCCTTAGCCAGTTCTTTGTCCAGTTTTTCATCGATAACCGTGAAATTATTTTCCAGGTCGGGGTTTAATTCGATTTGGTAATCACTCACCGTGGCGAGATAGTTATATTCGAAGGCAAAGCCAAAGATTTTTCCATCCGCTGAAAATTGGTGGTTAACCGGAAGCCATACCTGGTCCTCGATAGGGGCATAGGATTGTTCGATCAAGAATTTGATGCCAAATTTATAAGTAGAAAGCTCTGTGCTGTAAATACTCCAAAAGTCTTCTACAATATAGATATGCCCTTCAAAGACATTTTCTCCCCGACTGCGAGGGGTGACCTTTATCTTGTTGACCCCAAAGCCCCGATCGTAAAAATAGCCATCTAATTTGAATCGATAGTATGCGAAAGCTTTAGGGGAAAGTGGAGAAATGGCTTCGGCTATTTCAGGTTCGTAAAAGCTGCCGTTGATGTAGCCATTGGGGCTGGTTGAGTTATCCTCGCCAGTTTCATAAATAGAGATCACTTTTTCATTAAATGTGTTGGGGCGCACGTATTCAATTTCACTAACGGATTCGGTGGTATAAGCGATGGAAGTATCGATCTCTTCTTCTTCCATAAAGGGTTTGATAATGCCGGGATATTTTTTCAGTCTGCCGCTGCCTTTGATGTATACTTTAGCTTGATAGCGGTCGAGTTGCTGGCGGTGAAAACTGGCCTTGGCAATGGCCCGGCGCATCACCGTATAAGCAGGGTCTTCTCTTCCTTCGACGACTTCTACCTGTTTTAGATCAATAGATTGTTTTTCCAGCTTAATATCGAGTGTTCTGGATCGTTCTCCGATAGCTACTTTTTCAATTTGGGTTTTGTATCCAAGGTATTGGAAAATGAGGGTATAATCTCCCTGGGATAATTTTAGCTCATAAAAACCGTTTTCATTAGTGATCGTTCCCGATCCTGTCTCCTTGACAAAAATGGTGGCAAAAGCCAGAGGAATATTGGCGGTATCAGTAATTTGTCCTCTTACACCCTGCGCCATTATCTGACTTGAAGCAAAAAGTAAAAAAGTGAGAAGAAGGTATAGTCTTCTGTTTTTCATTCAACTATATTTTATCGTAACTTGTCATTTATAAAGAAGATGCAAAAAGAGAGGGATTACCCTAGCTCTTTGCGCCTAATATTTAAACCAAACACCTAAAGTTCAGTTTTTAGCATCAAAAAGAAAATACTAAATAAGAAGATGATATGGCTTTATTAAAATTTTTTAGAGTGCCCAAGCACCAGCGTTACAAATATATCCCCCGGTATTGGGATCCCAAAAAAGAAGAATTGGAAGAGCGCATAAAGCGAATAAAGGATGCGAAAGATGGTAATATCGAGGCTACCAAAGCGAGGATCTCGGGTGGATTTCGGCGAGGTTTTTCAGATGACTCTCATTTGAGAAGAAACAGTGTTTTTCAATCCAATATGTTGTTATTAGGAATAATTGCCTTACTTTTGTTTGCATCTTATTTGTTTATGATAAAATATTTACCAAGAATTGTTGAAGCACTCGAAGCAGGGGGCTAATAGTACTTGGAAATTAAATAAGAAAAAGAAAAATGAATGGCTGATGTTATTCAGCTACTGCCCGATGCGGTTGCTAATCAGATAGCTGCCGGTGAAGTGATTCAACGGCCGGCTTCAGTAGTCAAAGAATTAGTGGAAAATGCGATTGATGCGGGTAGTACAAGTATCAAGTTAATCGTAAAAGATGCCGGTAAGACCTTAATTCAAGTAATTGATAACGGTTGTGGTATGTCGGAAACCGACGCACGACTATCCTTCGAAAGGCATGCAACTTCCAAGATCCGGCAGTCGAAAGATCTATTTTCTATCCGGACAATGGGCTTCAGGGGAGAAGCACTTGCTTCCATTGCCGCCGTAGCCCAGGTAGAAATGAAAACCAAACGGGCCGTTGATGAACTGGGGGTACGGATATTAATTGAAGATTCTGCGGTAAAAGCACAGGAACCCTGTCAGTGTAATCAAGGTACGAGCATTGCTGTTAAGAACTTGTTTTATAACGTTCCGGCCAGAAGGAATTTTCTAAAATCGAATTCGGTAGAAACCCGGCATATCAACGATGAATTTTGCCGTATCGCAATGGCCCACCCGGATGTCTTTTTCTCTTTGAATCACGACGGAAATGAAGTGTTTCACCTGCAACCCGGAAATTTGCGGCAACGTATTACGGGGATTATGGGATCCAACTCCAATAAGAAGCTGGTTCCCGTAATTGAAGAAACGGATATTGTAAAGATCAACGGATTTGTAGGGAAACCGGACTTTGCCAAAAAGACCCGGGGAGATCAATTTTTCTTTGTGAATAACCGGTTTATTAAAAGTGGTTATTTGCACCACGCTGTGATGAGTGCCTACGAAAGTTTGCTGCCGCAAGATACTTTTCCCTTGTACGCGATTTTTATAGAAGTTGATCCGGCCAGGATAGATGTGAACGTACACCCTACTAAACAAGAGATCAAATTCGATGACGATAAGTTAATTTATAATTATTTACGCGTAGCGATCCGTCATGCTTTGGGCCAGCACAGTATTACGCCTTCTCTGGATTTTGACCAGGAAGCAGCTTTTACTGCAAGAGGCCCGAGATTATATCCTGATAATGAGGACACCACCCTGCAAAATACCTCGGGTACTTCGGGCTCAGAGCGGTTTTCTTCGTCAGAATCACCGGATTTGTACAAATCCAATTTAGCCAATTGGGAAAAACTTTACGAAGGGTTGAAAGAGCCGGAAGAAAAAGCGGAGATCCAGCCTGCTCTTTTTGAAGAGGATATGCCCGCTTTAACCATTGAAAGTGAGTGGGGGGAGTCGCAAACCAAATCTTCAGAGTCGCAATCTATTGAACGCCAACCCTATCAATTGCACGGTACTTACATTGTAAGTCCGATAAAATCCGGCTTTTTGCTTATTGATCAACAAAATGCTCATGAACGTATCTTGTATGAACAATTTAAGGCTATGCTGGAAGCGGAAGAAACTTCTACTCAACATCAGTTATTTCCCAAGACTTTGAGCTTTTCTCCGTCGGATACGGAGTTGTTGATCAGTGTTTTGCCTCAAATTAATACTTTGGGGTTCGACATACAGGAGTTTGGTGATCGAACCTTTGTGGTTAATGGTTTGCCGAGTTTGTTGAGTGATAAATCCAACGTAGAAGAGATCATTGAAGGATTACTTGAACAATGTAAACTTGGCCTTGATCCCGAATTAGATGTTAATGATTTTGTGGCAAAAGCAATGGCCAAAAGTGTGTCGGTCAAGAGGGGGCAAACTCTAAGCAGGGAGGAGATGCAACAGCTCATCGACCAGTTATTCGCCTGTAGCCTGCCCTATAAAAGCCCGTCGGGTAAAAATTGCTTCATAACTTATGAATTAGACGAACTTTCAAAACGATTTGGGAATTAACTGTGTTAATAAGACAGTTTTACCATAAATATCGATTAAAAAGACTCTATGTATAGGTTGACTGATGCCGTTCGGCATTTGCTAATAATTAATGTACTGGCGTTTCTGGGAGCATTTCTTTTGGGCGATCCTACTTATAACTTGCCCTTTAGTCACCCCGGATTTACTTGGGGCCGTTTTTGGCTGGGGATGTTTTACCCGACTTCGGAGTTTTTCAGACCCTACCAGATTGTGACGCACATGTTCATGCATGCCGATTTCGGACATTTGTTTTTCAATATGTTCGGGCTGTTCATGTTTGGCCCTCCGATAGAGGCGACCTGGGGTGCCCGGCGGTTTTTATTCTATTATCTACTTACGGGTTTTGGAGCTTTAGCTTTGTTCATGCTCATTCAGTTTTTACAAATAAATTACTGGGGAGCACCTGCTGATTTGATCAACGTACCGGTTTTAGGAGCATCAGGGGCCATTTTCGGGATATTGGCCGGTTATGCTATGTTATTTCCCAATAGTATTATACAATTATTAATTCCCCCGATTCCTATCAAGGCTAAGTATTTTGTATTGATCTACGCCGGATTGGAGTTGTACTTGGGCGTGGGTGGCTTTAATACAGGCGTAGCGCATTTTGCTCACCTGGGCGGTGCACTGTCCGGGTTCTTGTTGATCTTGTACTGGAGGAAATACGGGACGAATCTATAGAGGAAGCATTCCCGGCCAGAATAATACATTTTGAAGCTATCGATAAAAAAAATTAATATGCACTTAAACCTTTGCAGCAAAAACACATTAATTTAGAAAAATCAATAATAGGTTATGTTTCAATCAATGTGGGAGGACATCAAGCGAGAATTCAGCTACGGTAACACGGTAACCCGCCTTATTATCGTAAATATTGCCTTTTTCGTTGGAATTAATGCCTTAAAGATAATACTGAACTTGGCCAATGGTCTCGAGCCGTCAGAACTTTACATCACTATTCAGAGAGGCCTTATGATTTCAACTGATTGGTGGCATAACCTGACTAAGCCGTGGGTGATCTTTACGCATATGTTCATGCACATTGGTTTTTTTCATATCCTCTGGAATATGTTATTGCTCTATTGGTTTGGCAGGATTGTAGGAGATTTTCTGGGCAACCAGCGTGTACTGCCACTTTATCTGTTGGCCGGGCTGGCTGGTGCTTTAGCTTTTTTCGCGCTCTATAATCTTTTCCCCGGTTTAAAAGTTGCGGGTCCTCAGTATGCTTTGGGTGCTTCCGCTGCGGTTATGGGCATTATTGTTGCTGCAGCAGTGACCTCTCCTGATTATGTCATGTACTTGTTGTTTATTGGAGGAGTAAAGCTCAAATATATTGCTGCAGTACTGATCTTTTTGGATCTCTTAGGAGTAGCTGATAATATTAATACGGGAGGGCATTTCGCGCATCTTGGCGGTGCGGTAATGGGATGGCTTTTTGTTACGCAACTGCGCAGTGGGAATGATCTGGCCATTCCAACGAATAATATTATTGACCGGATATTCAGTTTCTTCCGGGGGGTAGGCGGAGTGGGTAAAAGGAGAAGTGAATCTGACACCAGAAGCAAACGGAAAACACGCAGAAAAAAAAGCGGCTCTAATGTTTCTGCAGCCTCAGCTTCAAAACAAGCTCGCGTAGATCAAATATTGGACAAAATAAAAGATTCCGGTTACGATAGTCTTAGTGATGAAGAGAAAGAGTTTCTTTTTAAAGCTAGTAAAGACAATTAATTGAAAAAATTGAAGATAAAATTAAAATGGTTGAATATTGTAACCATTTTAATTACGTTTATCGCTTATTTATCGCCCTATATTTCTCCAGCAACTTTTTGGCCGGTAAGTCTTCTGGGGTTGGCCTATCCCTTTCTGCTTTTACTAAACCTTTTGTTCGTTTTATTCTGGCTGGTTCTGTTGGATCGGTATATCTTTTTTTCAGTTGGCACCATTTTGATGGGCTTAGGCCATTTATTGGGTGTCGTTGGTTTGAAAGGTGCATGGAATGGTAAAAATACTGCAAACTCAAACTCTATCCGAATAATTACTTACAATATTGGGAACACTAACGCTCAACATAAATCGGGCACAGACACTTCTTTATGGGAAAAGTTGATTGTGGAAACCGATCCTGATATTTTCTGCTTCCAGGAATTTAGTAGGCGAAAAAAAAATATTGTCGCTCAGCATTTTGATCGCTTATCAAGGGAAAACGGTATGAAATATACAAGGATCGTATCTAACCGACTGGCTATATTTTCGAAGTTTCCAATCGATCGAAAAAGGTGGAACCAATTCGAAGATCCCGAAAATGGATATTTATGGGTTGACTTGAAAACAGACAATGGGACGATAAGAGTAATTAATTTGCATTTGCTTTCCAATAGAATTACTGGTATTGTTGACAGATTGGCCGATGATAATAACCTGCAAAAGAAACGAACCTGGCAAAATCTCAAAAACGTGGTCAGCCGGTACAAAAATAAAGCTAAGGTAAGGGCGAATCAGGCTGCTGTAATTAAGGAATCAATTGAGAATTCTCCTTATCCGGTCATTGTTTGCGGCGACTTGAATGATAGTCCATTGTCTTACACTTATCACCTTATTGCTCAAAAGCTACAGGATACTTTCAAAGAAGGTGGGAAAGGGCTGAGCTTCACTTTTGCCGGAAATATCCCTGCTTTACGCATTGATTATATTTTGGCCGATCCTGAATTTCGGGTATCTGACTGCCAGGTTATGGATCATATCGAATATTCCGATCATTATCCGGTTTCAGCTACCATCCATTGGTAATAGACTTGTCTGATGAATTCACCTTCTTTTTGGGTTGTCGTAAAGCTACCGATCTAACCACCCTTTGAAATCTGCTACCCGGTCCCTGCTAACGATTACCTCAAAGTCGATATCCGGTTGAAGTTCCAATTTAAGTCGGCTGTTGAAATAGGTGTGGATCTTTTGGATCGCCTCGATGCCAATGATCATTTTTCGGTTAATGCGCAAAAACTTTTGGGGCGAAATGAGCTCTTCCAGTTTCTCCAGGGTATAGTCGATCGCATACCGTTTTTTGTCTTCCGTTTTTAAAAATATCAGGCCGTCATCAGAATAAAAATATCGAACCGATTCCACAGGAATATATTGTAATTGTTGACCATTTTTGACCAGAAAACGTTCCTTGTAGGAGGGCGTTTGGATTTCCTGCAAAGCTTTTTTGAGCACACCTATATCATAATCTTTGGGAAACAGATGGTCAAACTTATCTAATGCTGTTTTTAATTCTTCGACATCAATGGGTTTGAGTAGGTAATCAATCCCAGTCACTTTAAACGCATTCAAAGTATACTGATCAAAAGCAGTGGTAAATATTACGGGCGTTTTAATATTGACGTTGTTGAAAATTTCAAAACTCAATCCATCGGCTAGCTGTATATCCATAAAGATCAAGGTAGGGTGAGCATTAGACTTTAGCCATAGAATAGAGGATTCAATGCTGTCTAATACCTCAATGACCTTAATATCCGGACGACAAGAGGTTAAAAGTTTGGTTAACCTTTTTGATGCTGGGATTTCATCTTCAATAATCAAAACATCCATAATTGTCAATAATTTGAAATGAAGAGGTCCTACCGGCTTTTATAATATTGTCCTATTAAACTAGACTTTTGACGCTAGACTCTAGAAGTTAGACTAAAAATTCTAACTAAT
>CAZHNG010000111.1:0-18172 GCA_964533785.1 uncultured Saprospiraceae bacterium | reverse complement strand
TGCAACAAAGGTTGGTACATTGCCGATAAATCTGAACTTTATTATAAAAACAACCCAATGCAACCGACAAAACGACTGGTTTCCCTCGATATATTCCGTGGAGTTACCATTGCTGGAATGATTTTGGTCAACAATCCCGGTTCCTGGGATACCGTTTATCCTCCGTTGTTACATGCAGACTGGCACGGGGTTACCCCTACAGACTGGGTATTTCCATGTTTATTGTTGGAGTAGCAGTGGCATTCGCTATCGGAAAAAGAAAAGAGGCAGGAGTTGATAAAAAACAGCTGGCACAAAAGATCACTGTTCGTAGTACGATCATTTTTGGTATAGGGCTTTTCCTGGCTGCTTTTCCCAATTTTGGTATCAAAGAAGGAAGTCCCATCATACACTATATTTTGATGACCTTATTGCTAATAGTTATTTTTATAAAAGAAATAACGCAAAATGAGCAAAGGTCGAGAAGAATGTTGTGGGGGGCTATCTGGAGTATTGTTATACTGATGGCCTTAAGTGGTTGGGGGAAGTACGATTTTAGTCGCTTGAGAATTCCAGGCGTACTGCAACGGATCGCTTTGGTGTATTTAGTTTGTGGATTGTTGTTTTTATGGACAAACTGGCGCACGCTTCTTTACGCAGGCATCGGTTTACTCTTAAGTTACTGGGCATTGATGACAATGGTCCCTGTTCCAGGAGGGTATACACCCAACTTGGACCCAGAGACCAATCTTGGAGCATGGCTAGATCGAACGCTACTGGGCACTCAGCATTTATGGTCACAATCAAAAACTTGGGATCCTGAAGGTTTGCTAAGTACCTTACCTGCCATTGTTACCGGAATTAGTGGTGTGTTGACTGGATTATGGATACGAACGAATAGATCGGACTATCAAAAAGTAGCGGGAATGTTGAGCATCGGAGTGATTCTGGTCGTTCTGGGGCAAATTTGGGATCTGGCTTTTCCCATCAATAAAAAAATATGGACCAGTTCTTACGTGCTGTATACCAGTGGAGTAGCCTTATTGTTCCTCGGTGTGATCTACTGGCTGGTCGATATTTTGAACTTTAAGTGGTGGACGAAACCCTTCGTAGTATATGGCATGAATGCGCTTTTTGTATATATTATGTCTGGTCTGGTGGCCAAGTTGTTATATACCATTTCCTGGGAAACGCAGACCGGAGCGCATCAAACCCTTGGCAACTGGATTTACCATCAGTTTTTTACGCCTTTTCTGAGTGATTATAATGCATCATTAGCTTATGCAATCGCAAATGTATTATTCTTTTTAGGACTTGCCTGGATCCTCTATGCGAAAAGAATTTTTATCAAAGTATGAATCATCAGCAAGATCCACTTTTCTGATCATTCAAACACAACCCTATTCCCCCGGTCTTCTGCAATCTTGTGCTTAGTCCTTTAGGGTTTCTTCTTGATCAAATAACAAGACATTTCCATCAGGATCAACAATAGAGAAATGACAAGGGCCATTGGGTTCGTCAATATGATTGGCTGCAGCAATTTCAGTATTTTCCACAATTAATTGTTGATGAATGCTGCGAGCATCTTCAGGATTGAAAACAAGAATATTTTTCGGAAACATTTCCTGGTAAAGGCCTATTTTAACGGGGCCGTTCACCATGATGATCCATTTGTTATCGATTCCTCCCCATTTATCATCGACCGTAAATCCAAGCTTTTCATAAAATGCTTTTGATATCTTCAGATCTTTTACATTTAGAGCTATGTAATGGGTTCCTAAAACCATTGTTAATCAATTTACTTCACCATGTAATGATAACCACCATTACTAGTCCAAATAAATATTTACGCCTAATTCTGTTGCGCGATTTTGGTGGGGTTCCATACTAAAAGTAAAGGAAGAAGGCAGGTTGGACTGTACAAACTCATTGATATGCTCAAAAAAATAAACCGGAGCAACGGGTGCTTCTATCCATAATATGGTATGGCTATTACCCTGTTTAACCAGGTTCATCACTTCTGTCCAAAACCCCCATTCACCAAAAAATACCGGTCGTTTCTGAATTATCGAATGTAACATCCGGTAATACCACTTTCTATAATAATATTTCTGAATAAGTTCTATAACGTGCAGGCTGTCTTCTACTTTTTGACAAAAGGTTTCTGCCAACGCTTCACTGGACGGAGGTTCCTGGTCCCGGTAATTCTTCACTTCCAGTAAGAGCAGTTGTTGGTTTGGTTTTATGGCAATAAAGTCCATCCCTTTGAATCCATTTCCACTCAAGGATTGGTAGTACCGATGGTGGTCAAATTTTTTGACAAGCCACCCTTCTTCAAATTCAAACGCCCATCCGCTTTCGTAGAAAACCATGAGATCAGGTATAATGGTATTTAAGTAGTAGAGCAATATTCCTTATGCAAGTATTAATTGCTGTCTTTATTTTTCTTTTTATTTTTAAACAACAATTCGCTCCAAAAATTTTTACGGTTTTCTCTGTTCTCGTCCCTGCGTTCCAGCCTTCTAAGGTATCGCTCAATCCTGTCGGCATAATCCAGTAATGATTCGTTATTGCGCCGTCTTTTACGCTGCAAAGCATCGATCAGATCCTGATTTGCCACCAAAGGCAGAAATCTCTTGATCAATTGAAACTCCTCCCAATCTTCGATATTGTAATCGGCTAAAATGGGCATTTCCTCCAGATAAGGCGGGCAAGCCATATAAGCTTGATTTTCTTCCGTCAATTCCGGGAATTGTGCACTTCTCCATTTTTGGAACGCCGGATCTTTGAGTACGCGTTTCATGAATAACCCCCAGATGGGCAAGGCGGTATTCGCCCCCTGCCCGGCAGAAAGTGATTTGAAATGAATATTGGCATTATCGGCACCCACCCATGCTCCTGCTACCAGGTTCGGCGTGAAACCGATAAACCAGCCATCAGTATGGTTTTGGGTCGTTCCTGTTTTACCCGCTATTGGATTATACAAGCCATAACGGTACCGCAACCTTTTTGCCGTACCACTATCAACGACGGTTTGCATCATTTTGACCATCATATCTGCCTGTTCCATGGGAATAGCTTGCTTAAATTTTCTTGAGTTAGGCCGTGGAAACTCAACGATCACTTTGCCATCATTCGTTTCAATCCGATCCAGATAGTGAACTTCCGGCCGGAATCCCCGGTTTGCAAAAGTACCGTATACCTTGACCATTTCTAGTAAAGAAGCATCTACCGAACCAAGAGCTATCGAGGGAACTTCGGGAATTCTGCTTTCAATACCCATGGCCTGTGCCAGTTGCTTTACTTCCGGAATACCCGCACGTTGCAGTACTTCCACTGAAACTACATTGACCGAGTTACTCAAAGCTCCTTCCATAGAGTAGACTCCTTCGTAAGTACCATCAGCATTTCGGGGTTGCCACTCCCCATTGTCAGTCGCGTACCGAACCATTTGATTAGGCGTATATTCACAAGGGAGCATACCCGACAGGAGGGCCTGCGTGTACACAACCGGTTTGAAAATAGATCCCACCTGCCGTTTGGATTTAACGTGGTCATACTGGAAATAACGGTAATCGATGCCACCTACCCAGGCACGAATCAATCCCTGACCGGGCTCCATTGCCAGAAAACCAGTATTTAGGATCGTAAGGTAATATTTAATAGAATCTAACGGAGACATTTCCCGTTCTTCTCTGCCTTCATTTTTCCAAATAAAAACTTCCATCGTGATCGGCTGGCGGAAAATCTCATCAATTTCTTCATCCGTCAATCCTTCACTTTTTAGCGCCTGATAACGATCGGAAGACTGGATAGCCTTTTTGAGCACACTGCTCTTTCCCCATGGTGTACCAGTACGCCATTCTTTATAATACTGGTATTGTAATTTGGACATGTGTTCTGCAACTGCTTCCTCTGCGTAGCGTTGCATACGAGAATCAATCGTCGTATAAATTTTTAAGCCGTCCTTGTATAGATCATAAGGCCTGCCATCCGGTTTAGGAAACTTTTCCAGGATCCGTTCCACTTCTAACCGCAATTGTTCCGTAAAATATATACCGAGGGTGTTATCATGGTGACGATAAGATTCCAGGTTAATGGCCAACTGCTTCAGTGAATCCACAACTGCTTTTTGGGCATATCCGTACTTATACATTTGGTTGAGCACCGTATTTCTGCGTTTCAGTGCATTCTCCGGATTGCGCACCAGGTGGTACAAGGTATTTCCTTTCAACATACCCACTAAGACAGCAGCTTCCTCTAGTTTAAGATCTTGTGGCGATTTATTGAAAAACCTTTGCGCCGCTACCTTTATACCGTAAATATTATCCCCGAAAGGAACGGTATTCAGGTATAATTTTAGCAATTCCTCTTTAGAGTAAAGCCGCTCCAACCGCCTTGCAATAAAAGTCTCCTTCAATTTACTTACCAAAATAGTGAATGGAGGATGGGGTTCGCGCGGATATAAGTTCTTGGCCAACTGTTGACTCAATGTGCTACCACCACCTGCCGATTTATTATCCAAAAGAATGGTCTTGAAAAAAACGCGCAACCAGGCGACGAAATCAATACCGCTATGCTCAAAAAAACGAGCATCCTCCGTTGCTACCAGCGCATTGATGATATTCGGAGATATTTCCTCAAAATCCGCATTGACCCGGTTTTGAACGTAATATTTGCGCAAAAGGACCCCATCATCCGAATAAACTTCCGAAGCAATATTATTCTTAATGCTCTTCAAATTCGCATAAGCAGGTAGTTTACCAAACATACCAGCGTAAGTCAGCATAGCCATCATACCGAAAAAAAGGACTATTAGGGCAACTGCTCCTACCAATGAAAAAAGCAAAACTTTCCACTTCGGAACAGCGATCCAGGTTTTCCGTACAGATGAAAGAAAGGAAGCCCATTTCAACCGGAGATGTTCAAGCACAAATTGTATTAACCGCTTATTCATACGTCAGTAGATGTTTCAAACAAAATCAGGTTTTTCAAGAGTAAAAATAAACATTTTTTTTAACAAAAAGACATCCGACACAAATTCCTAAAAAGGAACAAATTCCGTTCGCCGGTTTAACTGCCGCCCTTCCTCCGTTTCATTGGTAGCAATGGGCATATTTTCGCCGAAGCCTTTATATTGGAGACGGCTTTCCGCGATACCTTGTTCAATTAAGAAACGATAAACAGCCTTAGCTCGGTCTTTACTTAATTGCAAATTATCTTCTTCAGAACCAACATTATCTGTATGACCATTGATTTGTACGCGCATCGCGGGATTTTGGTCTAACAATTTTTTCAATTTATTCAATTCCGTCAAGGAAATGGGCTTTAGTTCCGCCGAACCCGTCTCGAAAAAAACGTTTTTCAAGATGATTGGTTTGGATTTTTCGATGGTAGCGATTTCCTTTTCTGCCGGAATAGGAGTTAATGGAATGTCCAGCAGAAAAGGCCGATCGATACTATTGGCTTGAGAAAGTGCAAAATTATCCGAGTAGAAGAGATAATTTTCGGCGTTTACATTGAGGGCATAATCCTTTCCCGCGGTAAGGCAAAGTAAGAAAGAGCCGGCTTCATCCGTTCGTACTCCCAGGTAATTATCTTCATTGCCCAATTCGCTAATCTCAGCAACGGCCGTGAGGGGCTGTTTAGTTACCGCATCATAAACTTTAGCTTTCACGTAAGTGACAGGCTCTGGCCGTGCAGCTTTATACAATTCAAATTGATAGATATCGGCATCGCCGGCCAATAAGCTTGACTGCTCCAGTTCTTCAACACTGAGTTTTTTATCGCTCGCGAAGTAGGCGGTTTTCCCGTCCAAACTAACTATGAGGGCACCTTCATTGCCTCGGGTATTGATGGGGTATCCCAGGTTAACGGGTTCACTCCAAGTTTGATCTGCCTGCAACTTGGAATAATAGAGATCAAATCCGCCCATACCCGGGTGTCCGTTAGAATGGAAATACAATGTTTGCCCATCGGGGTGAATGAACGGAGATGCTTCATCGGCTGATGTATTGATTTGAGGACCCAGGTTTTGGAGTTCTCCCCAAGTACCATTAGACTTTAGATAGCTGACCCAAATGTCCCGGCCGCCTTGACCACCTTTACGTTCGCTGGAAAAAAACAGGGCTTTTCCATTGGCTGAAATGGAAGGTTGCGAATCCCAGGCACCGGTATTAATGGGAGGCCCAATATTTTGCGCCGGCGTCCACCGGCCGTCTTTTACCGTTGAATAATAAAGATCACAACCGCCTCTACCCCGGCCACAGGCGGTGAAAACCAGAAATTTTCCATCCGCGGAAATACTTTGGGTGCCCTCACTACCGGTTGGAGTATTGATCCCTGCCAAAGGAACGGGAGCTTGCCAATCTCCATCTACCCGGCTACTAATGAACAAGTCTTCCTGCCGACCATTGACTCTGCGGGTAAAGATCAAGTTTTCCCCATCGGCAGTAAGAGCCGGCAGGTATTCCGGATCCTCCGTATTGATGTAGTTGTTCAGGGCAACCGGTTCGAAAGGAACGGGGTTTTTAACCGCTTCAGCAGCAAATTTAGCGTCAGCAGCGTACTTTTTAGCGCGGTTGATCAGAGATTCACTTCGGTCTCCCATTGCAATAAATCGATCAAAATGCTGAGCTGCCGCTTCGAAACGGTCGAGATTCAGTTCTGTCAATGCCAACCGGTACCAAGCCCTGGGATCATAAGCCTCATCAATATTAAGAGCCTTTTCAAACTCAGCTACTGCTTGTTCATACTTCTCCTGATCATAATAAATCGCGGCTTTTGCCAGGTAGGCATCGATGAAATCGGGGGCTCTTTCCAGCAGCTTATCATACTGTTTCAAAGCATCATCCCAATCTTCCGATCGATTCAGTTCAGTCGCTTTTTCGTAGATCTTTTTGACTTTTCCGGTAGCGTTATTTCTGTTCGTATAATTTTGGGCATAGACCTGAACGGTAAGAAGCAGGAAAAGGCCGGTAATTATGATGCGCATATTATCTTTTTGGGAGTATTAACGGAGGAAAAGAGCGTTAAAGTCTTTTTAGAACAGGTTATTCGGTTATTGGTGATATCCCAATCCTGATGTATTTAATCGTTCTGCCTTCCTCCAGGTGCATATGTTCATAATACGTTTTTAATGCCAACTCGGGCATAGGTAGGGCTTTTGCATAAATATCCTCATCGTAATACAACAATGAATATTGCGGATTATCCCGTAAAACTTCTAAAGTAAACTCGTACAGCTCAGGAGAATCCGTCTTTAGATGCACCACCCCCTTGGGCTTAAGAACCTGGGCGTAGCTTTCCAGAAAGCGAGGTGCGGTGAGCCGCCGGTTTTCTTTACTGCTTTTCAGGAACGGGTCCGGAAAAGTGATCCATATTTCATCAATTTCATTGGGTGAGAAAAAGAGCGTCAGTTGTTCAATACGAGTCCTTAGAAAAGCAACATTATCCAACTGTTCCTCCAGGGCAATTTTTGCACCTTTCCAGATGCGAGCGCCTTTTACATCAACACCAATAAAATTGCAATCTTGGTACATGCGCGCCATACCCAGGGTGTATTCACCGCGTCCACAGGCCAGTTCTAATGTAATGGGCTGATCATTACCGAAATGTTTGGCCCCCCACTGCCCTTTCAGATCAACTTCTTGTCCGTCTACCCCCAACAACTTAGGGTCCTTGGGATTGAAGTTTTCGTAAACATTCGGAAAGGTTAGTAGCTCTGCAAACTTCTGTAGCTTATTCCGCTTACTCATTTTTTGTGAATGGTTTAAGCCACAAAGTTAAGGATATCCCAAATTTTTCATGCCAAAGTGTTGTATATTTGAAATATGGAAACATTAGAAGTAGAGGAACTAATACAGCAAGGAGAAAATCAAAAAATAGAATTTAAATCTGCTAAGGTAGTTCCTGGTTTAGCCAGGGAAATAGTGGCTTTTGCAAATACCTTTGGTGGAACTATCTTTATTGGTATTGAGGATGATGGAACCGTTAGTGGTTTACCTTCTAACCGAAAATTTGAAGAATGGGTAAGTAATATTTCCAGAAATAATATCATTCCGTCTACCAATCCCAAAATTGAAATTATTGAGGTGGGTAGAAAAAAGGTGTGCGCCATTCAAGTTGATAAAGGTAAGGATAAACCTTACCAGACTATTGATGGGAAATTCTGGATCCGCGTTGGATCAACGAACCGCACAGCAACGAAGGAAGAACTTAGTCATTTATTTCAACAATCCGGCTTAGTCCATTACGATATTTCCCCTATTTCAGGCACCTCTATTAACAATTTAAATCCTGCCAAACTCCAGCAATACTGGCAAACGTATTACCAGTTTGACTATGAAGATTTAGACCCAATGGAAAAAGCCAATCTATTGTACAATGCCGACATTTTGGTTGACCACGAACAAGACAAGGTGGTCAGTGTCGGAGGAATGCTCCTGTTTGGCAACGTTCCGCAAAAATACCTCCCTCACAGCAGTATCGTTTTTGCAGTATTTGCGGGAAAAGACATTGCAGATAATATCATCGACAAAAAGGAAATAAACGGCACCTTACCCGACCTGATCGATCAAACCACCCGGTTGATCAAACTATTCAATCCTACTCACCCCATCATTGAAGGAAATAAACGAGAAGAACAGCAAGTTTTTCCCAGCGAGGTTATTCGCGAAGCAATGGTCAATGCCGTTGCTCACCGTGACTATTCTATAACTAATCGAAAAACGACAGTATATCTGTACGAAGACCGTTTGGAAATTACCTCTCCCGGTAGCATAGCCAATACCCTTTCTATTGAAAAGATCAAGTTTGGTAATTCCGCTCCCCGCAATTTATTTTTAGTAAAATATTTGGACAATATGCGTTATATCGACGGCTTAGGCCGCGGAATCCCGCGCATGATCCGCCTCATGCAAGATCGAATTGATTTTGCTGAGATCGGGATATTGTTTCGGGTAACGCTTTGGAAAGAGAGCCGGTAATCTATTTTTTAATTTGATATAGAAACTACAACCATTCCTTTACTCCACCGTGGTGGGAACAAGTACCTCGTCTATGCCTACTGAAGCTATAGGTTCCATCTCTACATATGGCAGAAGCTTCAGCAGGAATTTGATTATATTTAGTCGGGCTTTGAACTGTTTCATAATCCACATTCTGATAATATCTTACAGTACTTTGAGGTTTTAAGTAAATTTTGCTTTTTAGTGTCTTTTTCTGAAAAAAGACATTTGATGTTTTTTCCTTTAAATAGCTTTTTGCGACGTATCCTTGGTAATGATTGGAATATGAAACATAGCACCAGCTGTCTCTACAATTATAAACTTGAACTCTACTTTTCTTCGGTATAACAGTTAATACTTTTGCGCTTGTAGATGAATTATCTCTTAAGTTTAGTGCTGTTTTTGTAATTGCAATTTCTTGAGCATGATGAATACTAGTTACAACAATAAGATTGAATACTACGATTAATAACTTCTTCATAGAACAAAATTTTAGAAAATGCTTGATAGGTAAAAAAATTATTGCTTGTATCTTAGGTTTGATACAAATATGGCCCGTCATGAGCAACGGTGCTTGTACCTATTGTGCATTGTTTTGTTCATGTTGTACATTTAGTCAAAAAAGTCTTGTACTTATCTTGCATTCACAAAATTTTCATTACACTTAAAACACTGATAATTAATTGATTGAGAATTGCATGTAGAAAAATTTCTATCTACATAAACCATCCTGCAAGCCTTTTTCAGTGAATTAGTTTTTCTATTCGGTTTTTTGGAAAACCGGACGCATAAGATCCACATCATCGTTCATTCCCAACCACCACCCGCTGACTATACGAAGCCATTGTCTTCCGGTTCCTCAGTCTAAGAAAATAAACCCCTCCCGGTAAATCCTTTAAATCCAAAACAGGTTGTAATACCCCAGCGGTTGTTCTCTGACCCATTGCATTAAAAACTTCAAAGTCGAAATCGCGATGGTTATGGTTTTCCAATTCAATATTTAGAAGCCCTTGGGTGGGGTTCGGAAAAATGTTTATCCCATCTTTCATTGGTTCAATTTCGCTGACAGAAGTAGCCACCGGTGTTTCATCGCCTACCACCGGCCGCAACATCAATGAGCCCGGGGGGAAAAAGGTATCCAAAGGATTCCAGGCTCCCCGTTCATTCACAAAAATAAAATCCCGTCCATCCGGGCTATTCAGGTCGTATCCCACCGGAATACATTGGAGGCCGTCACAAGGTGTTATCTGCGTCCAACTGATAAAAAAATCCGTACCTGCCGGTAAATAAATGGGGCTGTCGTTACCATCAATATCAATAAAAGGGTAAGTAGAATACCCCTGGAGAGTATCGTAAAAAGAACTGGTATAGAAAACGGGTACCGAAAATTCTTCGTAAACAGGCTCCGTATTCAAGCTGTCCAAATATACGCGCAGGTCAAATATCTGCTCCGAGATATCGGTAGAGGCAACGGGAAAATGAAATTGTACTGCCCGCAAAGAGTCTTCTACAAAAGAGGTGAATTGCAGGGCAATGGACTTGTTTTCCTGGGTGACAAAGGCTGCTTCGGCGGTGCCGTCATCGTAGGCAAAGTAATTATCGAAAACAGTAGTGGTAGCAATAAAATCATTTGCCTGCGTTTGCGGGTAGCTCAAGGGGTCAGCTTGTGAATTGTTGGTAAACCGGTAACTCATCTGTACTTCAAGGGTCTCCAAATCGACAAAATTGGAAGCATCGGCAATATTAGCGGTATAAACAGGATATGCTTCAGAAAAGGGAAATTGATTGACCAGTGAATACCCTCGGTTAATAATAATACCACTCTCGATATTCGCATCCTGACCATTGAACAGCGTTGGGTTACTCCCGCCAAATAACTCCAGGCCCGTATTCAACTCCTGAATATTCAAGATGGAATTATCGGCAGTCAAAGCATCCTGGAATGAAAAGTTGCGAATACCTACCCGGATGGAATCTCTTAATAAGCTGGTCACGTTTTCACTCCCCAAAAAATGTTTATATGGCATGCTCGAATAGGGGGTCAGAATAAAGCCTGGTTCTTTGGTAAAAGCAATGTCTTCAAAGGTTGGTTCGGTGAGGTTGTCATCCAATCTAACGTAATCCAAATGCCAATTGTCCAGGATGCCGGTCCGGCTGGAATAGGATTTAAAGCGAAATTGAAAACCATCGTATTTGAATGCATCAGGAATAGTATCCCGGTAAAACTGGAAGGTATCGACCTTCGTATTCGGAACGTTAATTTGCAAGCCTTCCAAGGTACGTATAGGTACCCACTTCTCATTGGCATTCTTTATTTCTATCACCATAGAATCCTGGGGTTCTGGTTTATCCCCCAACCCTTTGCGTTGAAGCCAATAGCTCAGGATAACCAAGTTTCCCTGGGAACTGCCCAGATTGACGTGCTTGGAGGTCAGCCGGTCGGCCACTCCGTACTCACCTCCGTAAGGAATACCGGTAGGATCAACTCCGTCAAATGTAGCCACTCCGTAAGAAGGCGGATCAATTGCCATGGTCCGGTTGACGAAAGGCCCGTCTTCCAGCCATAGATCGGCAGAAGGGAATGGTCCTTCGTAGGAAAAGTCATCAAATAAAGGAAGGTCGATAGAATCCTGCACAATACGGAAGGCATAATTAAACGTATCACAGGTAGCCACTTCATTACAAAGAACCAGGCAAACAGAATCCAATCCGCCGTAGCGACTGGCAAAATAAGTGAAGGTATTATCGGGCCGGTCGCTGCGGGAAAAGACGATCTCCTGATCCCGCCCCTCATAACGATCGGAACAATCAGCAATAAAACTGCAAGCCAATTCACCCGAAAGTTCTGAAATATCCGCCGTTACCGTGGCGGATCCATTTGGCTCCAAAACGGTTTCCGGAAAGGAAAAAGAGACTCCGGGCCGCCTCACCACTACTGTAAAAAAAGCCGTACGGCTGCCCAATTCATCTTCGTACTGGACAGAAAACTCGTGAACGCCAATTTGCACATTTTCGTTAGCCCGGTAAGTTAAGGTATCGCCGGAAAAAGAAGCGAACCCAAAAGGAGAATTGGTACACTGAATACAAGTATAAGTCCCGATAACCTGATTGGTATCCAAACCAAAAGTATCAATACCCGCTTCCAATATTCTGGTTTCTCCGCTTTCTATGTATATGTTATCGGGTGACTCGATGTCGCACCCTTCTGGAAAATTATTTCTTAAACTAATAATATTACCCGCAGTACTGGATTGGTCGGCAAACATTCTGCGCAGCACTGAATTTTCAGCGATCGGTAGTAATTTCTGTCCTTGCAAGGGTATCCAACAACAGATGATGGCTATCGATAAGTAGCATATTTTCATGGGAAAATGTTTAAAAATGAGATGCCAGATTCCAGACGTTAGACGCAAGGATGGCAAGAGATTGGGGGATGATAGGGTTGAGTGTGGTTTTTAGTAATCCTTTAAATTACTAGACTACGTATGTGTTTAGGCTAAAACCGAATTTAGAAAATCTTGACGCTTATTTGATCTACACCCTAACACCAGGAGGTACTGAAAAATAACGGTTCCTTACCAACTACATTGTTTTGCCATTACCCAATTTGATAGTTCCTGACATTTAAAGTGAGGATTCAATTGCCTTCCTCCGAAGTCGTATCCTGCGGCACTACTAAGTCACTAGGCTCATTACCTTCAGAGCAGCCCAGCGGACGTTCATTGCTTAAGTACAACGTAATCCGGGACCCAACGGGGATCATCGCTCCCGCCTGATATGCCGGTTCCTGTCTTTCGACGTAAGCATCATCGCTACGAGGACCAAAGACATCATCTATGATCAGGTCCATACCTTCGATCATAAAAGTTGCAGCTTTAAAACGTTTGCAAACTAGGTTGGGGATATACACCTGACCGGTATTGCGTTCGGTTACGACAAATTCGAGTAAACTCCCCTTCGGCACTTTGACCCCTCGCCTCAGTTTGCTATCCGTTATTTGTTCTTCACCGTGGTAAAAGTAAAGGATGGTATTCGGTTCTTGTTTATAGTCGAATTTGCGTTCTCTTATCCTAAAATTAATCCCTAATCTTTCGAGCTTCCGGGTATACTGGCTGTAATCGTAATTTCCGATCAATTTAGGCAGGGGAACCAAGGGCGGTGTATTGCTGGTAACCGTCACGTAGACGCTCCGGTTCTTTTTGACTTTGGCATTTGGCTTAGGTGTTTGATCGAGGATGACGTTCGGGTCCTTACCCACTACAAAAATGGAGTCATTAACAATTATTTGAAAAGTATTTCTCTGCGCTGTTTTCGACGCTTGATCAAGGTTCATACCTACATAATCCCCAATGGTTCTGGTTTTACCATGATAGGTATATATGTTCAGCCACCAGGTGAACCCCAAAAATACCACAGCGATAAACAGAACAATGGCCAGACAATTTTTAAAGAAAACCGGAGAAGTAAAAAAGCCGAGAATCGAAGTGAAAAAATAGCGGACTCTTCCGGCAATGGAATGATCCAATTGAGGCCCTTGAGGCTTAGCTTCTGTATTCATTGTTTTAGTAGGCTCTTTAACGATATTTTCCTTTTCTACTTTGGCGGGAACATCAGTTTCGGCAAAAACACCTCCACTAGAAACGACGGGTTGTTGCACTGTAGTATTCGCTTTTTTCTTTGTGGCAGTATGCCCAAACTCAATAACGGCATTAATAAATTCGTAAGGTTTATAACCATTTAATGCTGCCTGGTGGAAGATGACGGTGGCGGGTGTCATGCCCGGTAGCGAGTTAACTTCCACGATAATGGTCTCTGCCCGGCCGTCTTCAAAGATCCGTACAAAAGCATCAATACGGGCGTATCCTCGGATATCAAGTACGCGAGCTGCTTTTTCAATGGTTTTCTTTACTTGGCCGGCAATGGCGTCGTAGGCCTCCGCATCCTTGGCAAACCTAGCCGGTGTAATATTTTGCCCTTCCCCTGCCAGAAACTTTTCTTCCAGGGAGAGTATTCCTTTTGTTGCTAAAGTTTCGGAAGGTTCAAAAACTTCGTAGGTGAAGGAGCTCCCTTCTTTATGATGGGTGAGCAAGCCGCAGGTAACCTCCATAAAGTTTTTTGCCCCTTCCGCAGTAATCAGTTGCTCGCAAAGGATAACTGACTTTCTGGAAAACTCTTCTTTCCTCCCAAGCCTCAATTGTCGTCTGTACTCTGCTCCTTCCGTCTGATCCGGCCGGAACATCAGATGAGCATACGCTTCCAGTTGTTCCCTGTTTTTGATGACCATCACCGCAGAACTACAGCCATCGTCTACCGGCTTGAGTACAAAGGGATAGTTAAACTCACTTTCAATATCATCAAAAAAAGCGGCCTGGTCATCCAGGTAGCTTTCTTTGGAAACTAATAATTGTTTGGTAACGATAAAACCGTTGCGTTTAAGGGTTTGCAGGGTTTTATATTTATCGATAGTGATCTTTGAAGAACGAATACCCGAACCATTATAAGGCAGGCTGCGCGCCTCCAGTTCCATTTGTACCTGTCCATCTTCACCTGGCCGGCCGTGTAACGCGATGAAGACGAAATCCGCTACTGATTTCAATCCATCGTAAGTTAAATGCTGAGGTTCAAAAACGACTTCACTGGACGCATATTTTTCGGTAACGGCACGGCATTTTTCCTTGATCTTTTCAATGAGCGGATGATGTTTGAAATGCCGGATCTTATCGCGGATATCGTCGGCATTGTCCTTCAAAAGAAGGTTAATGGGGATCTGAAAAAGATCGTGCTTATAATTACTCCCCGTAAGAAAAACGGGAATAGGTACATACTTTTCTGAACTGGCTAGTTTTTCGTATATGTTGCGCCCGCTTTCTACGGAGATATGCCTTTCAAAAGAATATCCTCCCAATAGAACGGCTACTTTCTGTTTTTCTTCCGTTTGGCTTTGCAGTTGGCTGATGGATTCATCCATTCGGTTAAGTAGGGTAAGGTATTTTTCGTTTTCCGGAAACTCGCCAAGTCTTTCCTGAAGAGAGATCCTCATGATGAAGGTGAGGAACTGTGAAGGGTTGAGCCCAATTTCTGCTGCCTGGTGAAAAAAGAAAGAGGACGGCAACATACCGGAAGTAGTATTGGGGTCATTGAGGAAAATTTTTCCTTCCGGTGTGCTAAACCCATCGATCCTGGCATAGGTATGGAAGCCTAATTCAACAAATAATTGCTCACATTCGGTACGGATGGCTTCGATTTGCTCCTCTGGAAGGTCAATAGGCGTAATTTTACGGGAAAAGCCCGGCATGTATTTCGAGCGATAATCGAAAACACCTTGCCTCTTGATGATTTCCGTAGGCGGTAATGCCACCGCAGAACCATCTTCCTGCCGGATCACAATACAGGAAAATTCTTTACCGTGGATAAAAGATTCTATGATGACGGTTTTTTCATCGAGGTGGCTCTCTAAGAGGATCGTTTCCTGGGCGTTTTCTGGTAATCGCGCCTGTTCATTGAGATAATGGAGTAAAGCCTCCGGATGATAGATGGTCTTTCGCTGCCGTTTCACATGCACGTCCATTGGAAAACCCAGGCCATCGCGAATATCGGTAATGAGTTGAATGTATTCCCTGCGTTCGAAATCATCCCGACTCAGCCATTCCCTGACGGGCAACAATTCCCTGAAAAAGGCTTGGTTAATGGCCGTCTGAAAGGTTTCAAAGGTTTCTTCTTCGATTATGGAAACCCCGATCGAGGAGCCTTGTCGTGCCGGGCGGATAACCATTGGAAAACCGATCGTTTTACCGGCTTTATCAAATATGGCTTGATGGTCGGAGAGTTCCCATTCGTGCCGTTTTAGTTTAATGATCTCCGGTGTATCAAAGCCTTTGTCAGCCATGAGTTCCTTTTGCAAGGCTTTATCCATGCCAATTTCACTCGCCTGTACACCACTGCCGGTATAGGGAATGTTCAGGTCGGCAAGCTGCTGTTGGATCTGCCCGTCTTCTCCGTATTCCCCGTGAAGGGCTAAAAAGGCCAGGTCGATCTCTTCTGCTAATTGTTCGGGTAAAATACGGCTGCCGACTTTGTTGATAATAGCATCTTGTGTTTCGGAAGAAAGTTCTCCCAGGCTCTCGATGTACACCTGAAAACCATTCGGCGAAGGAGGAACATCAGCTACCGGGGGATAAAAGTCCCGGATAGTCCCTTTATACACATACTGCCAGTCCAGCTTAATAAAGTTGCGGAAAGTATCGACAAAAATGGGAATGGGTTCAAATATGGATTTGTTGAGATTGTCGTACACAGTACGTCCCCCCGCAAATGATACTTCGCGTTCTCTGGATGGTCCGCCAAAAAATATCCCTACCTTAATTTTCATGCAAGCGTTACTACTAGATACCAGACATAAGATACCAGATACCAGAGGTCGGAAAACTCTTATTCTACCGCCCAATATTTCGATCTGGAAGCATTGCCTTCAAATTATTTATTGACCAGCAAAAATAGCTGAAAAAATCGGGAATCAGAATAAATAAGTATCGGTAAAGGGAGCATGACATTCGATTTGCTGATTTGGGCATTCGGTGACAGATCTTATCTGGTTTTGTAGGTACTAAAAAACTTTGGGATCTTGGGACTATTGGTTCCCACCAGAAGTTAATGCCATTTTTGGGTCGGGTATTTTTTCTAAAGGCAACGAGGAAGTGGGGGAGAGGGGCCCCACATCCGAGTTCAAAACCGCGCATAGCCCCGCTAAGTAAGGCTTTTGAGAACGCAGCATTTCGGAAAAAGGCCCAACTAAAAAGGATAGAAATTTCTGGTGGGAACCACTACCCGGAAAAGTCTCAAAACCTAAGAGAAGGTGATTTTGAACCTTCTATGATTAAACGACTAAACTAAACCGAGTCTGCGCCCCCTTTGCAAGACTGGATAAAATATCCCATTGGTTCCTGATATGGTATAAAATACTCTATACAATCAGTCTTAACAAGCCATTAAAGCTTATGGAATAACAGCCTTCTCATTATATCCGCTATTCAGATATCCATTCCAATATATAATTGGCGACTTCCTCCCATCCAGGCGCGCCACAGATGAAATGGTCTTTACCCTCGTAGAATTTAGAATCCACAATGCTGTTTTCGTCTGTATATTTTTTGATCGTTTTTCTGACCAATTCATTAGGTACAATGACATCTTCTAAGCCTCCAAGAAATAACATAGGCACATGTGGTTTTTTGGTGTCTATTTTAGCTGCATTTCCAAGAAGGCCTCTATGTGTTCGTCTACTTTCCGGCACTACAGACGCTTCCCACGCTTGATCAGATTCTGCTCTGGTAAGAGTGTTGGCGAATGCATAGTGAAACCACTTTTTAGCTTTTTTCTCCTTTGGATTAAAAACCGATCTTCCAGCGAAGAAATTCAAACTTGGGTTATTGGCTTTTAGAAAACTTGGCTTTAAGGAAAGTATACCTTTAGGAGGTGCGCTACTTATGAGGATAGCAGCTTCTGCTCTGCCTGATGCCACCAATCTTTGTGCCACTAATCCACCTGTAGAGTGACCAATAAGTATTGGTTTTTCAGGAAGTCCATCAATAAGCATTTCTAAGTTTTTTTCCCAATCTTCTAACTTGACATCTTCCAACCCAGCTGGTGGATTGGCTCTAAGTTCTGCAGGATTACCTTCATGTCCTGGATGGGCAGGAGCGTAGCAAACATATCCCTTATCTTCAAAGTATGCTTTCCAATCATTCCAACTTTGGTTGTTAACGAATAGTCCGTGGATAAAGACGATGGTCTTTGAATCAATTTCCTTTTGCATATTTTCTTGTTTTAAGTTTTGCGAAAAAGCTCCGGTCGACAGGAGCAATACGGTTACAATTAATATACTGTTTAGCTTCATTTTGTATTATTTTAAGTTCAATACAAAGCTAAGTACCTTAATTCCTGATTTCCTTAACCCAGGTTAAAATCACTTTTTGCCTGCCAATCTTTTTCTAATTCTGCTAAGGGAAGGGCCTTGTATGCCAAGGTAGGATGCGATATGATAGAGTGGGACTTTTTCGTAAAGATCAGGATGGGCCTCAATTAATTCAACATAATGCTCTTCTGGGGATTTTAGCAAAAAACTTTCAACACGTTTTATGACTACACTAGCGGCCATTTCTGCCACGAGACGTCCAAAACACTCCCAC
>CAZHNG010000110.1:0-18220 GCA_964533785.1 uncultured Saprospiraceae bacterium | reverse complement strand
CAGCGGTTTGTTGTCTAAAATCTAGCGTCTAGTGTCTAGCGTCAAAAGTCCAATTGTATTCATTAGTTCCAATCTTATTGTTATTGCTCTTTCAGTCTGGTATTTGCGTCAACGAGAACGGATTACAGCCACTGCAGATACCATTGAAGCCATCAATTTAGTCTTTCTAAAAAATGTATTAGCACAGCAAAACTTCTTTACCTATTCCACCAAAAACGGCGCTTTTTTTCAGACGAGCCAAAGTTCTTATCTTAACGAATACCAGGATCTTTTAAATCGCGCCCTTCAACAAATTGAAAAACCTGATCAAAATGCCGGTAGTTTTGAGATCTCTGATTCTTTACAATTTCTCAAAATAGAGTTAGAACAAGTGGATTCCTTGTTTAAATACCTGGTTGAAAAAGTAAAAGAGCGAGGCTACAAGGATTACAGCCTTGAAGGTAGTATGCGCGAAGACGCACATTGGCTGGAAGCTATTAAAGAAATTCCAACACAATTTATACTTACTTTGCGGCGGCATGAGAAAGATTACATTATCAGAAACGAAGAAACTTATGCAAAAAACTGAATCAATTACCCGCAAATCATACTTTTCATTACCGGTTTCTGGGGCAAGTGAATATTAAAGTGAAATCAAAGATCATTTCTATTTATGAAATATTAACTTCGCTAGATGAATTAAAAATTCAATACCAGGGGGATTATCAAAAGGGAATGGATTTGTTGGAGAATAAGAGGTTCAAAGAATGCGCCATTATATTTTCAAAGCTATTACAACACAACCCTGCCGATAAAACCTTGGAAATTATGCTGGAAAAAGCTACTAGAAATATTCGAGAAAAAAAAGGCGATAACTGAGATACAACCTATTTGGCTAATATCACAGATAAAACTAATTTTACAAGGTCTGAATTATTGTACAGAATACACTTACTTGAAAAATACGCTTCATGAAAATCGTAGACCATCAGAACACGAAAATTGTAGCCACTGTTGGCCCGGCGTCTAATAGTACCGAGACGCTAAAGGGGTTGATAATGGCGGGAGTCGATGTTTTCCGTTTAAACTTTTCGCACGGAACGCACGAGGACCATTTAGAGGTTATCAAAAAGATAGTCAAAATCAATGAAGAACTCGGTTCGCACGTCAGTATACTCGGAGATCTACAGGGGCCGAAGTTAAGAGTAGGCAAAATTGAAAATAATGCCCTGGAAATTAAACCAGGAGATGTGTTGACTTTTGTCAACGAAGAGTGCATGGGTACAATGGACAAGATCTACATGAGTTACGAAAATTTCGCGGAAGACGTAGAGATGGGAGAGAGGGTGTTGGTGGACGACGGAAAGCTCGTACTAGAAGTAATAGAAACGAACAAAAAGGATACGGTTAAACTCAAAGTACTTTTCGGCGGAGTGTTATCATCGAGAAAAGGAGTGAACCTGCCAAACACTAAAATTTCATTGCCCTCTTTAACTGCAAAAGATGAAAGGGACCTTGAATTTATCTTAACCCAGCCCGTCAACTGGGTCGCTCTTTCATTCGTCAGAGACCATAAAGATCTGAAAGATCTGCGCAAGCGTTTGAAAAAGGCAGGTCATCCAGCAAAAATTATTGCCAAAGTAGAAAAGCCGGAAGCAATTGAACGTATTGATAAAATCATTAAGTTTTCAGATGCAATTATGGTGGCTAGAGGGGATTTGGGAATAGAAGTACCAATGGAAAAATTGCCTGGTTTGCAGAAGATGATTATTGCAAAATGTGTTGAACAAGCAAAACCGGTTATTGTAGCTACCCAAATGATGGAAAGTATGATCACCAACCCCGCTCCTACCCGGGCGGAGGTCACCGACGTAGCAAATGCTGTACTGGATGGAGCTGATGCCGTCATGTTGAGTGGTGAGTCTTCCGTGGGAAAGCATCCCATCAAGGTAGTGGAAGCCATGAATAAGATCATCGATGAAGCCGAATCACAATTTTCCTTTAAAGGACGCCGGCCAAAACCAAGCAGAAAATCACGCACTTTTCTATCCGATGCAGTTTGTTTTAATGCAGCTAAAACAGCTGTTGAAGTGGGCGCTAAAGCGATTATCGGAGTTACAGTATCCGGATATACCGCATTTAAGGTATCCAGCTACCGGCCTGAAGGAAAGATCTATATTTTCTCTGATCAGCTTCACATGCTAAATACTTTGAATTTAGTCTGGGGGGTACGTTGTTATTACTACGATCGGTTTACGACTACTGATGAGACCATCGAAGATCTGCTTACCATTCTCAAGAGCAGAGGGAAAATTGAAGACGGCGATGTTGTCGTCAATACGGGAAGTATGCCGCTTCATAAGCGTCTCAGAACGAATATGATGAAAATTACTGTGGTGGATTAAAACCTGCACGCTTTGAAATTAGGTTGCCGAAAAAAACTAATTCCAAGGCGCGCCTGCTTCTTGCTAAGCAGTCAGGAAAGGATTCGTTTTTCGTTCTTTACCAATCGTGGTGGGATTGCCGTGACCCGGATATACTTTGACCTCATCGCCTAGAGGAAAGAGTTTTTCTTTAATGTTATTGATAAGCGTCTGGTAATCACCGCCGGGCAGGTCAGTTCGGCCAATACTGCCTTCGAAGAGAACATCTCCGGCAATCAATATTTTGGCTTCTGCACAATAAAAGGATAAACTCGCCGGCGAATGGCCAGGAGTGAAAATAGCTTCTAAAGTAGTGTTCCCAAAATGAACCTGTTCTCCTTCCTGGATAAAACGAGTGGGTTGGGGAAGGGTATCCGGAAGAGGAATATTATACATTTTCGCAACTTGTGGAACGGTATTCAGTACGATCAACTCCCCTTCATGGATCTCTAAACCGATTCCAAATTGGTCAACTACAAACTGATTGCCAAACACATGATCAATATGACAATGAGTGTTGATCAACCTTTTGGGAGTCAATTGTCTTTCTGTGATAAAATCCTTCAATTCCCGTCGCTCTAAGGTATCGAAGCATCCAGGGTCAAAGATGACACACTCCTTAGAGTCATCGTAAACAATATAAGTGTTTTCCTGGAACGGATTAAATGTAAGACATCCTACATGAACCATGATTTCAAAAAGTTTTCTTGCAAAAGAACCCGAAAAAATCTAATTTAGTTTAGGAAAGTCAGCTGATTACAATAATTGTCTCCCAATAATTGAAAATACGCTTTCTTGCCAACTTAATGATGGGTTATTGTGTTCATTTTGAGCAATATTTTTCAATAGACTTGTCTAGACGGTGTATTCAAATTGGAAAAATGAGGGATTTTTATTTATATCTTTTCTCCCGATAGCGATCGGGAGAAAAGATATAGATAAAAAGGCACATTTTAACTTTTGAAGACATCGTTTAGACAAGTCTAATAGTGATCAACTTTCTCCGTATGTTAAGAATCGTCATTTCCACCTTTTTCTGGTGTTTAATTATTTTGCCCTCCTTGCTGTCGCAGGGTACTCAGGTTGAGTTTGGCAAAAACCGTGTTCAATATCACCAGGACTTCGAAGAGTGGTCTAAATATGAAAGTGATAATTTTATTACTTACTGGTATGGACAGGGCCGCGAGATCGGACAATTTGTAGTGCAGTCTGCGGAATTTGATTTCGCTCAAATTCAAAATATTCTTGAACACCGGATCAACCAAAGAATACAGATCATTGTCTATGCTGATATTACTGATTTGAAGCAGAGCAATATCGGAAATGAAGAAACCTTCATTAATACGGGAGGGCAAACAAAAATTGTCGGCAATAAAGTTTTTGTCTACTTCGATGGGAACCATAACAACCTGCGTAGAAAAGTAAGAGAAGGTATTGCTTCGGTATATCTAGATGCCATGCTTTTCGGTTCCAATTTACAGGAGATTGTCCAGAACGCAGTTTTAATGAATTTGCCGGATTGGTTCAAACAAGGTCTGGTGGCTTATGTAGGAGAATCCTGGAATACAGAGCTAGACAATCAGCTTCGTGACAAACTGTTAAGTGTTGATTTTGAGGGTTTTGAGCAAATTGCTGAAGAAGATTCCGAGTTGGCGGGGCACGCACTGTGGTACTATATCAGTGAGCAATACGGATTATCAACTGTTTCTAATTTATTGTACTTAACCCGGATCAACCGTAGTGTAGAAAGTGGTTTTCTCTACGTCTTAGGTAATTCCTTCGAGACCATTACCGAGGACTGGCAGAACTTTTTTCAAACCAGGTATGCGGAAGAGCAGAAAGAAAGGCAAAATCCGAGGGGAACAGCTTTAAATATTAAGAACAAAAGGAATCTGCCCATTAGCCAGACAAAACTAAGTCCTGATGGAACTAAGGTGTTGTACGTGACTAATGAGATCGGTAAATATAAAGTTTATTTGCAGGACGTAATGAGCGGAGATCGGGATGTCATTTTTAAAAGCGGTTTCAGGAATGCGTTTCAGGCTACGGATTACAACTACCCGCTTCTGGCGTGGAGCCCAAATGGATTGGAAATCGGCATCATCTACGAGTTTCGCGATGTCATTAAATTCATGAAATACGATATTATCACCAAAAAATCCGTGGTAGAGGAATTGTCCTCCCAATACCAGCGGATCTACAGCATCGATTTTGTCAATCCAATTACCCTGGTTCTGTCAGCAGCCGTTAATGGCTATTCTGATATTTTTCTATATTCCACTAATACCCGCCAAACGCAACGCATTACCAGTGATTTCTATGATGACCTCGATGCTACTTTCGTAAATATTGAAAATAAGAAAGGTATCCTTTTTACTTCCAATCGCCAGGATTCGCTGTTGCAGACCGAAAGTCTGGATACTATTCTGCCGATTAATACTTTCGATATTTTTTATTATGACCTCGAAAACCGTTCGAAAGAATTGGTGAGAGTTACGCATACTCCGTTAGCGAACGAAAGGCAACCGAACGGTTTGGATACTACCTATTTTTCTTACCTGAGTGATCGTAGCGGTATTTACAACCGGGAAGTTGCTTACCTGAAGGACTATATTCACCACTACCAGCAAATCATTACCTTGAATGATGGGGAAGAAATTATCCTTCATGCCGATTCTTCGCTTTCAAAATTAGATACGGCAGCTATCGATACGATAGTCATCGAACCGGTGATCAAAAAAAGAGCCATTATCCACCAAAATTCTAATTACAATCGTTCGATCGTCGAGCAACATACCGTTGAACGGGTGGGTAAAACGGTGAACCTCATTGTGAAAGATAATATTCATCAGGTGTTCATCGAAGAAGTAGATACTTCCTTGATGCCCCGGCTGGCTTTCTCTCAGTACCAAATGAGCAGGATCAACCAACTTGCTCAAACCGATCTGGTGGAAATGATGGAAGATCCTTCTCAACAAAAGATGGACGACTTGCTGGACATACTCGTAGAAACAAAACCCGAAACGCCGGAGGAAAACGAACCGGAAACCTTGGAAATTAACGAAGGATATCTTTTTCAAAGTGAATTCAAGGATGAAGATACCAATATACAGGTCATCGAAGTAAACCAAGATAGTGCTGATACGGAACAGATATTCAGTATTCCAATTGCAGAAGAAAATATTGCTGTTGCAAATACCGAAGAAAGAGATGTTTATCGTTTCCGCCCCGGACGTATTACCCCTTACCGGTTAGAGTTTCGCACTGATTTTGTGACTACTCAGCTTGATAACAGTTTCCTTTTTCAGGGGATGGAAAGCTTTGCTTCTAACCCTAATGGTTTTGGCTATCCTCCACCGGGTATTTTGCTGAAAATCAATTTTAAAGACCTTTTTGAAGATTATGAGTTCGAAGGGGGGGTGAGAGTGCCGACCACTTTTAACGGCACAGAATACTTCCTGGTTTTTGAAGATAAGAAGAAGCGCCTGGATAAACAATTTGCAGTTTACCGTAAAAATGAACGGCTGACGAATAATCCGCCGTCGGGCTCCCGGCTGTTAATGCCTACGAAGCGGGAAAATAATATCTTACTCGGTCAATTCGGGGTGCGTTATCCGCTTGATATTTTCCGCAGTTTCCGGGCAATTTCAACACTGAGAAGGGATAAGATCACCCAATTGGCTACTGAGCGACAGCCGCTCGAAACTGCTACGGTCAATGAGCAACGTGTCGGTCTGCGCCTTGAATATGTTTTTGACAATACGCTGGATGTTGCACTTAATATCAAGAACGGAGCCCGCTACAAAGTATTTGCAGAGGTCGTTAAGCGATTCGATCTGGATATTTCACAGCAATTGAGCCTTTCTTTTAATGAAGGTTTTATGGGGATCGTAGGCGTTGATGCCAGGTTTTACCAAAGGTTGTTCAAGCATAGTGTTTTTGCGACCAGGTTTGCCGGTGCGGCTTCCTTTGGTTCAGAACAAATGTTATACTACCTGGGTGGGGTCGACAATTGGCTGTTCCAAAGTTTTAACAATGAAATCCCTGTTTCGCAGGAAGTGAATTTTGCTTACCAAACTTTAGCCAGTAATCTGAGAGGTTTCGATGTCAATATCCGGAATGGTAATTCTTTTGCTCTGGTCAATACCGAATTGAGATTACCCATTTTCAAATACCTGTTTAAAAGGATGCGGTCTTCATTTTTCAGAAACTTCCAGGCCGTTGGTTTCTTTGATGTCGGTACCGCTTGGACCGGTCGTGATCCTTATGGAGAAGACAACCCGATCAATACTACGGAAATAGAAAATTCCGATCTGGTTAAAGTCGATGTGAACTTCTTCCGTGATCCCGTTGTGGCAGGCTATGGAGTAGGCGTACGAAGTCTATTATTCGGTTATTTCATCAGAGTTGATTACGCCTGGGGTATTGAAACACGAAATGTGCTGGACCCTAAGCTTTATCTTTCTCTGGGGATGGATTTTTAGGGAGTGCCCGGAAATTTAGAGCTTTTGTTTTGGTAACGAATACTTTCCGAAAATTGAGTTTAACTCGCGCCTCATCGGTATTAAGAGACGGTTTGTTCCGGCATCAACTATCTATCTTATTCGGTACTGGTCATGGCTTCCAGTTGTTTCCTTAAGTTCCTCATAAGGGTGATTTCACTGATATTGACCTTTAATTCAATTCTTTTGTTGGCTTTTTTACCTTCTTCCGTTGCATTAGAAGTTCTGGGCGCAAATTCTCCTTTTGCGGAAGCTGTGATTTGATTGGGGTTGAGGTAAAACTCCTCGGTCATTAACCTGACCACTGCTGAAGCCTGTAGGGCGCTAAAATCCCAATTGTCTTTATAGTATCGGTTGTTGGGCGCTGAATTATCCGTATGTGCAATGACGGTAATATATTTATCCGGGTTTTTTTCAAAAACCTGGCTCAGTTTTTCCAGAACTCCAATTCCTTCATCAGAGAATTTTAAGGAACGACTGCTACTGAAGAGTTGATCAAAAGGTAAAGAAATGATCAATTGCGCCCCTTTGTTCTCAACCAGGAGAATGCCTGATTCTATCTCCTCGCTGCATCGGTATTCGATGGTATCGGATAGCACATTCATGGAGTTATTGTATTCTTCCAACAGATTTTTTAATGACTCGATCTCCCTTTCTTTAGCAGCAATTGCAGCTTCCCGGGCTTTTATTTCTTGGCTGAGGGTTTGTTCTTTGTTTACCGCCCGGCTGCCCAGGTCTTCCAATTGTTCTTGCAGAAAGTCGATCCGATCCTGCAATTTATCCTGAACGGTTAATAGCGCATTATTTTCTCCTTGCCTTCTTGCAATATCAAACCTTAGACTATCTGAAAGCTGCCCCAGCGAATCAACCTGGCTTTCCAGAAAGGCCTGCTGTGTTTCAAAATACTCAACCGTTTCATTGTATTGCTGTGTGCTAACACAAGAGCATAGAATAAATCCCAACAAGCATACAATTCCGTTTTTCATCATAATAGATCAATTACAAATTTCCTGCCGCCTACGGTGGCGATCATGTTAATCCAAAAAACCACCTTTCTAACGTAATCTGAAGCTCGTGGCTCCCAATAAGCCAATATCCGTATACACCGAAGCCCGGTAAAAGCCCGGAGACAGTTTTTCATCCAAAGCATGATTGAATGCTAAACGCTGGCTGGCACCGATATTGACTTCTTTGGCCTCGACCGCTATGATATCTATTTTTTGATTATTGGCATTAATTTGCTTTTGAATGGGGTTAGCAGTTTGAATGGGAGTTCCTTTATCATCGGTCACAGCGAGGTATAAGGTTTTTACACCTTGGTATTCTTCAGGTACGGAAGTGAGGTCGAAAGTTACGTTGATCCGGCGGGCACGGCGCGATTTTGACGTTACTTTTTCATTTTTTTGTTCCACTGCAACTTGAAAAGCAGAGGCTTTGAAGTTGGCCAAAGTCAGCCGGTCAAGTTCAGCCTGCATACTACGGTTTAAGTTCTCAAGTGCCTGGTTTTCTTCCCGTGCAATATTGAGGTCTTTTTCAAGAATGCCGGCTCGTTCTTTTAATTCACGGTTCTCTTCCTGCAAATCCACGATGGAAGTTTGTAGCGAGTCTCTAAGAGAAAGCAGCTCTTCAATTTGGCTTTTCAGGTCGTTGGATTGAGCGGCAGCTTTTCTATTGGCATTTCTAATGGCAACATCTTTTTGGACAATTTGCTTTTGTGCGTCGGCAAGTGAGCCCTGTAAGGATTCATTTTCTTCCACTAAAAGATCATAAGTACGTTGTAAGTTGCTCACTTCATCTTCAAGCTGCATTTTTATGTCTCCCATTTCTTGTAATTCACTGGAAAGCTGTTGTTTTTCGCTGCTTAAGGCTTCTTTTTGATTTTTCTGCCCCAGTCCCCACCAACCGGCAAATAATAACAAGCCTAATAGTATTACGACTGCGACAACTAAAATCTGCTGTGTTCTCATATTGAATATTTTTTAGAAATGATGGCTAGAAGATTAAAGTAAATGATAAAATACAACTTCGGAAAAATAGAAAATTTCTCGCTTATACCCTACGGCTATTTGTTTTTAACGATAGTTTCCTATTTTTGGAATATTCTCATAGCAAGTATAATAAAATTATACCATTATGAACAATACTCTATACAGCTTACTTTGTTGCATGGTTATGATTACATACACTAACGTCAGCGGACAGATCAATTTATCTTATCAAGAACCGAATGAAGTAATCACTAAATTAGTAGATGCACCTACCACACCTTCGGTAAGTCTGAGTCCTAATCAAAAATGGATGGCGTTGTTAAACAGGCCCAGCCATCCTTCTATCGAAGAAGTGGCAAAAAAGGAACTCCGCCTGGCTGGTATCCGGATCAATCCCGCAACAAATGGTTCCAGCAGAGCTCGCTATTACAACGATGTAAGATTAAAAGGGCTCGAAGACAAACGCGATCTGGCGATAAAAAATCTGCCGGAAAAATTACGCATTGAAAATGTAAGCTGGTCTCCGGACGGATCAATGATGGCCTTCACCAATACCGTATCAGACGGATTAGAATTGTGGTTGGTTGAAGTAGAGGAGGCTACCGCCCAACGGCTTACCGGCCCAATGATCAACGATGCCATCGGCGGTATACCTTACGAATGGATCTCCAACCAGAAAATCCTTTATAAAGCTATTCCGGAAGAACGGACTGCTGTTCCCGAAGAACCGGAAATCGCCAAAGGTCCCGTTATTCAGGAAAATAATGGCGTAACCGCGGCCGTACGTACCTACCAGGACCTGCTGAAGAGCCCTTATGATCAAAAACTATTTGATTACTATACCAAAGCGCAGTTATTTATTTTTGATATTGAGACCGAAGAACATCAGCCGTACCTGGAACCGGGAATATTTAATCAAATCAGCCCTTCTCCCAACGGTGCCTATATCATGGTTGCGCAATTGGATAAACCTTATTCTTATCTGGTGCCCTATTACCGCTTCCCATTTACCGTTCGTATTTATGATCTGGATGGGAAGCTGGTCAAAACGATCGCAAAAATTCCGCTGGCGGAAAACATTCCCAAAGGCTTTGGTGCGGTCCGTCAAGGTCCAAGGAGATTTTCCTGGCGGGCTGATGTGCCCGCGACTTTGTACTGGGTAGAAGCACAAGATGACGGTGATCCCAGTAAAGAAGTAGCCGTCAGAGATCGCTTGTATTATTTGTCAGCTCCGTTTGAAGGGGAGGCAGAGCCTGCCATAGATTTTAAGTTGAGATATTCTGGCATTGACTGGGGGACGGATGATCTGGCCATTGCCTACGAATATTGGTGGAGTACCCGCCAGTACATTACCAGCAAGTGGAATCCCAAAAACCCTACTGATTCGAAAGAAGTATTATTCGACCGGTCTTCGGAAGATCGCTATAACGATCCCGGTAGTTTTCAGACAGCACGAAATGCGTTCGGACGAAGTGTTCTTTTAACTAAAGAAGAAGGACAAACTTTATTGTTGATCGGCGCGGGCGCTTCACCGGAAGGCAATCGCCCTTTTGTAGATGAATACGATTTGAAAAGTAGAACGACCAAAAGGTTATGGAGAGCAGAAGGGGCTTATTACGAGTATCCCGTAGCTATTCTCGATAAAGAGGAGCAGGTGCTTTTAACCCGCAGAGAATCAAAAAAGATGCCCCCCAATTATTTTATTCGGGATGTGAAACAGGATAAGCTGACTCAGATCACTGCTTTTGAAAATCCTTATAAAGCGTTGGAGGGCGTAACTAAAGAGCTAGTGCGTTATTACCGGAATGACTCGGTAGCACTTACCGGCACCCTCTATCTCCCAGCCGGTTATGATAAAGAAAAAGATGGTCCGCTCCCTACCTTGATGTGGGCATACCCAAGAGAATACAAAAGTGCCAAAGCTGCCGGGCAGGTCAGTGGTTCTCCCCATCAGTTTGTTCGCTTATATTACGGGTCACCGATATTCTGGGTAACTCAAGGGTACGCCGTTTTCGATAATTTTGCTATGCCCATCATCGGCGAAGGTGAGGTAGAGCCCAACGAAACGTTTGTAGAACAACTGCGGGCAGGAGCCAAAGCTGCCATTGATAAGTTGGTAGGCCTGGGCGTTACGGATAGAAACCGGATTGGAGTGGGAGGGCATTCCTACGGAGCTTTTATGACTGCTAATCTATTGGTACATACGGACTTTTTTGCTGCCGGTGTTGCTCGTAGCGGTGCCTACAATCGTACACTTACTCCTTTCGGTTTTCAAAGAGAAGAGCGTACTTTTTGGGAAGCTCCAGATATTTACTTTAAGATGTCCCCGTTTATGCACGCCGACAAGATTAAGTCACCCTTACTTTTAATTCACGGGGAGGCCGATAATAATTCGGGAACCTTCCCTATGCAAAGCCAGCGGTTTTACGCCGCGCTGAAAGGACATGGTGCAACTACCCGGTTGGTGATGTTACCCAATGAAAGTCATGGCTACCGGGGACGGGAGTCTATCCTCCACATGCTTTGGGAAATGGACACCTGGCTGGATAAACATGTTAAAAACGCTGAAGTGGAAAAGGCTAAGACGCAACCATAGTAAAGATGCCAGAGGATAGATGCCAGAATCCAGACGCTATGGACTAAGGGATAAAGAGTGTTATTTGTGGAATACGACTACTTTAAGACCACACTTTTACACGTAACCCTTTCCCTAACACAATCTGGCATCTTCCATCTGGCATTTAGTTCCCGAGGCACTTGTATCTTTTTTAACCCTAGCCCCGCAAACTTATTCTAAATGCTAGTAAAGACTTATGCCAGCGCTGTACAAGGCGTTGATGCACAAACCATTACCGTAGAAGTAAATATTGGCGGTAATGTAATGCCGGGCAAGCAATTTTATTTTCTGGTTGGATTGCCGGATAGTGCCGTCAAAGAAGGATTCCAGCGCCTTGAGGCGGCGATTAAAAATGTGGGATACCGGATGCTGCGGCTGAAAACCGTTATGAACCTGGCGCCGGCTGATATCCGGAAAGAAGGATCAGCTTATGATCTGCCTTTGGCCGTAGGGTACCTGGCCGCTACTAAGCAAATTGAAGGACCGCTTATTGATCAGTACGTGATCATGGGAGAACTATCTTTGGACGGTGGTTTACGGCCGATCAAAGGAGCTTTGCCGATTGCCATACAAGCGCGTAAAGCGGGATACAAAGGGTTAATCCTACCCAAAGTAAATGCCAGAGAAGCTGCGATCGTTAACGACCTCGATGTTTACGGCATAACCAATTTGAAGGAAGCCGTTGACATCGTTAACGGTCAGCCCACGATTGAGCCGACGGTAGTCTATACACGGGATGAATTTTTTGAGTCCATCCACAACTATGAAGTGGATTTCTCTGATGTTAAAGGTCAGGAAAATATCAAGCGGGCCCTGGAAATAGCAGCTGCCGGCGGCCACAATGTTATTCTCATTGGTCCGCCCGGAGCCGGAAAAACGATGCTGGCAAGGCGTTTGCCGACCATCTTGCCGCCATTGAATTTGCACGAAGCATTGGAAACGACCAAGATCCATTCGGTTTCCGGAGTATTACCGCCTGAAAGTGCGCTGGTCGCTGTGCGGCCCTTTCGGTCGCCTCACCATACCATTAGTGATGTAGCTTTGGTGGGAGGCGGTTCTAATCCTTTGCCGGGAGAGATTTCACTGGCCCACAACGGCGTATTGTTTTTGGATGAACTGCCGGAGTTTAAACGTACCGTTCTGGAAGTACTGCGTCAACCGATGGAAGAACGCAAGGTAACGATCTCCCGTGCCAAAATAACGGTGGATTATCCTGCCAGCTTTATGCTGATCGCATCCATGAACCCTTGCCCCTGTGGCTACTATAACCATCCGGAAAAGGATTGTGTCTGCAATCCCGGTGTCATTAAGCGTTATCTCAACAAGATTTCCGGTCCTTTACTGGACAGGATCGACTTGCACGTTGAGGTGACTCCCGTTTCTTTTGACGAACTGGCGAATCGGGGCCGTTCCAGTGAAGACAGTCGGTCCATTGCAGAACGCGTTACCCTGGCCCGGGAAATACAAAGCAAAAGGTTTGAGTCATTACCAAACATCTATTGCAATGCGCAGATGCCTAGCCGTATGGTACGTGAAATCTGCCAGATCAGTGCAGTAGGCCAGAACCTGATCAAAAAAGCGATGGAAAAGCTACAACTTTCAGCTCGTGCTTACGACCGTATCCTGAAAGTTGCAAGAACAGCTGCTGATTTGGCCGGCGATGAAAATATCAATCACGAACATATTGCAGAGGCTATTCATTTTCGTAGCCTGGACCGGGAAGGGTGGGCAGGATAATTGCTACCAAATTTATTAGCTGACTCAACGTATATTTTTAAAAGCAGTAATATAAAAATGTCAATGTCCAGATTTATACTATTCATCCTATTCATTGGGCTAACGGTCTCCAGGTTACTTTGCCAATCCTTTACTGATGAGCAAAAATTGCAAGGGTACGCGGTATTTGGAGATCAACTCACTTTTATTCTTGATGAAGGCCTATATGACGTCATTCCGCAAAAAGTATTCGTCACCGGAGAATTCAGGGATTGGGATCAAGACCTAAGTAAAACAGAGTGGATGTTGAAAAAAACGGGAGAACAGTGGCTCCTGACCGTTGATAATACTGATTTCAGCCTTGTTAAACCCAATACCAAATTCAAATTCCGGATTGACGAGGGGGAATGGCAGGCACCGCCGGCTGCCGCAAAAAACGAGAAAGGAGGAGACCTCGTTTTTATGCAGCAGGAAAATGCCGTAGGCCTGACTGCTGAATTAAGGGGCGAAAAGCTCATCTGGGCTGTAGTTAATGGAGAACGCCCCTTACAACCTTCTGCGTACAAAATAACGGATGCCAATGGTTATGAAATTGAAGTGGCGGCAGTCCTGCCCAATGAATCTGCGACAACCTTGATCATTCCTGTCCAGCCCTTGGATAAAAAGCGAGTATATTTCCTGGAAATCCCCGCATCAAACCTGAAGGCACACTGCTCTTTTGATGGCTGGTTTAGAGAAACTTACTCCAATAAAGCACTCGGAGCCAATATTGACGGGCAGTCTACAACGATCCGAATTTTCGCTCCACGGGCTAACCTGGTGAAACTGTATTTATATAAAGATAAAGAAGACGAAACGGCATTTCAAACCCTGGATATGTACCAGGACGAGGAAGGGGTCTGGGAGATCTTCATTCCCGAAGATCTGCACGGTACCTATTACGATTTTACCGTTCACGGCCCGGATGAGCCCGGAAACCATTTTTACAGCACCAACCCCGTACATATCAAGGACCCTTACGCCCGTGTAAGTGATGATACCTGGGGCAAATGCCGCATTTGGCGAAAAACCCAACCGGCAACTCCGTTGAAAAATGGCATCCCCAAAATGGAAGACGTTATCGCCTATGAAGTACACGTACAAGACTTTACCGACCGGCTTCCCGTTACCGATAATCTGAAAGGAACCTTTAAAGCTATGATCACGCCTGGCTTGAAAAACAGCAGGGGCGAAAAGATCGGCTTTGATTACCTGCTGGACCTGGGGATCAATGTTGTGCACTTGATGCCCGTGCAGGAATACGTGCATTTCCCAACAGACGATTGGAAAGCCTCCTTTCAGGATGATCCATACATGATCAGCCAGGGCGTTAGTGAAGAAAATTACCAATGGGGTTACCGTACCACCTTTGCCATGGCCGTAGAATCGAGATACCGGACGAAAGATAAGGAGCCAGGAGCAGAAAGGGAGGAACTCAGGGATCTGGTGCAAGCATTTCACGACAAAGATATTGCCGTTATCATCGATATTGTACCTAATCACACCGGCGAGAATATGGATGGTAATTTCTGGTTTTTCAACTTCAATGCCCTGGACAAACAATACTATTACCGCACAAAAGACTTAGAGCATCTCGGCGCCTACGGCAATGAGGTGAAAACCGAAAACCGGCCGATGGTTCAGCGCTGGTTGATAGATCAATGCAAATACTATATCGACGAGTTTGGGATCGATGGCTTTAGGATCGATCTGGCCGGCCAGATAGATGAGCAAACATTAATAGCTTTGAGACAGGCCATAGGAGAGGATAAAATCGTCTACGGCGAAGCCTGGATCGGTTCCAACGATCCCAATTATGAAGATAACCCCGACTGGGATTGGTACAAGGAAGATTCCCCTATCACCTTTTTCCAGGACGATAGCCGAAATGCCTATAAAGGTCCGGTATTTGAACTCAAGGATCAACAATTGGACCGTGGTTGGCCCGGAGGAAAATACAGCGACCGGGATAAAGTCATGAAAGGGTTGGCTAATAAATTTCCGGATGATAAAACACCGCTCAGTGGTATCAGCTACCTCGATATCCACGATAATTTTGCGCTAGCGGATCAATTTGGTACCAATAATTTCGATGGCCGGTTGGCAGTAGATCAGGATGAATACAAAATTGCGGTCACTTTATTGTATACCACGCTAGGCCCCATTGTTACGCACGGAGGTTCGGAGATCATGCGCAGTAAGGCTTCTGCCCCGTTAAAAGAAGTGGTCAAGGAAACCAAAGCGGGTTACAAAGTATACATGCACGGTTATCGCGATACTTATAACCACCGAACTGCCAACCAGTTCCTTTGGGAAACGGTAGGGCAAAGACCGACGGGCAATAACACGAATGACTACGCCAACATGTATGCTTTTTGGAAGGGGATGAATGCTTTTCGGTTATCTGAGTACGGGAAAGTATTTCGGGTAAGTGAAGCAGTTGGGGATGATTATTACCAGTGGATCACGCCTACGGAAGAAAGTATGCTGGGCTATATTGTAGATAATAAGGTCATGGTACTGCTCAATGCAGGTCCGCAAAGCCGGATTTTCGAACGGGTCAGTATTCCCAAAGGTAATTGGAAATTAGTTGCCAATACAAAAGAGGTGAACCATGTGGACGGCGTGAAAGACGATCGCAATCTCATGGAATTAAAAGGTGGGCAGCAAATGGATATCCAGATGGAGGGGAGTGCTTTGTTGATTTGGGTGCGGGAGTAATAGTCCAGAACGTTAGTCCAATAATGTAAAGAACATGAATTTATGCCAGTCATTTTTATCTCTTTGCTTAATCATCTTGCTAGGAAGCTGTGATTCCGGCTTCCTCCAACAAAAAGAGTCAGGGCAAAAAGCACCTTTAGACAAAGAACCATCTCCAAAGAAAGAAATTCCAGTGGGTGTCCAAAAACTAATGCGGGCGTACCCCGATTTCATCGTCGGAGGCACTGCCGACTCCATCGTTTGGTGGGATCAAACTAAAATGCTGTACGATGATCATAACACTGCCAAGTCATTTGATTCATTGTTGAACTATCCCGATCTGCAGGATCATTTTGCCTTTGAATATCCATTGGGAGAGTTGGAGCGACCACCTGCTCATAATCAAGATCCGGGCCGGATTCGCTATGAGCCGTTTTTTAAGAAAATGTACGGAGAAACGCGGGAAGAAGTACGCCAAAATTTAGTGGAGATCATCTGGTTACCATCAACGCTAAAGCAGAAATTATTGGTTACCAAGATCAATGGCGTAGCTCAGCAGTTGCAAAAGATATCGGAAGAGTTAGACCAGAAGCCGCATTTGCACAAGTATTTGCAAAATATCGGAGGAACGTTCAACTGGCGAAAAATTGCCGGAACGGAACGACTCAGCGGCCACAGTTTTGGGATGACCATCGACATCAACGTCAAGTATGCCAATTATTGGCGATGGGCGACGAAAAATCCTCAGGAATCGGATTCCATTCCTTACCAAAATAGCATTCCGTATGAAATCGTAGCGGTATTCGAAAAAAACGGGTTCATTTGGGGAGGGAAATGGTACCACTATGATTCTATGCACTTTGAGTACCGGCCGGAATTGTTGGTCCAGTTATAAGATTATAGTATTAATCAATCAAACCTCCGCTCAAATCCTTACACATCGATAAATAAAGGGTATCGACCGTAGCAGTATTTTTTTGTTCTATCCAAACCTGTACGGTTTCAAGGCAGGTAAAACCCTGGTAAATAATCCCAAAATCCGGCAAATTGGAATTGGACGGGATGTCTGAGTAATATCGGCTACCGTTAAACTTAGGATCTCCCCAAGGTTTATCCTTTGGGAAAAAGGTAGGATGGTTGAAAAAATAAGTGACCTTGTTGATCTCTTTTTGCCGTATTTTAGGCATATCAAGCCAGAGCCGGAACAAATAGTTTTGCCGTCCGGCATCGTCGATGTAGTAGATTGAATCAACTTCTGCCCTTGGCTTTATAATTGATAAGAGAGGGGCTTCTTCTACTTCATCGAGGGTAATAGCTCTTATTTCCGGGTTGTACTTTTCTCTTTCTTTTTCTCTGGCAACCGCCGCTAGAGAATCGGCTCTGGCTCTTTCAAGAGCGGCGAGTCGTTCAGCTTTTTCTTTCTCACCTAATGCTTCCACGCGCCCTGCTTCGGAGGTAATACTTTTTCGGTAACTATAGTAAGCAAAACTGCCCAAAGCAATAGCAACGATCAATGCGGCCCCCATAAAACGAATGAACATCCGTTGCGTTCGCTGGTTTTTCTCCAGTAAGGCCTGTCGTTCCAAAAGCCGTTGTTTTTCTTCTTCTGCCTCTCTTTTTTCCTCTTCTTTTTTGGCGAAAATAGCCTGTTGGCTTTGTTCGATTAATGCGGAGGCTTCTTCATCTAAAAGGAGTTGATTCAAATAAGGCTCGATAAAATTCATCTGTTTTTCGGTGAACAATTCCCGTGCCTCTGCTTTAAGGGCCAATTGGTTGGTAATTAGGCGTTGGATCTCCAGCAAAGCAATCTCGTCATCACTGCGTCGTTCGGCAATGCGTTTAGCGAGGCTATCGTGTGCCACTTCATAACGCTTTTCATTCTCATCGTACCTTAAGATCCGGCCTTTTTCCAATTGTATCAATCCCTCCTTGATGGCCGCGGTAGGAATATGTCCTAAGCGCTGAAATAAGCTATCTTCCAGCATGGGTTCCTTGGTGCCTTCCAGCGTAGCGAGTGGAGATAAGATCTGCCAGACGATATCCTGCGGCAAACCGGGGTATTCAGCAGAAAGGTTTTTTCGGATCTTAACCACCTGTTCTTCCAAAAAATCCCGTAAAACATCCTCGATCTCGCCAATCTCATTAAGGGCTCTCATGTTAAACTCAGCATCAGCCTGGCGTTCATCATCGCCCGTAATATGTAGTGCCTGGCCGAAAACGGCCTTTTTTTTTATTTTCTGTTCGGAGGGGCCTTTT
>CAZHNG010000109.1:15426-18345 GCA_964533785.1 uncultured Saprospiraceae bacterium | reverse complement strand
AATCTACAACTTTCAGCCCATTTTCTTTTTTAGATCCGATTCATGCAACAAAGCCGGTATGATTTGAAGGCATAAGATTACTTTTATAATACTTAGCGACGTATTTAAAAATAACCAATTAAGTTAAAGTCACATTGAATTTAGTGAGCGGTTTGCAACAATTTTTTATGACTTAAAAATATTCTGAATCTGGAATGGCGTAAATCTTAACGCTATATATAAATTTAAAACGGTATCATGCTTATGTTATTGTATAACAGGGTGCTGCCCGATTTTGATGTACAACGATCGGATGTAGTACAAGCATCTGTAATAAAGGAGGATACTTAAAGAAGTGCGTGATTCTATTTTAGTTCGACTGGACTACATTCCAGTCATTATACATCAAAATTGGGCTGTACCCATCAAAACTCACCGCAAAAACCTCCTCTGGAAAACTGTTTCATTATCTCTATCATCCCAAACTTTCAATACCAGCTCGTGTTCTCCCGGCCCCGTTTTTTCATCAAAGCGATGGATGAGCATATCGTTTTTCAGGTCGTATTCCATTAAGATCCAGCGGCCATCGATGGCCGCTTCGTAGCGTAAGTCCCGGGCGCGGCCCGTCACTTCAATGTTATCGGTGATCTTAAAGGTCATTTTGTTGTAGCCGCGCATGTCGTTTTTAAAAGCAATGGGGCGGATGGTTGGCGGTACCTCGTCGACCATAATGCAAAAATCACCGAAACTGCGGACTTGAGCGTTTAACTTACCGTTTTTCCAGGTGCCGCCGTAGCTGGAATATTCGTTTTTCTCATCGCAATAGGCGATGAAAGCCTTGTCGAGCGAATTTTTAGGGAGTGCTTCCGGCATGATGGCCAGGTCGTAGTACTTATGTACCGGAACGGTGGGCTCGTGGACGTGGTGCATAGCGGAGAAGCAATTGCCGGCCGCATTATCAGTGATGTTATAGCGCATGTAAACATCTTCGTAAAAACATCCTTGCGGAAAATACATTTCCGAGGTAGCTGTTTTGACGACATTGCGCTCGGTATGCGGCAAGAAGTAGTTATAAGTACCTGGAAAATTAGGAGGCTGCACTTCTTTGCGTTTAAGCCAGAATTCAGACTGCGATTGATTGCCGTGGATATCCTTCACTACGATACGCACTTTCTTAGCTTGGGTCTTGCTCAGGGCTATGACGCCGTCCTCTTCCTTTTTATTATAAATGGACAACCGGTTGCCAGGTAAGCGGTAACAACGGTTGATGTAGCTTTTTTGGGTGGTTTGCTCTTCGTAATCCAGGTGCGCGTTAATGTACCGGGTCTCATTGAAGGCATATTTGTCAAAATTAAAACTGTATTTCAAAGCCTCATCCACGTACATTTCAAGGCTGTAGAAACCATTCCAATTCGGTACGCCGGTCATGTGGTCATAGGCCTTAATCCCTAGTCCTACCCGCCAGGCACCAACGCTGATCGTGTCTCCGCCGACCTTATAAGTGTCACCTCTATTGATCAGATTAAAGGATTGAGTAAAAAGCGTTTGGTGTTTAGGGTTTAAAGCGTACACTTTGAGTAAATGTAATCGAGGCTCTACATTGTCTGTGTAGTCAAGCCCAAATAGAAAAGGGTTGACTGGTTTTTCGGACGCTGTTTCCCTGATCTCAAAGTGCAGATGCGGGCCAAAAGCATAGCCTTTCATACCGAGTTTTCCTACCTGATCTCCCTTTTGGAAAGAAAATTGCCCCTTCCCGGGGTAGATATTCAGCTCGAATTTTTTTTCCTGTTCTTGTCGCTTTTTGACGAAGGCTTCAATCTCCGGCACGAATTTATCCAGGTGTGCATATACGCTGGTATAACCGTTTGGGTGGGTGATGTACAAGGCTTTTCCGTAGCCGGCACTTTCGACCTTTATCCGGGAGACGTAGCCATCCGCCACGGAAAAGACCGGTTGTCCGATCGGCCCTTTGATATCCGCTCCAGCGTGGAAATGGTTAGGGCGCAGTTCTCCGAAAGTACCGACGATCTTCATATTGCCGTTGACGGGAGCACCAAAGGACTCGTCCTTGTAGGCTTGGGCGGATAAAGAAAAGGCAGAAAAGGCGAAAAAAAACAGTAGTAAATACCTAGAAGCAATCATATTTCAGTATTAAGTAAATCGTTCCAATTTCCTTTTAAGGTGGGCTTGGCGGTGTTTTCTTCTAAAATACGCAAAAATTTTTTTCTCGTTATTGACCGGGCACCAAGACTTTCTAAATGTTTGGTTTCCTGTTGGCAATCGATCAAGTCAAACTCGTATTGTTGCAGTGCTCTGACCAGACTGATGAATCCAAACTTTGACGCATTGCTCACTTTAGTAAACATCGATTCACCAAAAAATATTTTGCCAATGCTTATACCGTATAACCCGCCAATTAGTTGTTGATCTTCCCAAACTTCGACGGAATGGGCATAGCCTAGATCGTGTAAATTGCAATAAGCCTTGACCATTTCCTGGGTAATCCAGGTGCCGAACTGCCCTCTTCTATCTGCTAAAGCGCAGTTTTTCATTACGGTAGCGAATTGCTGGTCGTAGCTGACGGTAAATTTCTGTTGATTGAAGTAGGGACGCATACTTCTGGAGACCTTTAGTTCATCAGGAAATAAGACGAACCGGGGATCTGGCGACCACCAAAGGATGGGGTCTCCTTCTGAATACCAGGGAAAAATACCGTGTTGGTAAGCTAACAGTAACCGCTCCGGTGAAAGGTCTCCACCTACCGCTAGAATACCATCCTCTCTTGCAAAACTAGGATGTGGAAAAGCAACACTATTGGGATCTAATTGGAAAACGGGCATCAGCAGCAGCTTTTTAAATTAAGACTACAGATTCAACGGGTTGGCAAGAAAGGTTTGGATCTGCAAATCTTCCTGAGGCGGTTCGTAAATTTTACGTTCC
>CAZHNG010000109.1:0-15416 GCA_964533785.1 uncultured Saprospiraceae bacterium | reverse complement strand
AGACTTGTTCGGCGGGATCATCAAACGCCTACAAGCGGCAAATTTTATTAAGATTTACCAGATTTTGAATACCGTACATACATAAATCAGTCTTCAACAGCGGAATCCGCTCGCGGCTTCGTCTTATAATCCTTCCATCTGCTAAGACAAGTTAACCATATCTAAGGCTTCAAAGAATTTACCCAGCAAAAAAGAAGAGTTGAAAAATTTACTTAAAATCAGTGTAATTCTGCGTTCTTACCTTTCTAATACCGAGCATGATACTGACTGAAATTATACGACACCATAATTGCACGTCAGTATAAAGTACTGCCGCCAACCATACTGCATCCAAAATTTGTCTGTTTGCCCTAGATATTGATAAACTAGGAAGTGACGAGACTCTTTTCCCTGGCTGTCCAGATGCTGGATGTATTGTTTACCTAACTCAGGGAAATCATCAATCACCACAACTAAGTCGTGGTAAGTAAAAACCTTTGATCCTGTATTTATCTGGCAATACCGTTATTCATCATCCTCTCCTTCGATAACCGCTGACAATCCGCGATCAATAAGCGCTTCTTTTTGTGGTTTGAGGACGGAGAAGGGAGCTGTTTTAACCGTAGCTTTTCCCTTAAAGTGAATAATATAAGCAAGTTGTTCTGACTGCTCGTAAGTATGGCTTAAAATGTCCATAAAGCAATCAATGACCCAGTCGAACGTATTATGGTCGTCGTTGTAAACGATCAAATGAGCCGGATGACCTTCACTCGTGTCTTTCAGTGTTTCTTCAATAACCAGCTCTTCAACATCTTCCTGAACACTATTCCAAAAATCTATCATTCTCATCACGATTGAATTGATTCTAAAGTTTTTTTAATGGCTGAAAAATCAGGTAGTTCCCCAGCATTTTCAAGGACTTCCGCATAGCGGACGATCCCGTCCTTGTCAATGACAAAAGCAGAGCGTTTAGCGACGCCTTTCATATTTAAGACAAATTCGTCGTAAAGAGCGCCGTAGCTTTTCGAAACTTCTTTGTTAAAATCAGATAAAAGCGGGAAGTTAAGGTTTTGTTCGGATTTGAATTTTTCCAGTGTAAAAGGAGAATCAACGGAGATTGCTAAAATATCAGCTTCGAGATTTTGGTAAGTTGCAATATCATCACGCATATTGCACAGTTCCGTTGTACAAACACTGGTGAATGCTAATGGAAAAAATAATAGGACGACGTTTTTTCCTTGGTGGTTAGAAAGTTTTACGGATTCTTTTTCTGAAGATATCAAAGTGAAATCAGGAGCTTTTGCTCCGATAGCAATGGCCATATCTATTGATTGTTGGTTCAAAAATCTTATTCATCATTCAAAACAGTACAAAGATAAGGAAAGTAAGTATATTTTTCTTTGCTTTGCGGCATATCCTGAAATTGAAATAACATGATACTGACAAAGGAAAAGCAGGCATATCTACAATTGCATTTGGCGGTATTGCTTTTTGGTTTTACGGCCATCCTGGGGGATCTGATCAATCTTACCGCATTGACCATGGTATGGTGGCGGGTATTGATCACCAGCTTAAGCCTGGTGTTTTTTGTGAAATTCAGAAGGTTGGCCAAAGAAATGCCGCGTAAAACCCTCCGGCTTTTCATTACTATTGGCATTCTTGTGGGTATTCATTGGTTGTGTTTTTACGGTGCAATAAAACTGGCTAACGCTTCTATTGCTTTAGTCTGTATGGCGACGGCCTCCTTCTTCACTGCTTTGATCGAGCCGTTGATCTTAAAAACGCCGGTAAAGAAATTTGAATTGGCCCTCGGCTTGGTCATTGTGCCGGGAATGGCCCTGATCGTATCGGACTTAGATTTAAAAATGGTAAGTGGTGTAGTGGTAGGGCTTACTGCCTCTTTAGTAGCGGCCTGGTTTTCCGTGTTGAATAAGAAGAACATCCGGGAGACGGATGAGTTGACCATCACCTTTCTGGAGTTGGGAAGCGCTTGCATCTTTCTGAGCTTGTTTTTCCCCTTTTATTATTTTCTTCCTGATCAACAGCTCCAATTATTTCCTCCAACTGCAATGGATTGGGTTTACTTGCTTATCTTATCTTTGCTTTGTACGACTTTTGCATACGTTTTGGCATTAAAATCCCTTCATTACCTGACCGCTTTCGCTGCGAACCTCACCATTAATCTAGAACCTGTATATGGTATTATCTTAGCTTGGTTAATTCTATCGGACAACCAGGAATTATCTTCCAGTTTCTACTGGGGCGTGGTTATTATTTTAATTTCCGTTTTTAGCTATCCTTTGCTCAAAAAACGATTCCAGGCAGAAATTAAGTAGTTTTAACTATTCATCTTCACTGGGAGCTAGATCAACCGAGGTGTCGGTAGGTTGCCCGAAATTGTCAAGGCCGGATTCTTTCCCGAAAGGTCTTCCTCCTATTAATTGTTCGACATCAGACTTAAGCAACACTTCTTTATCCAGTAGTGTCCGGGCGATGGTTTCCAATTCACTGCGCCTTTCCTGCAACAGCTCTTTTGCGCGTTGGTATTGCTGATCAACGAGCTTTCTGACCTCCAGGTCGATCAAATTGGCCGTATCATCGGAGTAGGGCTTTCTGAATTGATATTCTCCCTGAGGATCACTAAACGATACTTGGCCGATTTTAGGGTTCATGCCGTAAATGGAAACAATGGCATAAGCCATTCTGGTTACCCGCTCCAGATCGTTAATCGCTCCGGTGGATATTTTCCCGAAGACCAGGTCCTCGGCGGCTCTTCCCCCCAGTATGGCTGTCATTTCGTCTAATAATTGCTCCGTCCGGTACAAATACTGGTCTTTAGGAAGATATTGGGCGTAGCCCAAAGCGGCAACTCCGCGGGGCACGATCGTCACTTTTACCAAGGGATGTGCAAATTTCAGATACCAACCACAAATGGTGTGACCCGCTTCGTGGTAGGCAATAATTTCTTTCTCTTCGGGCGAAATTAGTTTATTTTTCTTTTCCAGGCCTCCGATCACCCTGTCGAGGGCATAATTGAAATCGTCAAGATCAATAGCTTTTTTATTTCGGCGGGCGGCAACGAGAGCTGCTTCATTACAAACATTCATAATATCAGCACCGGCAAACCCAGGTGTCATTTCCGCTAATACCTTTCCGGTTACTTCTTCGGAGATCTTTATGTTTTTGAGGTGAACGTTGAAGATCGCCTCACGACCGTTTAGATCGGGGCGGTCAATAGAGATTTGACGGTCGAAACGGCCAGGCCGTAGTAAGGCCGAATCCAGTACATCCGGCCGATTGGTAGCCGCCATCAGGATAACTCCTTTATCTGTGCTGAATCCATCCATTTCTACCAGAAGTTGGTTCAGGGTATTTTCTCTTTCATCATTCCCTCCTTGGAAACCGCCTCTACCGCGTGCGCGACCGATCGCATCGATCTCATCGATAAATACGATACAAGGAGCTTTTTCCCGGGCCTGTTTAAAGAGATCCCGCACTCTGGAAGCACCAACCCCAACGAACATTTCAACGAAATCAGAACCGGATATAGAGAAAAAAGGAACACCTGCTTCCCCGGCTACTGCTTTGGCCAGGAGTGTTTTACCAGTTCCGGGAGGGCCGACCAACAAAACACCTTTGGGGATCTTTCCGCCCAGTGCCGTATATTTCTTAGGGGTTTTAAGAAAGTCAACGACCTCCATTACTTCTTCCTTCGCTTCGTCAAGACCAGCTACATCTTCAAAAGTAACGGAGACATTAGCGTTTTGATCAAATAGGGTAGCTTTTGATTTACCTATATTGAAAATTTGTGCTCCGGGGCCGCCTGCACCACCGCCTACCCGGCGCATAATAAAGATCCAGATAGCAATAATAATTGCAAACGGCAGAAACCAGTTCAATAAAATAGGCAACCAGCTGTGTTTACTGGTATTTTCCGGATAGATCCACTCTTCTTTAGGAATGTTGGCTGCTTCCTGTTTTTCTTCAACAAATTTAAAAAAGACATCATAAGAGCCCACTTCAAGGTGATAGTGATAACGATTACCACCCAAATTACTTTGGGCTGCATCTTCGTATTTTTTGTCGTCTAGCTTTTCCGGCTTGATATAGATCTGTGCAACTTCGTTGTTGATCACGACCAGCTTTTCAATATCCTGATCAGCCAGCATTTGTCCCAGACGCGGCAGACTTATTGGGTCTTGCCTTCCTTCTGAAATCAAAAAGAAGTTAGAGGCAATAAGCACTATTCCAATGATGGCATAAATCCATATTGAATTAAATTTGAAGCCGTTTGGTTTGTTATTTTCCTTGTTATTATCTTTATCCATCAAATCTTCCCTTTTTCTTGGTTCTTCAGGGGATTATTAAAATGTATTTGTCAATTATTCCGCAATAATAACCTATAATTTCCAATAAATAGAAATACACTACATCCTGACTTGAGGTCAGGATTTCAGAATATTGACTTTACAAACAAAAATCTAGGGATTTCGTTTTGAAGATGATTGAAATATTTTCAAAAAAAGATAGATAACTATAAGGTTTCATATTCTGTGACCATGGCGTCACTCCACAGTTGCTCCAGTTCATAGAAATCGCGGGCCTCGTGATGGAAAACGTGAACAACTGTATCGAAATAATCCAGACAGATCCAACGGGCATTTCTCTGACCTTCGACGTGTAGCGGCCTTGTATTAGCTTCCTGCTTTAAGCGCTTGTGGATATTATCTGCAATACCTTTGACCTGGGTTGATGAATCTCCACTGCAAATGATAAAAAAATCAGCAGGGGCATCGTCCAGCTTGCGCAAATCTAATTTTACAATGTTCTTACCTTTAATGTCTTGAATAGCATCGATGATTAAATCGTTAATTTCTTCCTGGGTGAGATTTTTTGAAAAAATTGCTACTTGTGTATTCAAATTTAGAATTTAATTAGTTTTGTAAAATTACAACTCTATCTACACTAAAGATATAAAAATAATTCCCGCTTGTACAAATTTAACACAATTTTTGTCGGACAAGAGTTGCTCCATTTTCCCTTCCTGGATTCTACTAACGATTATTTGAAATCATTGATAGCAGAGGGGGATTTAACCGAGGGTTTGATCGTGCGTACGGATGATCAGCGTAAAGGAAGAGGGCAGCGTGGAAGCAGTTGGCATAGCGATCCGGGTAAGAATTTAACGTTCAGTATTTTTCTGCGGCCACTATTTTTGCGGCCGGGGCAACAGTTTTTATTGACACAAATAGTTTCTATTGCTTTACAAAAAGTAGTGGCTGAGCTACTACCCGGAAAAACAGTTACCATAAAATGGCCTAATGATATTTACGTCGAAGGAAAAAAAGTAGCGGGTATATTGATCGAAAATATTATTGCCAAGCAGGCTATTCACTCATGTATTGTCGGAATCGGATTAAATGTAAACCAAAAGGAATTTCCATCACCAATAGATCGTGCGACTTCTTTGGCCATCGAGAGGGGAGTGGATTTTGAATTGGAATCATTGCTTTTTTCGCTTTGTGTGGCCGTAGAGCAGCAATACTTGAAGATCAAGCGGCCTATTGATCAAACAAGAATACACCAGGATTATCGTCGTCATTTATTTCTTTTTGATCAAAAAGGGAAATATCAGCGAAAGAACGGAGAACAATTTTATGGAAAAATTATTGATGCAAAGGAGGACGGCAGGCTGGTCATGATAGTGGATGGAAAGGAGGAGTCTTTTGTTACCAAGCAAATACAATTTATCGAATGAACGTACAGATCATCACAATTGGCGACGAAATCCTGATCGGGCAAACAGTCGATACGAATTCTGCCTGGATGGGACAGGAACTTAACTTGATCGGAGCTTCTATTGAAAAAATATATTCTATCGGCGATGAAGGGGCGCATATCCAACAAACATTAAGACTGGCGGTCGACGAAGCGGATGTTATTTTAATGACCGGTGGTTTGGGCCCTACCAAGGATGACATCACGAAAAAAGCAATTGCCGAGTTTTTGGGTGATGCAATGGTCTTTAGTGAGGAAACTTACGATCGAATTTTAAAGCTTTTCGAAAAATGGGGCCGTCAAACTACTCCGGCCCACCGCCTGCAATGTTACATGCCGGCGAGTGCTCAACTATTGTATAATAAAATGGGGACGGCACCGGGCATGTGGTTTGATCATAAGGGGAAAGTAATTGTATCGATGCCCGGGATACCTTATGAAATGAAATACCTGATGGTGCACCAGGTTATTCCCAGGCTGAAGCGTACATTTCCAGGTAAGCCGATCGCCCACCGTACGGTGTTAACGGTAGGAGAGGGGGAATCGAGAATTGCTAAAAGGATCGAGGATTTTGAAGATGCATTGCCAAAAGAGTTGAAGCTGGCATACTTGCCTAACCTGGGACAAGTGAAATTGAGATTAACCGCCAGAGGCAAGGATATCCGGCATATTAATGAAGTTTTGGATGCGAAACTAGCGGAGTTGAAAAAATTAATTCCCGAGTTGATATACGGATACGACTCGCAATCGCTGGAGGCCTACATCGGAGAAATTTTAGTAGCACACAATCTGCAACTAGGGTTGGCGGAAAGTTGTACCGGGGGGTACCTGGCGCATAAAATTACGGCTGTACCTGGATCATCGGCTTATTTCAAGGGAGGCATTGTTGCCTATTCCAATGAAATCAAGATGGCCTTTCTAGATGTCCGTCAAGAGACGCTGCAGCAATATGGCGCCGTAAGTGAGCCTACGGTAAGGGAAATGGTAGCAGGAGCTTTGAATAAACTTCAAACGGATATTGCTGTTGGAATTACGGGGATAGCTGGTCCCGACGGAGGGACGCCTGAAAAACCGGTGGGAACGGTTTGGGTCGGCGTCGGCAATGAAGATCGAATTGTTTCACGAAAGTTTATGATCGGTAAAAACCGGTTAACCAATATACAATTTACTGCCGTTATGGCCTTAAATATGGTGCGACAGTTCGTATTGAAAATGATTTAATTTCGTCGAACTGATAGCCTTTTAAAGAAATGCGAACCATAGAAGCGGTTCATTGTAAGCCGGATCTAAATATGTATTTTTGCGAAAATCATCGACGTTATTCATAGAGGTTGTTTAAAGTTTCCTCGCTTACTTGCGCGCAAAGCATCGCTCACTAACAGCAGAAAACCTTAAACAACCTCATATTACCTTAACCAGACACCAAAAAAATAACGATTAGCGATATGGCAAAATTTGAATTAATGATGCCCAAAATGGGAGAAAGTATCGTAGAAGCAACTATTCTCAATTGGGTAAAAAAAGAAGGTGAAAGCGTAGAAGAAGACGAGACTGTACTGGAAATAGCAACGGATAAGGTGGACTCTGAAGTACCTTCACCCGTAAGCGGAACGATCGAGGAAATAAAGTTTCAGGAAGATGAAACCGTAGCAGTAGGAGAAGTGATAGCTATTATTGCTACTGATGTACCGGAAGGATTACCGGAAGATGAACCGGACAGCGGAAAAGCCGCTGCCGAGAAAAATGGATATGCTCCCGAAAGAGAAAAAGAAGTAACTGTATTATCCACCACTAGCGAAGCGCAATCCGCCGTTTCCGCTGAAGATTATTCAAGCTCTTCCAGGTTCTATTCGCCCCTGGTCAGAAATATCGCCAAACAGGAAAATATAAGTGTCCAGGAACTAGAGCAAATTAACGGTACCGGACAGCACGGCAGAGTGACCAAAAAGGACATCTTGTCTTACCTCAAAACCCGGTCTGATAAAAAAGTGGAACCTGTTGCTATTAAGACAAATACTCGTACGGCAACTACTTTTGCACCTACGGTCAAGTCAGGCGATAATGTTGAAATTATTGAAATGGACCGCATGCGGAAGTTAATTGCCGACCATATGGTGATTTCCAAGCAAACCTCTCCACACGTTACTTCCTTTGTTGAAGTCGATGTTACAGATATTGTTAACTGGCGAAACAAAATTAAGGGAGCATTCCAGCAAAAGCACGGCGAAAAAATTACTTACACGCCAATATTTGTGGATGCAGTGGTCAAAGCGATTCGTGATTTTCCAATGATCAACATATCCGTAGACGGGAAAAACATCATCCGGAAGAAAAATATCAATATCGGTATGGCAACGGCTTTACCGAATGGCAATTTGATCGTTCCCGTTATTAAAAATGCCGACCATCTGAGTCTTGTAGGGTTGACAAAAACGGTGAATGACTTGGCAGGCCGCGCTCGTACAAATAAATTAAAGCCGGAAGAGATCCAGGATGGTACCTTCACGATAACGAATGTTGGAACTTTTGGCAATTTGATGGGAACTCCGATCATCAACCAACCGCAAGTAGCTATTCTGGCAACGGGAGCCATTAAGAAAAAACCCGCTGTAGTAGAAACTCCCTACGGAGATCTAATTGCCGTAAGGCACATGATGTTTCTATCGCTGTCTTACGACCATAGAGTGGTAGATGGTATACTCGGAGGATCATTTCTGCGAAGAGTAGGAGATTATCTGGAAAAATTTGATCCGGAATTGTCCTTTAATTAAATAAGCCGCGAGATCTGGCATCTGGTATCTGACAGCTGGTATCTTTAATCTTACTTACGTATCTTGTAAGCAGGTTAGGTAAAGCGTATTGCTTATTCATAATCTCCAAAAACATCTTTTATGCAGCGACTATTTATCCTGGTGTTCCTGATTTGCGGTATTGCAATTTCAGGAATGGCCCAATCTTCAAAGAAAGCACAGGCACAGGCACTATTTAAAAACGGCAAGTACGCTGATGTGATTAGTGTGCTATCCGGAGAAAAAAGGCTATTGCGGCAGGACGCGGAATCTAATTTTTTGCTGGCCGTTAGCTACTACCAAACCAATCAATTAGATGCTTCTCTTGACTTGCTGGATCGTTTGATCGGGAACGAAAAAAATGTTTATCCGGAATGCTGGTGGTTTCGTGGAAAGGTCCTGCATGCCCAAAATAAGTTTGACGCTGCTGCTTTTTCGTATAAAAACTATCTGGTAAACTTAAAGGATAATGACCCCAAAAGACAAATGGTCATTGATGCCATCCGGAATTGTTCCAATGGGATGAAATATTTGTACAAACCGGGATTGGCCGAAGTGGACAATTTAGGCCCCGAAGTTAACACAGTTTATGATGAATTTGCTCCGGTAGTGAGCCCAAATTTTTCGAATAAATTATATTTTTCCGCGGTCAGGCCGGAAAATATGGGGGCAATGCGAAACGAGTCCGGGCAAATTGACGAGATCAAAGGAGAAAAATTAAGCGATATCTATTTGAGTGAAATGACAGGGGGCCGTTGGGAGAATGTGCAAAGTATGGGCTATTTGATCAACAGTGCAGCCAACGACGTTTTATTAGATTTTGGGATTGAGGGACAGACCCTGCTGTTATTCAAAGGCTGGACAATGAACGAAGGGCAAATTCTCGTCGATACTTTTAAACAGGAAGACCAAAGGAGTGTGACCACTGCTCCCTTTATCAGTCCGATCAATGCGAATTCGGGTGATGGTATGCTGTTTTTTGCCAATGATACGCTGGTGCTCTTCGCCAGTAATACCCTCGATGGTTATGGCGGATATGACTTGTATAAGGTTGCTGTACATAACAACTACTGGGGAGAGCCCATCAACTTAGGGCCCGATATTAATACCAATTACGATGAAATAACGCCTTTCCTGGCACTAGATGGGCGTACCCTTTACTACAGCTCTAACAATAGTTACAAAAGTATCGGCGGGTTTGACATTTTAAAGTCTACTTATATTCCGGAATTAGATCGTTGGTTGGAACCTAAAAACTTAAAGGTGCCGATCAATTCTGCCAATGATGATACACATTTCCGGTTGAATACTGATGGAACGACGGCTTTCTTTTGTTCTTCGAGGAGAGACGGATACGGAAAGAGAGATCTGTATATCGCTTATTTTAAAAAATATTTAGCAGAAATGGAACCTCCCGCTCAGGCCCCGGTGAAAGTATCTGGTCAACAGTTTCCTGGCAAGGAGCAAGAATTGTCTTCCCTTCCCCAAAAGCAGCGAGATGAAGAAAACTTTCAAACATCCGCCCAAAATATCGCTTTGGCTCCTGAGGGCGAAGCGGCGCAGCACGAAAAGCCCGAGGCATTAGGTTTGTCATCCGTAATACCTTACACCTGGGAAACCGAAGTTTTTGATGAAGGGAATTTTTCCATCATTCAAAATAAAATGGCACATCTAAAGACCAACCCCGACAGCCGCCTTATTTTAACCGTAGAAACAGATACGGAAAAGGGATTATTTGATGCCATTCAATTGGGAGAGGAAACCGGAATCTTGTTTTTCAATGAAGGAATTCCCAGAAAAAATGTCTTCATCAAAGCAATACCCAATGGGAAAGAAAAAAGACTGCACCTTGATATTTTGCAAGACCCGTCCCTGCAACCCCGGGGAATGGTACATCCCGTGAATGCTCCTTTGTGTTATAAAGTTCAAATTGTATCGGTGCAGAAAGCATACGGAGGCGCGTTACTAGATGCATACGAATGGCCAATGATAGAGAAAAGCTTCAATGGTCAATACTACCGGTATACCCTTGGCGCATTTGATCGTTTTGCGGAAGCTAAAAACCTGAGAGATGAGGTGAGGCGAAAAGGTGCGCCTGATGCTTATATTGTCCCTTATATTCACGGCTTCAGAATGAATAGCTTGGAAGTCCGAAATTATGCTGCCGTTTACCCTGACCTCAAAGCGTACTTGGCCGATAAATAAATCGGTCGAAAAGTAAAATATCTGGATATGCTGGCTAATAAATCTAAATTCTGGTATATTTGAATATTTGGTTCCTAGGCAAGTATAGTACACAACAGTATGGCAGTCAATTCGAGAGCTTACGCGTATATTATTCAGGAAAGAAGTGGCGTTTATCAAATGCTGGCATTTAAGTTGAAAGGGGCGGGGGAAAAGAACCCTTTTCACATTCCTGGGGGAGGGATTGATAATAATGAAACACCTTTGGAAGCAGTAGTAAGAGAAATTGAGGAAGAATCAGGATTGGCAGGACTGGAACCAACCCGTTATATTGGAAAATGGATCAGAGAGGAACCTAAACAGCTTGCACAACGGCATTATTTTTTGTTTGAAGTGCCCAGTACGCTTCCTGAACAATGGGATCATATTGTGACCGGAAGTGGCGAAGACGCCGGTGTAATGTATCAATTTCGTTGGTTGCTTCCACACCAGGCTTTGCGCCTGCACCGTATCTATCATGCATATCTCAATGCAAAGCACCTGCCGAAATTCTTTCCGGATAATTTTTTCCTCGGATTAAATGATGAGACCATATACCTCACGCCTTATTCGGAACGCTGGCCATATATTTTTGCGGCAGAAGCAGACATCCTTAAACAAGTCCTGGGAAATGAAAATGTAGCCCTTATAGAACATATTGGCAGCACCGCTATCTGGGATATGCCTGCTAAGCCGATTATCGATATTGCAGTTGGCGTTAACGATGTCACTATTGTTGATAGGGTTATTGCACCTATGGAACAAATCGGTTATACCTTTAAAGGGCCACATGGTATTCCCGGGCGGCATTACTTCACCAAAAGCAATGCCAATCAGACTTTGTTTCACCTTCATCTTTTTCATAAAGAAAGCAGGAATTTATACCGGCATATAAAGGTCAGGAACGCTTTGAACCGTTCAAGCCGGCTTGCCGACACCTACGCTTTCATAAAATTACAATTGTGGGCTCAAAATCTTAATGACCGGAAAAATTATCAGGCCGGAAAGGTAGACTTCTTTCGGAAATTTCATCAGGATTGATTTATTGATAAAAGGGTATTCCAGACTGGATCATCGGGTGGAGAAGCAGAAATTTCGGTATATTCTTCGGTGGAAGGATGAGCAAAAGAAAGTTTCCAGGCGTGTAAATGAATAGATCGGTCTTTGTTCTTTCGGCGGGCGCCGTATTTTACATCTCCTTTGACCGGACAACCGATGGCTGCCAATTGGGCTCTGATCTGGTGAAATCTGCCAGTTGATAATGAAATTTGGAGTAATTGATAGCGATCGCTTCTGGCGACAATTCGATAGTGGAGAACGGCTTTTTGACTTCCTCCCGTTTCTGCTTTTTGTACGATTGCTTTCCTTCGTTTGCTATCTTTGATCAAATAGTGAATGAGTTCACCCGTCTCGGGAATATTTTCTTTGGGTACTGCGGCCAGATATGTCTTTTGCACTGTCCTTTCCTTAAATTGATGGTTAAGATGGATCAGGGCTTGTTCTTTTTTTGCAAAGATCACCAAGCCAGAGGTGGGCCTGTCTATCCTGTGAATTAAGTGCAAATTAGTCTTACAATAACTACTGACTATATCAATTAGAGCAGCGTCCAGGCTTTTATCAGCCTGAACGGGGATCCCCGGCGGCTTATTTACCACTACGCAATGATGGTCGTTCAATAAAACCCAATCACTTATCTTCATAGCTGATAATGCCTAAAAAATTTACATCCAATGATTCAATCGTATACCGTCTTAAAATTATTCTGCTTCCGGAGCCAGCTTGACCTCTAAACCATCGTAATCATCTACCATTGGGATCTGGCAGCCTAGCCGGCTGTTATCTTCTACGAAAAATGCCTGATCCAGAATATCTTCTTCCTCTTCCTTCATTTCGGGAAGTTCATGTTCTGATAATACATAAACGTGACAAGTCGAACACATCGCCATTCCCCCGCAGGTACCTTGTACCGGCAATTCGTAAGATTTACACACTTCCATTAAATTCAGGTTCATGTCCGTGGGAACGTCCAATTCGTGTTCTTTGTCTTCACGATCGATTACTTTTATCTTTATCATTAAATAAGCCCCTTTAATTTTATTAGACTTTAGAAGCTGGATTTAAAATTCTAACTAATTGATAATTAACGAATATTCATTTTGTGCGAAAAATTGATATTCATTGATCATCAAAAGTTTGTGGTCTAAAACCCAAGGTCTATTGTCCCCGCCAGCCCACCATCCCAGACGGGCCCTACGTGGCTGTGCCAGCGGCCGGCAGGGTGAGCAGGTAGCGTCAAAAGTCTAAAAGTTTAGATATTCTAATGTATTAATAATACTAGTCTTAATAAAGTTTAATGCAAATTAGTTGTTAATACACACGCTCAGTTTTGTATTCAGCCGGTGTCGCTGTTATTGGTAGAATAAGCCGGCGTCCTTCTCGAAATAACTTCCATTTATCGCCCCTTTCGAGTATATTACTACTTAAAAATTGCCACAGGATTATGATTAATGGAATCATTAATGGAGTTACTTCTTATTTCAAGGCTTTACAATTGACGGTAAAATACAACTTATGGGGATATTTCTTCGCACCGACCCTGATATCAATGCTGTTAGGAGGTTTAATTATCGGGGGTGCCTGGAATTCGTACGATAATATTGGGACATGGTTGATCCAATACTATCCCTTTGAATGGGGCAAGACGGTGATTGAAAAGATCATCGGGGTTTTTGGCGGCCTGATCATTGTGATACTTGGATTAATTTTGTTCAAGCATTTAGTATTGGCACTTTCGTCTCCTTTCATGAGCATGTTGTCAGAGAAAGTGGAACGTAAGATTACCGGAATAAAGGAGTCCCCCGCTTTTAGCGTAGGTAAATTCTTGAGCGATCTGGTGCGGGGGATCACCATTGCGATTCGCAATATCATCTATGAGTTATTGATTACTTTGTTGTTGTTGTTTTTATTAGGGTTGATCCCGGTATTAACACCATTTACGACGGTATTAATTTTTGTAGTTCAAGCATTTTATGCGGGTTTTGGGAATATGGACTTTGCCCTGGAGCGATACTACAATGTCAGGGAAAGCGTGAGGTTTGTCCGCCAAAACCGGGGATTGGCTATCGGAAATGGGGCGGCTTTTCTTTTTCTTTTCTTCACCCTGGTGGGGTTTGTTTTTGCTTTGCCGTTGGGGACCATTGCTGCTACGAGTGAAACCATCAAACGTTTGTAAGTCAGCGTATCCCGTTCAATTACGACGTACGGCCAAAATGATCTAATAATTTTTTGGTTACAGCCATTCCCGTAACCTCGATCAATTCTCCGGCGGGAGCATTTTGAATTTTTTTGAGCGAACCGAAATGGCGAAGTAGTTTTTCAGCGGTCTTGTTCCCGATGCCAGGAATAGCTGTTAATTCCGTATTCATAAATTTTCGGGACCGTTGATCGCGGTGAAAGGAGATCGCAAAACGGTGTGCCTCATTTCTTGCCCGTTGGATCAACTTCAGGGATTCAGACTTTTTATTGATGTAAATGGGTACTGAATCACCTGGAAAATAGATCTCTTCTAATCGTTTGGCGATTCCAATGACGGTGATTTTATTTTCTAGGTCGAGTTTCTTGATGCTTTTCATGGCCGAACTCAATTGCCCTTTTCCCCCGTCGATAATAACAAGCTGAGGTAAAGGTTCATCTTCTTCGAGGAGGCGCCGGTAACGCCGGAAAACGACCTCTTCCATTGATGCAAAGTCATCGGGACCTTCGACCGTCTTTATGTTAAAGTGGCGGTAATCTTTTTTTGAGGGTTTGGCATTTTTAAAAACAACACAAGCTGCCACCGGATTACTCCCCTGGATGTTGGAATTATCAAAACATTCGATGTGCAAAGGGATCTGGTCCATATTGAGGTCTTCCTGCAAGGTTCGTAAAATTCTCTCTGCAGAAGTCTGCTTTCGAATAGTATTAACCGCCTCTTTCTTTTTTTGCATCAGGTAATACTTGACGTTCTTCTGAGAAAGATCCAGCAACTTCTTTTTGTCTCCTATTTTAGGAATAGTGATCGTGATATCAGGGTCGCCGACCGGTACTTTTCGGGCAAGAACAATTTCCGGGGCTATACTATTAAATTTTTCTCTTAACAGGGGGATGGTATATGCCAATATGTCGGTCTCATCATCATCTAAATTCTTGACAATCTCCTGCGTATGGGTGTGAATAATAGCGCCATTGACCGCCTTTAGGTAATTGACGTAGGCTTCTTTATCATCGGAAGCGATGCTGAATACGTCGATATCTTTGATACTGGTACTGACCACGGTTGATTTGCTTTGGTAATTTTCAAAGGCTGTCAACTTCTCTTTGATCTGTTGAGCCTTTTCAAATTCAAGATCCTCCGCGTGACGCTGCATTTCGTTTTTGAAATGTTGCTTCACTGCTCCGAAATTTCCTCTGAGTATATTCTTGACTTGTTCGATCTTTTCGTTGTAGGAGGCTTCCTCTTCTAATCCTTCACATGGTCCGAGACAATTTTTGATGTGGTATTCCAGGCAAACTTTAAATTTGCCGGCCTTGATGTTTTTCTGGGTTAGGGGCAGTTTGCACGTACGTAAAGGGAATAGGTTCTTGATCAACTCGAGAATTATTTTCAAC
>CAZHNG010000108.1:14560-18356 GCA_964533785.1 uncultured Saprospiraceae bacterium | reverse complement strand
GAATCAGTTGATTGTATTGAATATTGTAAAGTCAGCTATTGGTTATGTGGTTATTTGATTAGTTTAAAATTGCCTGAATTTCATAACCGCATAACCAAATAATCTCTATAACCAAGTCCGTACAAGTTGAAAATCAGTTGACATAGATTTTTCTTTAAAGTGACTAAGTAGTAGTAAGTGGATGGACAATTATAAGTTATGCTTATTACACACTCTCCTGACGTTTACAGTCAGGACGATAAATGTCCTGATCGCAAGCATCAGGACGATAAATGTCCTGATCGCAAGCATCAGGACGATGAATGTCCTGATCGCAAGCATCAGGACCCTCACAATTAATCACACACAGTCTAGTGCCTCAAATCAGGCGTCTCACCTACTTAAGCGCGTTGTCTTTCCAATTGATAGAATTCCGTAAAGGAGATCATCTTTTGCCTTTCCTCATCCCATAATTTGTTATAAATCATTTTCAAGCTTTCCCGGAAAGTAACTTTCGTTACGTATTTAGAGAGGATCTGGTTTTCCTTCATACATTTTTCCAGGTTGTAATTCGGTATTTTGCTGCTTAAGTGATGGATATGATGAATGCCAATGTTGCCGGTGAGCCATTGAAACAATCTTGGTAGTTTGTAATAAGTGCTTCCACGGATGGCCGATACCACGTAATCCCAATTTTCTTTCCATTGTTTGTAGGAAAATTCATGTTGGTGTTGAACGTAGAAGAACCAAAACGCAATAATTCCAAATCCAAAGAGCACAATGAATTGGACGATCAGAAAATATTTCCATCCCAAGAGAAAGCCGAGAATAACGTAGGCCAGAGCAATCCAGAAATTATCTTTTAATTGCATGAGGGCGGTTTTTCGAAAATTGTTAAACCCGAAGGTGGGAAAACGGCAGGAAATGATAAAATAAAATAGAGGAGCAATGATGAATGTCACGATCGGCATGCGCCAGACGCGATAGCGAAAGCGTCCCCACCAGTTCCTGGAGCGGTATTCCTCTACTGTCAAGGTGGGAATGTCTCCAATATCAGCAACTTCCAGTTGGCCTGAATGTCCGTGATGGAAATTATGTGTTTTTGCCCAGTAGCGGTAGGGCATGAAACTGAACATGCTGCAAATGGTCCCTATAATATTGTTTAGTTTTTTTGATTTTAAGAAGGATTGATGGCCACAATCATGCTGAATAATAAAAATCCGCACCAGGAAAAAAGCGTTGATCAACCCTAACCCGATGGTAATGAAAATAGACCAGTTTAAACTGAAATACATGAGTGTCCAAAGTGCAATGAACGGTAAAAATGAATTAAGAATTTGGATGGCTGCTTTTTTGTTATCAGGTTTCTGATATTTTTTTACGATCTCGCCCCAATTTTTCAAGGTTTCTTTAATTTCCTTGTTTAATGCCTCTGTGGTCATTATGCTAAAAATTTATAAAAGATTAAAACGTATGATTTTTCTATCTAGAGAGGTTAATGGTGGAAAACACAAAGAAAAGGAAATATTTCTAATGTGAGTAATAGCTAAAAAGATCAAACGGAATTTCGAGGGGTTTTGTTTAAAGATTTACAATCTGATTACAGAAGCTTGGATTCAATTTTCTGAAAACAGCCACTGTAAGGCACCGGGAAATTCGCGTGCCCAATACCATTCGCTGTGCTGACCGTCAGGATGGGTACGCAGGAAAAGCTCGCCCTCTCCAAAGCCAGCTCTTACTAATGTATCGTTCATTTTAATGATCTCGCGGACGACGGAACCGCTATCTTCTTGCTGGCCGGCTAATAAATAAAATTTCATTCTTTTTTCCTTACCTGTTTCACTGACGAATTCATAAATATCAGGGGCAAACCAAAAAGCCGGAGAAAATATAATGGCCTTGCCAAATGTTTCCTGATACTCTATTGCAGCATACATTGAAACCAATCCGCCCATTGAAGAACCCGCAATGATGGTTTGCTCCCTTTCCGGTTGTGTTCTAAACCGCTCATCAATGAATGGCTTTAGCGTTTCTACAATAAATTCAGTGTATTCGTCTCCTAACCCTCCGCCGTAACGATCGTTTATCCAAGGAGAGAGTTCGTTGATCCGTTCGCTACCCCCGTTTTCAATGGCCACGGCAATAGCTTCGATCTGTTCCATTTCGGCAAACCGGTTTAATGATTCATCCACTTTCCATTCACCGGAAAAACTGCGTGCCGCATCGAAAGTATTCTGTCCATCGTGTAAATATATGACAGGATATCGGCGGTCTGAACTTTCGTAACCGGGGGGTAAATAAACCCAAATGCGGCGATTTCTATTCAATTGAGGCATGTAGAAATCCTCTTTCAGCAATTTTACATTCTCGGTTGCCGTACTGAAATTATTAGTGGTGTACAGGTCTTCCCAGCTCAATATATCCACTTCTGTAGTTTGTTGCCCGCCCTGGTATTGAATTGCATGATTAGAACGGTAATTCCCGGTGGCACTGCCTTCTACTTCTTGCCAGCTCCCTCTCGTGAATTTAAAAGATACCGGTACGGCAGAAAGCTCTAACTGTATTTGTAGTTTTCCATCCCGTCCCTCGATCAAGGCAAAATCAGGATCAGCTTCATTCCAATTATTAAAAGCACCTGAAATATAGATCGTATCCGCCAATGGAGTATTTGCAGGTAAGTTATTGATCTTGATCGTTAATTGAGAAAGTCCCGTCGACCAGATCAATAAAAACAATAATAAAATGTTCAATCTGTGAATTTTCATAAATTATGTATCATAATTAGGAATGAGACCAAAATATAGTTAATCTCTAAAATTGCCTATTAAAACCCAACCAAATTTCCATCCACTACGGTCTAGTTAATCAGAATCGGTTCTCAACGGTCAATGGGCCATAAAATCTAATTTATACCACAAGATAATTCATCATGAAAAAAATATATCACTTTTTTACATTGGCAATCTTATCAGTCTCACTAAGCAGTTGTCTGGAAGACGAATGTGATCTCACTCGTACTTTCCACATTTGGGAAGCGGTTTACGTACAGCCCGCAGATTTTAGATTGGATCTGGTCACCAGTGCCGGCAGGGTTCTGAATAATCCCGGTAAAATTTATTTCTATCGGGATTATATTTTGGTTAATGAATTAAGAGAAGGAATCCATGTTATTGATAACCAAGACCCTGAGAACCCTCAAAATGTCGCGTTTATTGAAATTCCCGGGAATGTAGATATGGCTGTAAAGGAAAATATCTTATACGCCGATAGTTATGTGGACCTGTTATCTATTGATATTTCCAATCCGGCGGATGCTCAATTACTCAACCGTTGCGAGGAAGTTTTTCCATTGGAGGGCTTCGATCCTAATTTAGGCTATATTTCTCATTTTGTGGAAACTCAAAACACCGTTGAATTAGACTGTTCTGACCAAAATTTTGATCAGCCAGTATGGTGGTTTGACGGTGGATTTCGTGCGGCGGTAAACGTACAAACCGTAGATTTTGCTCAAGAATCGGCAAATACGGGGCGGGTGGATGCAGCAAGTGTTGGCCTCGGTGGTTCTTTAGCCCGGTTTACGATCACAGAAAACCATCTTTATGCCGTTAGTAATTTTGATTTGAAAGTCTTTGGGTTGGGCGATTTATTCAAACCTGAACTGATTAATGAAGTCAGTATTGGCTGGGGTATAGAAACGATCTTTCCCTACGGTGAAAATTTATTTATCGGTGCCAATGACGGGATGTATATTTTTGATAACAGCTCGCCGCAAAACCCTCAATTCTTATCGAAATTCCAGCACGCCAGGGCTTGTGAC
>CAZHNG010000108.1:14007-14550 GCA_964533785.1 uncultured Saprospiraceae bacterium | reverse complement strand
TTTCGTGTCCGGTAATCTTGCTTATGTAACCCTGCGTGGCGGAACCATTTGCGAGAACTTTACCAATCAGTTGGATGTGGTGGACGTCTCTAATCTGACGCGTCCGGAATTGTTAGCTACCCATCCGATGCACAACCCTCATGGATTATCAGTAGCCGATAACCACGTCTTTATTTGTGAAAACGATCAAGGGTTAAAGGTCTTTGATGCTTCGAATATTGAAATGATCCAGGAAAACTTAACAGATCACATTACCGGTTTTCGAACTTTCGATGTTATTACTTTGCCTAATAAGGTGGCCATTGTAGTTGGGGCGGATGGTCTTTATCAGTTCGATTATTCGGATCCTGCGGATTTGAAGCAGTTGAGTGTTATTAGTGTGCAATGAACAATGAGCAATGAGCAATGAGCAATGGGCAATGAGCAATAAACAATGGGCAATGGGCAATGGGCAATGGGCAATGTTTTGAAAATCAATTTTTAGCTATGAAAAGGATGTTTTTACTCCTTCTACTGGTTTCAATTTTATTGAGTAATGCAGAA
>CAZHNG010000108.1:13764-13997 GCA_964533785.1 uncultured Saprospiraceae bacterium | reverse complement strand
AGAAGCACAACGGCGATTTAAAAGCGACAAAAAGGGGATGGATGTCGTTTATTTAGTTGATGGCAGTATTTACCGCGGTGAAATCCTCTCTTATGAGATAGGAGAGCGGATGTTGCTTAGAATTTCTAATGATGTGAAGATCACGATAGCGGGGCGATTGATTGAAAAAGTCGTTCAGGAGGCTCCAAGGGAGAAGGTTAAACCTGTTTTTAGTTTGCAGACCAACAAATTCT
>CAZHNG010000108.1:0-13754 GCA_964533785.1 uncultured Saprospiraceae bacterium | reverse complement strand
ACAACAGCACCAATTTCTATTTTCTGGAAGGCTTTCTTGCGGGTAACCGGCAAACCGGAATGGGAATTCAAAATACGTTTGGATATAAGTGGAAAAGCTGGTTGGCATTCGGGTTGGGAGTTGGCTACGATAATTATAATCTGGATGACCGATTATCAACCATTCCAATATTTATTGACATTAGAGGCCAAATTACAGATCATCAAGTAAGCCCATTCTATAACATTCAAGCAGGATATAGTATAGGACTGAAAGACGAAGATCTTTTAGTGGCGGAGAACGAAGGAGGCTGGTTGGTCCATACCAGTATGGGGGTTATTTTCAATAGTAATAGCGGGAAAAATGCTTATACCTTAGATTTGGGTTACCGGTTTCAAAGGATCGCTTTTCGCCGGGAATTCCCCTGGAATAATGATTTCGATGATTACCGTATTCTCTATAAAAGATTAAGTATAAGAGCAGGCATCATATTTTAAATGGTAGCATACACTGATCAAGACTTGGTAAAGGGATGTAAACGCAACGACCGCAAATCCCAGGAATTATTATACCGCAAGTACTTTGCGGCTATGATGAGGATGTGTATGCGTTACACAAAAGATCAGGAAGTAGCAATTGAAATTATCAACAATGGATTTTTGAGGGCTTTCAAGAAGATCGATAAGTATGCAGGTAAAGGCTCGCTCGAAGGTTGGATCAGGAAATTGGTCTTTCACGCTATTTCGGATTATTTCCGCGGAAAGAACAATCCCGTCTATTTCTTAGAACTGGAAGACCGGGACAGTGTGGTGCAAGGAGAAGCGCTTCATAATCTTTACTACGAAGATCTACTGGATTTAGTGGAACTTCTACCCGATGCAACGCGCAGAGTGTTTTGCTTATATGCTATTGAAGGTTATTCCCATGCAGAAATAGCCGAACAAACTAATATTAGTGTCGGTACTTCAAAGTGGCACTTGTCGGAAGCCCGGAAAAAGTTGCAGCTACTTATTCGTAAACAATTAAACGCGGCGCAAAATGCAGGATAACTGGACGGACGATAGCTTGGCAGATAAAGGTTGGCAAAAGATGGAACTTTTGCTCGATCAGGAATTGCCCGTGCGCAACCGCAAACGCAGACCTTTATTCTTGTTGTTCTTTGTCACCGGAGCTTTAGCGATACTTTTCCTGGGTTGGAATATAATTGATTTTACTGTCGATAAAGAGACCAATGTTTTCCCGGTTGAAGTGCCTCTTCTTCCAGGTTCTGCTTATGGTATGACTAGCCAGGACAATACTGAAGACTGTGAGGAGGAGGCTTCTTCTTTTGTTGAGTCAAACAGACCTCTACAACCTGCTTTTTATCCAAAAACTTCGATTACTAAAAAGAGCACTGTTTTTGATAAAACCATTGCTGTTGCTCCCATCCGTACTTTAGATTTTAAACCCTTTTCCTCAAAAGAAGACTACTTTTCTCTGCCTAATCCGGATCTTTTGCTCTCGGTACAAGCTGATCAAAGTGATCCTGCAGATTTTCCTTTGCTTTCCAATGATTTAAATCTGCTTTTGGATTATACAAGTAGTAATGATAGTTTGATCGCCATGGAAGTGAAACCTTCCAAGGGGGTGAACTATTTGGAAGGGGGGCTTGTAATGAGTCATCCCGGTCATGTTGATGGTGCGACCTTTACCTGGAACCGAGGGTTAAAGGTTGGACAAAAAGCCGATTGGCGTATTGATTTGGGAATAGGCTGGAAATACCAAAATGTGAATTTACGCGAGCAAATGACCGTTCAGGAAAGTGCTTCGCCTTCCATGGATCTAGATACGCCATCCGGAGGTTTTAGCCAAAATCAATCGAGAAATGCGGTCGATTCATTATTGAGATCTCAAGAATTGAACGGTATACATTATCTCACCCTTCCGGTTACCGTCAGCTATCAATTGAAATCACGATGGTTGTTTCGGACCGGATTGAGTGCTGACTATCTTTTGGCCGAAAATTTCTTCCCGGACAACGAAGACGATTATACCAGTTCTCCGCAAACCCAAATTGAAGATTTATTGACCCCTAACGCTCTGCAACTAACTTTTCATGGTGGTGTTTTTTATCGACTGAATCCTCGAACCAGCCTTGGGTATCAATATGATTATGGACTAATTCCCTTCTTGAAAAATGAGCAGCAGCATCGTTTTTTCAGGCAACACCGGTTTTCCTTTCAATTTTATTTGAAGTGAAAGGGAGTATTAGTTGGTTCCCTTCAAGAAACTTATTACTTTTACTAAGTAAGCGCGACTTATATTTCCATCCCCTTTATCCTCTTGCTTAAAATAAGTCTGACTTTAAGGACTTCTGTTTACACCCAATCCGATTTAAGAATTTTTCAGCGTCATTTTATTTCAAAGAACTATGAACAGCAAATCGTCGATGCTCTATCGGTCGGGTATCATATTAGTATTTCTTGTGTTTTTAGGCTATATGCCGAGGGTTGTTGGCCCGGGGATCGAGGCACCGGTTCCGGTAGACCCTTATTACAATGGCATTTTTCCGGATGAAGCTCCTACCAATATGGCAGGAGACGTAACCTATACCATTGAAAATGCTTTTCCCAATTTAACCTTTGTCGATCCTTTAGATCTGGCAGAATTACCTAATGGTCAATTAATGATGATCGGTAAGCCTGGTTTCGTGTGGGTATTTGATAACGATCCTGCCGCAAGTACGAAAGAACTGGTACTGGATATTTCCGATTATACCATTTTGGGCGGAGACAGCGGATTGCTTGGGGTCGCTCTACATCCTGACTTTGCCAATAATGGCTACTTTTATTTGTGGTACCGGTATACGCCGAATGCGGGATCCGAAAACCAAGAAGGGTACATGCGCCTGGAAAGGTTTACCTTGCAGTACGATCAAAACAATCAACCCTACGTAGATCCTGCGGATCCCGAATATGTCCTGATCCAGCAATTTGACCGGCACAATTGGCATAATGGCGGAGACATGTTCTTTGGTCCGGATGGTTTTCTGTACCTGGCTATCGGTGATGAAGGCGGTGCCAACGATGAATTTAACACCACTCAAATGATCGATAAATGGCTGTTTGGAGGCGTGCTCAGGATCGATGTGGATATGCAGGGTGGGAGTGTCAGCCACCCCATTGAGAGGCAGCCTGTTAATCAGGCAGAACCCAGTGATCCGGGCTGGCCCGACAGCTATACCCAAAATTATTACATTCCCAATGATAACCCTTGGTCCGGCTCCAATGGTATGTATTTGGAAGAATTCTTTTCCATTGGTACGCGCAGTCCGCACCGGATGACCTATGATCCGTTAGAAGATGAAATCTGGATCGGCGATATCGGGCAAGGAAGCAGAGAAGAAGTGAGTGTCATCGATCGAAACAATGTACTGGTCTCTGGTAATGGAGCAAATTTGCAATGGCCTTACAAAGAGGGCTCTATTAACGGTCCTAAAGCGAAACCGAATCCCTTAATTGGTTATGATAATCCTCCGATTCACGATTATGGTCGTACCATTGGCCGTTGCGTGATCGGCGGTTTTGTTTACCGCGGTTCAAATTATCCGGAGCTAGACGGCAAGTATATTTTTTCCGATCACGAGACCCAGAATGTTTGGACGCTGACTAAAGACCCCATGGGTGGAGCACCAACCGTAGAGTTTCTATTGAACGTTCCTTTTGAAGGTCAAGGAGGCAAAGACGGCGTCTCTTCCTTTGGGATTACTTCCGACGGAACGATCTATATCCTGGACCTGTTCGGCAGCGGACAAGACGGCGGGAAGATCCATAAATTGGTTCGTTCGGGAGGTACGGTGCCCGACCCCCCTGAGACTTTGTCCGAAGTGGGAGCATTTACCGATCTGGCCAGCTTGACGCCGGCAAATGAGTTAATTCCTTACGATTTAAATGCACCGTTCTGGTCGGACCGGGCACTCAAAAAACGTTGGATCATTTTACCTAACGATGGTACGCACAATACACCGGCCGAACAAATCGTATTCGATAAAGAAGAAAACTGGCGTTTTCCTCCCGGTACGGTTGTCGTTAAGCACTTTGACCTAGTAACCGATGAAGAATTCCCCGATCAGACCATCAAGTTGGAAACCCGGTTTTTGATCTTTGATAGAAAAGGAAGCGCTTACGGTGTAACCTACCGCTGGAATGAAGCTCAAACCGAAGCTTTTTTATTACGTGATGCGGAAACCAGAACTATTGAAATTACCCGGCTGGACAATTCTACTTATACCCAGACCTGGTTATTTCCCAGCCGCCAGCAATGTATGGACTGTCACAACAGTGTAGCTGGTTATGGATTAGGTTTGAAAACCAGACAATTGAACAAAGATTTTCTCTATCCCAGCGGCATCATTGCCAACCAACTGGAAACCTGGAATCACCTGGGCATGTTTGACCGGGATATTGAAGACCCGGACTTATGCCCGCAAAATGCCGATCTGGATACGGACGGTACCAGCGCCGAATACCGTATTCGATCTTACCTGGATGCCAATTGTGCGTATTGCCATCGGCCGAACGGGGTGGTAGGTGTTTTTGATGCCAGAGGTATGACTGCCTTACACGATCAAAAAATCATTAATGCCGAAGTGGTTAGTTCCTCTTCACCGTCCGGGGGCATCGTCGTCGAACCGGGAATGCCTGCTAATTCTGTATTGTGGATAAGAGACAACAGTGTTGCTAATGATGCTATGCCTCCGCTGGCCAAAAGTATTGTCCACGAAAATTATATCCAGAAATTGACGGATTGGATCAATGATTTAGAGGACAATGCCCCGAACACTATCAATGAAGGCTGGTACTATTTGTCTTTCCGGCACAGCGATAAGGTGCTAACGGTCAAGAATGGTTACCAATACCATAATGCCTATGTTCAACAACAAACGGAAGACAATCTGGACTACCAAAAATGGTACGCCAAAAATGTTGGTGGTGATAAGTATGTATTGATCAATCAACACAGCCAAAAACTATTGTCCGTTGAAAATATGTCGGCCCAGGAAGGCATGCACATCGTACAGCAAGAATGGAATGGGGATCAAACTCAATTTTGGTACGCCGATGCGGTTGATGCCACTTATTACCGGTTGATCAATGCCTACAATGGGCTTTGTCTCTCGATTGCCGGTGGAGGAACGGCTGATGGGCAATTGGCTCAAACCGCTTTAGTGGAGGATAACTTACTTGAACAACAAATCGAGTTGATTCCCTTGAGCGGTGACCCGGTGGTTTTTGAAACTATAGCATGCGATCCGGTGGATTATGTCTATCAAATGCTTCCACAATGCCGTTACGATCTGAAATTTGTGGACAGTGAAGAAACTTCCAACGGTGGTTTTGCTACTAATGCTTTCGACGGGGACCCGAATACCATCTGGCATACCGAATGGGTCGATCAGGATCCATTACATCCGCACGAGATTCAAATCAATTTGAATGGCGTTTTCAAAGTAGGGCAATTGCGATACTTACCCAGACAAGATGCTACCCTCAACGGAACCATTAAAGATTATGAAGTCTACCTCAGTAAAGATGGCGCTAATTGGGGAGATCCCGTCGCTGCCGGTACCTGGGCCAGTGATAATAGTTTGAAAGAAGTCAGCTTTGAGCCCATGGATGCCAAATATGTGAGATTAGTGGCTCTAAGTGAAGTCAATGGAAATGAATGGACCTCCGCCGCTGAAATAGAGATCGTTACTGCATGGTGTACGGACAAACAGGAAATTGTCGGTGAACAGGGCAAAGTCAGCACTGATCACAATTGGATCACGGTGAATTTAAATAACACTTATACCGATCCTGTCGTCATTGCAGGTAGTTTGCCTTATGCGGGTAGTAATGAATCAACAGTGCGGGTGAGAAATGTAACCAGTACCAGTTTTGAGCTCAGGGTAGAAGAATGGGATTGTTTGGATCAGACTCATATCGTTGAAGAGATTCCGTACGTGGTTGTGGAGTCAGGAGTGCACAAACTTTTGGACGGTTCAACTTTAATCGCGGGTAATGCTGATGTTGACGATACCTGGAAAACTATTTCCTACAGTAAACCTTTTATCTCCAATCCTATTGTGCTCACTCAATGTGCGAGCACTAATGAATCTGACAGGGTCGTTACTCGTATTGATCACGCCCAAAGTAATCAGCAGCAGTTTCGCGTCAAATTACAGGAAGGAAATGATAGTAATACGGAACACGTCCCTGAATCAGTAGCCTGGATCGCTTTAGAGCCCAGTACGCACGGCGGCTATTTTTCATTTGAATCCGGTAATACAGGGGTGGCTGTAGACCACAATTGGAAAAAGATCCTTTACGACCAATGTTATTCCGATCCGGTGTTCATCAGCCGGTTGGGTAGTTATTTCGGTACTGATGCCGGCGGCTTGAGGTACCGCAACAGTAGTCAGCAAGACGTTGAAGTATTTGTTGAAGAGAGTCCTTGTCCCACCGGCAGTAACCCCAACCATCCCGATGAAGATGTTTTCTATTGGGTATTCAACGAACCGGGGAATATTTTCGGCGGAAGAATGTCGGTCATCAAAGCAAAAATATATCTGCAGGGCCCCTGGGATGGAGTAGAAATGAGTACGGCATTGTATGATAATGGACTATTGCCGCTGGAACACCCTTACAAAGCGGCTCCATGGAATTATGACGGCAATGAATGCGTAACGACCGTTCCGCCCGACGCTGTGGACTGGGTATTGGTGCAAGTACGCCATTCTGCTGACCACCGCAAAGTAGTAGCTCAGCGTGCCTGTTTTGTGAAACGCAATGGCATGTTGATGGATTTGGACGGAACAGAAGGCGTGTATTTTGGGAAAATTGACCTGACAGATTGCTACCTGAGCATTCATCATCGCAATCACCTGGGGGTGATGACGGGGCAGACGGTGAATTTACGGTGAGGAAACCGTCAGATATAAGATACCAGATGCCAGATGCCAGATGCCAGATGCTGGAGGTTTATCGATCACGACTGACTTTTATCTTCTAATGATGACAAAACAGGAAGAAGCAGATAATACTTTTTTTGTTTCTTTGCCTTTATGATTCAGCATGCTCAAAAAGAACTATTCAACCTATCGCCCGAGGTGACTTATCTCAACTGTGCTTACATGTCTCCTTTGTTGAGAAAGGTAGAGGAGGTTGGTCATAAGGCGATCGCCAAGAAATCTAATCCTCAGCAAATTTTTCCGGAAGACTTTTTCACGGATGTACAAGCTTTAAAGGAGGCTTTTGCCCGGTTGATCGATCTGGAGGATTGGGAACGGATTGCGATCATTCCTTCCGCATCGTACGGCTTATCTACTGTGGCGCACAATCTGAAATTGCAAGCAGGACAAAAGATCATCGTCGTGGAAGAGCAATTCCCCAGCAATTATTATCCCTGGCAAAGGGCAGCCGAGAGTTGCGGTGCGCAAATTGTGACTGTCGGGCCTGATCCGCAAAAAGACCGGACCAGGTCGTGGAACGAGAATATTCTGGCAGCGATTGATGAGCAGACGGCATTGGTAGCCGTTGGGCATTGTCACTGGGCAGATGGAACTTTTTTTGATTTGGTGCGCATCAGTGCACGAACGCGTGAAGTCGGAGCTTTATTGATCGTTGATGGTACGCAATCGGTCGGCGCACTTCCATTCAGCGTAAAGGAAATTCAACCCGATGCATTGATCTGTGCCGGTTACAAATGGTTGATGGGACCTTATTCTACGGGGGTAGCTTATTACGGCCCTTATTTCGACGGGGGCAAGCCCCTGGAAGACAACTGGATCAATAGATTAGAGAGTGAAAAATTTTCGGGGCTGGTCAATTACCAGGTAGAATATAAATCCAAAGCAGCCCGCTACTCGGTAGGCGAAAGCAGCAATTTTATTTTAACCCCCATGTTAGCCGAAGCCATCCGGCAAGTCAATGATTGGGGAGCCGAAAATATTCAGGCCTACTGTAAAAGGATTTCAGCAGCCTTCGCCAGGGAAGTAAAAAAGTTGGGATTTACCGTTGAAAAAGAAGAGCATCGCTGCGGTCATCTGTTTGGTATTCGTCTGTCTGCAGAGGTTGATATTGAAGCTTTGAAATATTCGTTGCGGCAAAAAAAGATATTTGTTTCATTTAGGGGGACTGCGATCAGGATCTCACCTCATGTTTATAATACTGCTGCTGATTTTGAACACTTATTGCAATGTTTGCGGCAAGTGGCTGAAAAGTGAGGGATAAGTTATCTTCTTTAGCCAGGACTGTTGAATGCCAGGTGCAGTAGTATATCTGGCGTCTTAGTTCTGATGCTGAAAACTTAATTGCCAAAATTAACACAAAAAGTGGCTGAATTGATCATTTTTTGTAGAAAAGCCTTTATATTGGCATAAACCAAAATAGTCTTTATGAAAGTTACATACTACGGTCATTCGTCTTTTCTGGTGGAATTTGGCGGAAAAAAACTGTTGTTCGATCCTTTCATTTCCCCTAACCAACTGGCCAAAGACATAGATATCGATTCCATTCAGGCGGATTATATTTTACTGACGCACGGACATGCGGATCACGTGGCCGATGCGGAAACTATTGCCATGAATACCGGCGCGACGATCATTTCGAATTTTGAAATTACCTCCTGGTACGGCGCTAAAGGCATAACTACTCATCCCTTGAATCAAGGCGGAAAAGTGACCATGGATTTTGGTACGGTAAAATACGTCAATGCTATTCATTCCAGTTCATTGCCCGACGGTAGTTATGCGGGCAATCCCGGAGGATTTGTGATTTGGGGAGACGAAGGCTGTTTTTACCACGCTGGAGATACCGCTTTGACAATGGATATGAAATTAATTCCGATGCTTTGTCCCGAATTAGATTTTGCTATCTTACCGATTGGAGATAATTTTACAATGGGATGCGAAGAGGCAGCAATAGCCTCTGATTTCCTGGAATGTGATCGGATCATTGGTTGTCATTATGATACTTTTGGCTATATAGAAATTGATCACGTAGCTGCAAAAAAAGCGTTTAGCGGAAAAAATTTAATATTATTGCCGATAGGTGATTCTTTAGAAATATAAAAAAAGAAATAGTACCGCTTTAAATAGCGGAAGGTTGAGGCTGTATCTTATGTAAGAGCAAAAGATACTAACAAATAATTCACCCCGACTAAGTCGGGCAAAGGACCGCCAGGAAACATCGTTCCTTTCTGATCTTGCGTTCTTTGTGGTAATAAATTTGTTTGTGTTCTTTGATTTTCTTTGAGATTGCCTTTAAAAAACTGAACTTTTGACATAACATTTTAAGTGTTTGATAATCAATCAAACAAGACACTTCAAGGTAGTCGTCTTATTTATATTTCTGATTATCAAATAGTTACTGTTTAGTTTTCTAGCGTCCCCGCCTGCCTTTACCGCCAGGTGGGCTGGTAGCGTCAAAAGTCTAATCAAAAAGAGACCATATGGGAAAAGTTGTTGCCATAGCTAATCAAAAAGGAGGTGTAGGTAAAACTACGACGGCCATTAACCTGGCCGCGAGTCTAGCTATTCTGGAAAAGCGAGTGTTGTTGATCGATGCCGATCCGCAAGCGAATGCTTCATCGGGGGTAGGCGTAATGTCCGATGATGTCGATAGTACGATCTACGATTGTTTGATCAATGACCTGGATCCGACCGAAGCGATTTACGAAACGGAAACGCCAAACTTGCACATTATGCCTTCGCACATTGACCTGGTAGGGGCAGAACTCGAATTGGTTAGCCGTTTCCACCGGGAATTTGTGATGCGAAACCTCACCACTCAGATCAGTAAATACTACGATTATGTATTTATTGATTGTCTGCCTTCTCTGGGACTGATAACAGTAAATGCTCTTACGGCAGCGGATTCCGTTTTAATTCCAGTACAATGTGAATTTTTTGCTTTAGAAGGATTGGCTAAGCTACAAAATACGATAAACCTGGTCAAGAAGCAGCTTAACCCTGCATTAGAGATAGAAGGGATCTTATTGTCGATGTACGATCAGCGCCTGCGATTGGCGAACGTGGTCGTCGGCGAAGTACGCGAAATTTTTAAAGACAAGGTTTTCGATACCATTATCCATCGTAACTCCAAGATAGGTGAAGCTCCGAATATGCACATGCCGGTCGTGATGATCAATGCGGGCAGCCGTGGTAGTGTCAACTTTCTCAATCTTGCCGAAGAGTTTTTGTCGAAAAACGGGGATGATATCAACCGGAAGGTACACGAGGCTACTTCGGAAGATGAGGTGGAGGAGCATTCCTGAACTCGAATTAAGACAGATTATTGGATTGCTTGAATTAAGACACTCACTTTTCCAGAAAGGTATTGTTGCCGCATATCCCCCAGACAGTTTTCTATATTAGAAGCTATCCGCAGTGTTTTTGAATTACCTTACTTTACCCGCCTCCTTCGTAACCAACGTCCGGTGCGGATAAGGGATCTCAATTCCTTCTTTATCAAAACGTTTCTTGATGCTTTCGTAAAGGTCGCAGCCCATGGCAAAGGCATCTGCCTGATCTTTAGCCCATACGTAAGCACGTAAATTGACCGAAAAATCTCCTAAACCCAACACCCGGATCATCACTTCCGGTGCACCTTGTTCGATCTGTTCTTTCGTACGTCCGTCGATGCGTAAAGGGTGGGGCATTATTTCTTCCAGCATTACTGCCCGAGCTTGATCGATGTCGCTATCGTAGCTGATGCCGATTTCGACCCACTTGATCACCCTTCCATCGTTCAGGTCAGCATTGATGATCACTTCGTCGCTGATGACCGAATTGGGAATAAGGATGCGGCGGTTCTCAAAATCCCGGATCACCGTATGTCTCAAAGTGATATCTTCAACCACGCCATTATATTCTCTTACCCTCAGTCTGTCGTTGACGCTAAAGGGACGGAATAAAACAATGAAAATGCCGCTGATAATATTACTGAGGGCATGTTGGGAGGCAAAACCGACCGCTACGGCCAATATCCCGGCACCGGCCAGTAATGAATTAGCTACTGCTCTTAAATTTGGCATCGCGTAAATGGCCATGCTGAATCCCAGAATGTAAATCAAGAACCGGATGGTATGACGAAGAAATTGGTAACTCGTGGGATCGTTTCGCAAGACTAAAGTCGAATGTCTGATCATTCTTTTGAAGAATCGATCAAACAAATAGGCAATAATGATAGTGGCAATGATGATACCTACGAAAATGCCTATTGCCTCTAGGTTGTTGGATAGCTGTTCGCTCATATCAATTCAATCGTTAGCTGTCAATAAGACTCAAAAAGTGCTTGCATTGTTTGGTAAGGCTTACTTCTTTTTTGAAAGTGAAATTTGTAAAACTTCATTGTAAGGAAAAGGTCTTCGAAGGAGGCGGTTTCATAAGTCAACACAAAGGCGATAAGGCCAAATAATTTGGGGCTGTCACATAAATAAATAAATTAAAAACATAGCTAAATAATTCACCCCGACTAAGTCGGGCAAAGAGACGCGAAGGAACAAATTTTCTTCGCGTCTCTTTGCGGTGATAAATTTTGTTCGTGTTTTTCGTAACTTACTTTGATACAGCCTCGATTAATTCAGCCATTGTTCTGTAAGGCTTACTTTAGATACAACCTCTCTTAGTGGTCTTTTATTTTACACCCTCGCAGGAAATATCCCCTGCGTGCAAATAATATAATGCAAGCCTTGCTGGGGCTCTTTTCCTTCCAGGTTAGGCAAAGCAAAAGTAGTTCTCCCGTCTCCGCCGTAAGTGGTGCCCAATAACGAAAACAAAGCCGGGTTTTGGGAAACGTTGATCATCTGCCCCTGGCAGAACATCCAGTTCCTGGGGGCAAAATTTCCGGCGAAAAGTCTGATCTCGGCTAAAGTGCCTTCCATATTTTTTAGTTTTGTGTTTGTTAAAAAAGAAAAAACCGATAAAAACATCAGTAATTTAGGGAAAATCTGCCTCGAAAAGCAGAAAAATAAAATATTTCTACTACGATGGACTTATCAGCATTATTGAGGGATAAGATACGTGAAATCCCGGATTTTCCAATGCCCGGTGTTTTGTTTAAAGATATTACGCCTGTATTTCATTATCCTGGCCTTTGTCGGAATATTACGCTACATATTGCCGAGCAATTTCCTCAGGTAGATGCCATAGCCGGTATTGAATCCCGTGGGTTTTTCTGGGGGATGAGTGTGGCGCAGCATTTGCAAGTGCCTTTCATTCCCATTCGAAAGAAAGGAAAACTCCCCTACAGAACGCTGTCCCAAAGTTATGATCTGGAATACGGTTCGGCTACGCTGCAAATGCACGAAGATGCGATAGAACAGGGGTGGAGTGTGTTGATCCATGATGATCTTTTGGCAACTGGCGGCACGGCCGCCGCCGCTGCTCATTTGATCCGGCAACGAGGGGATATTGCCGGGTTTAGTTTCCTGATCGAGCTACAATCTTTGAATGGGCGGGAAAAACTTTTACCCTTCGGCAAAAAAATGGATACTTTAATTATTTACAAGTGAATAAGTAATTCTATCATCTTTAATGGATCTGTATTCGATGTGTACATTCAAACTGCTCGCCGGCCTCCAAAGGGAGTACCCCTTCCTTTTCCTGGAAAGGTTGTTTAGGGCCAGTGGTATCGGCAATACCAAACCACGGTTCAATGCAAACGTAAGGAGATTGCCGGTTCTTCGACCAAATGCCCAAATACGGAAATCCTTTGAAGTCAAAGCTCAGAATAGTTTTTTCCGTTTTAGTATTCACCAAACTCACCCGATCGGAGCTCAGGTTATGGAAGATAAGCGCATCGTTATCGAACAGCTCATCGGTTATCTGGATGGTATTCTCATTAGCGAGGACTAATCTGCGTTCGCCATTCCGCAGGCCCTTATCGTTGAGCAGTTGAGTGTAGGCTGTTTCATTTTCGTTGAAAACGAGCGCATAATCGGACCGCTTTTCACCCGGTAGTAGCGGACAATTAAAAGCCGGATGCCCGCCAACTGAGAAATAGATCGTACCCTGATCAATATTAACAAAGCGGTAGCTTACGGATAACTGTGATCCCTTCAGCTCATAAATAGTTTGAAATTCAAAAGCGTAAGGGTAGATCTTAAGAGTGTTTTCATTTGCCTGTGTGGCAAAAACGATGCGATCACTTTCCTGGTGAACAACCCCGAAAACCATTTCTCTCAAAAATCCATGCCTGCTTAAAGCATAGTTTTTACCGTCGATTAGAATATAACCGTCGGAAGCTTCGCCGATGATGGGAAAGAGGATAGGGGAGTGCCTGCCCCAAAAAGTAGGATCCGCTTGCCAAATATACTCGATCCCTGTAGTTTTACTTTTGATGGATGCTAATTCAGCTCCCTTGGCTTTGATGGCTACGGTTAAATGTTCATTCTGGATGGTGTGATTACTTGCCATAATTATGAGTTTCAAGTGCATTTAACGCTTTTCCGGGCCATTTGTGTCGTATGATAAGAAATTAATTCGCAAATAGAAAAGTAATTTATGAACCAAGTGCTATTACTTACCGTTTGACAATTTAATGATAAACTGAGTAGGCCAAACTCAGGTTTGTTAATTGATGGTTTAGACTATAGTAACTTGCAGTATTTCACACTCACCTCACTCACAATCAATCATTCTGTATTAATGCCCTTAGCCTTAAGCGGCGGGTTCTAGGGTCTAGCGTCTTTTTTAATTTTTGATCTTTAAATTTATGAATTTTATGAATGATATAGTAGCTGAAAACCTGCAA
>CAZHNG010000107.1:0-18364 GCA_964533785.1 uncultured Saprospiraceae bacterium | reverse complement strand
AATTTTTATCGAACCATAGAGATATAGAGAACATAGAGTTTAAAAAGAAAAAATTGAAATTTTTTCTTTTTGGGCTCCATGCTCTCAAACGTTTGCGGAGCAAACTAATACTTTTGAAAGACATAATATCTCTATGCACTACATGTTCTCTATGTTTCAAAATAAATAAGTTTCTATCCCAACCATTAATCCAAAAAGTCATACGGATCATCATACTGGAAATCGAATTGTAATTCTCTGCGGATTTTACTGGAGTCCACTATTTTACCATCCGCCCCTCCCAGGTTGTACTGAGGCGGATCCAACCCTAATTGCCGGGCAGCCCAGGGATAATATTCCGATTTTGAAGGATGCTGAGCTGCGCAAAGATTAAGAATTTCATTCCTGGTATTTTGGCGAATAACTTGTACAATGGCATTTACGACATCAACTTGATGTACCAGGTTTATGGGAGCATCCCCATTGGACAGGCCGGTTTTGCCGGCCGGCCATTTGCCCGGGTGACGGTCAGGCCCTGCCAACCCGGCCAATCTCAATATTACTTTATTGCCAATTTTAGATTCAAGTAATAGGTTTTCTGCGGTAATAACTGCTTTACTTGAGGGACGGACGGCTTGTAATGGACTGTTTTCATCAACTATGCCGGTAGCGTCACCGTAAACACCGGTAGTACTGGTGAATATGCAGTTTTGGCAGCCTTTTTCCAGGGCTTTGTCAATGGCGGATCGAAGGGCTTTAGGGTAAAATGTACCCACATCGGCCCGCCTCCGGCCCGGAGGAACGGTGAAAATGAGTAAGTTACAATCGAAAAAGTCATCTGCCTTGGGTCCGGAGATCGTTGGTTGCAAGTCTATGTAGTAAGGCTGAATTCCCTTTTGCTCCAAACGACTCAGCGTTTCGGAATTACGACTGGCACCTTTTACAACGTACCCGGCTTTTACCAGCTGCAAAGCCAATGGAAAACCCAGCCAACCACAACCTAGAATGGAAATTTTCATGTTAGAGAAACCGTTTAGAGGGGAAATAGTTTTGGAGTAGACGCTAGACGCTAGACGCTACCTGCCCACCCTGTATAAAAACAAATAAACCTTATAAACGCTATAAACAATATCCCCCCAGAAACATTCCTAATTCACCTGAACATCCTCCCCCAATTCCTTTAACGCCCATTCCAAAGCCCAACTGGTAAAAGCAGCATAATTGAAGTCTTTGTATTTCAATCGGGCGCCGGGTTCTCCCAGGTTTTTTTCCAGTACTTCGTACATTATGGGTATTAAGGGCCTGCCATTCTCGCCAATCAGTTGTATACTGCGGGCAGCTTGTAAAGCGACCCAGGGACGGTCATCTTGTACCCATTTTTCCAACGTGGAAAGGGCTTTATCTGAAGCTTCATTTCGGCCGATCGCTTCGGCAGCAAGGATGGCTACACTCGGCGAAGGATCATTTAACAACGTTTCCAATCTCGATTGGATGGCCGGAGTGTAATCAGGTAAATTAAGCAATCCCATAACCGCCCAATAACGGACACCGCTGTCTTCATCCTGCGTTTTTAATAACAAAGTATCTACACTGGCTTGGCCAACCATTTCTGCTGCATTGAGCATATCTTCAACGGCGAAATCGCCGCTATTCCTGGCATATTCATAAGGAGAACTGCCTTGCGACCGGATCATATATTCAGCTTCGGCAAGCAGCCCCAGGTCTCGCGTTGTGATCATCCATTCGTGCATTTTGTTGCGCAGTTGGGTTTTGATGGCAGTGTGGGCTTCGCTTTGGGCCAGGTTTTGCAACTCTTTAGGATCGGTTTGCAGATCATAAAGTTCTTCGATGGGTTTGGCCTTCCATAATTTTTCTTGTTCGGCATTGGTCAGTCCGGCTTGTCTGGCCTGCTGTAGTGCTTTGAATGCTTCTTTAACATCAGAATAGATATAACCCGATTGGATATAGGGCAGATGAGGCATAAAATGCCGGATGTAGATATATTGGTCGGTCACTACGGCGCGGGACATTTCGAACATGTCGTCCGCCCGGTCGCGGGCAGCAAATACTTCCTTCCGGGGGGAGGGGCGATCATTGCCCAAAAATGGCCGGCCTTCCATCGAGTCGGGAATATTGGCACCTGCCAAATTTAAAACCGTAGGAGCAAAGTCGACAAAGCTGACCAATTGTTGATTGTTACTTCCCCTTTTGTCTGCGGCAAGATGTTGGTACTTTTCAGGGAGGTGGATGATCAGTGGAACATTTAAGCCCGTATTGTAAAGCCAGCGCTTATACCTTGGCATGCCGAAACCATGATCGCCAAAGAAAAAGATGATGGTTTCCTCCATCAATCCGTCCGCTTCTAAAGAGTCGATGATCATACCCACATTGCTGTCCAGCACTCTGAGTACGTCGTAGTAATGCGCCCATACTTCACGCGTCGATTCAGTATCAGGATAATAAGGCGGTACGGATACCTCATTGGGATCGGTAAATTGATCTTCGGGTAGATCAGCGACGTGTTCTCTGTATCTTTCGATCCGGTTTACACTGCCTTCGTGGGAAGGGCCGACATTGATAAAACTAAAAAAGGGTTGTCCTTCCTTGCGGTTACGCCAGGGAGCGTAACTACCCGACCAATGTTCCCAGCGTCCTTCCGGCGAAAAATTGTAATCGGTTTTATTACGGTTTGAGGTAAAGTATCCTGCCTGCTGTAAATATTCCGGTAAGGTTTTAAGTACTTCTTCCGGGAACGGAATTTCACAACGCAGATGTTGGGTACCCAAAGACGTAGCGTAAAGCCCGGTAACCAGGCAAGAACGAGAAGGGGCACAGATAGGAGCAGTGGCGTAGGCTTTTTCGTAGCGTATACCCGTTTCGGCTAAAGCATCAATATTTGGGGTAATGGCTAATGGGTCTCCGTAGCAGCCAAGGGCCGGACTAATATCCTCTGCCACCAGCCAAATGATATTTGGAGGAGCGTCAGGATCTGGTTCTTTTGTACAATTGCTGAGAAAGGAAAAGATGGTAAATACTAATCCAAGTTGTACTATCCGATTTGTCATTGTTCAAAAATTAAGTGAGACCTTACTCCAAAATTCCTTCCAAAGGATTGGTACCGTAAGTTTTCCCCTTTTTAGTCATTTTTAGGAGATAATTCAACCGTTTTTGGGCTTCTTCCTTTCTACTGGGACCGCATTCTTTGATCCAACCGATCTTTAACCTTTGGTAAAAATAGGAGAAGCCTTGAAAATTCTCCCAAACTTCCTGGTCTGCTTTCAGTTGGTCCATTATCCAGTCGGGGAACTCAAAAGGATCCTCGGGAGAACCGATCTTACCTTCGAGCGCCTTTAATCCGGAAGGAGTCATTAACCCCAAGTGTTGTAATTTCCAGATCCTCTGCCGGTTGAGTTCGGAAAGAAAGCTTTTTTTACGCCGGGGTGTGATGCGCTGGACGTTTCCTTCCGGACAATTCTTTTTGATCACCCCGTCAATCCAACCGAAACAAAGGCATTCTTCGACCAGATCATCATAGGCAATGGAGGCCCTACCACTATCCTTGCGGTATCGTTGTAACCAGATCTCGGTTTTTATGGCGTGGTATTGCTGGAGCCAATCGCGCCAGTCTTGCCGGGTCGGAGGATAAAATATTTCAGTTATTTCAACAGGCATTTTCTATATTTTAGGGAATTTCCAAGGTTTACGGTATGCAGGTGCTATCAAACGATCGGCGGCTTTGGCATTATTGAATTTTTCTTTTTCAGCATTCCATTCCAATTTGTAAGTATTGGTCCTGACGGCAGTGTTGGCCATGTGCGCGTATAAGGCGACATTGCAACCAATTTCCGGCGGACAAACCGGCGCTTTATTTTCCCGGATGCTGTTCACAAAATCCTTGATATGCAAGTCATGGCCGCCATTGTATTTTTCGGATTTATAGGCTTCTACTTTATGTACTTTCTTTTCGCCGTCCCATTCGGGGATCACCTCCCATCCGCTGCGATCTACGACCAGGGTGCCTTTATCCCCTAAAAACTCAAGACCGTAGAGCCTGTCGTACGGACCTACCTGTTTGCCGGCGGAAGATTCCCATTGAATGATGTAATCGCCAATTGGGAAAATGACCGACATGGTATCATAGGTTTCTTTAGCCAATTCCGGCCGATCGAGGTGGGAACCATAGGCCATTACGGTGGACGGAGGAGTGGTAATATCTTTAACCCAGAGTGCCATATCGATCAGGTGCGCTCCAAAGTCGGTCATCAACCCGCCGCCGTAATCCCAGAAATGGCGCCATTCACCGTGGAAACGGGAAGGGTTGAAAGGCCGTTCAGGGGCGGGGCCCAGCCACATATCGTAATCTACACCTTTGGGAGCAGGCGCATCGGGGCGTTTCAACGGTCCCAGGCCGTAATTGAAGTTTGCCCAAATATTGGTTTTGCGAATGTGACCCAATTTGCCTGATTTCATATAATCCATGACCTCATTCCATACTTTTCCGCTTCTTTGTTGTTGCCCGACCTGGACGATCCGGTTATATCTTTTGGCAGCTTTGACGATAGCCAGGCATTCGGCAATAGCATTGGCCATAGGTTTTTCGACGTACACATCTTTTCCCGCCTCACAAGCGTAAATGGTTTGCAGGCAATGCCAGTGGTCGGGAGTACCGATGATGACGGCATCCACCTCTTTTAGCTCCAGTAAGCGTCTAAAATCTTTATACAACTGCGGCTTTTGTTGGTAATCTTTTTCGATGGCGGCCGCTTTTTCTTCCAATACGCTTTGGTCGACATCGCAAAGGGCTACGCAATTAATGCCGCCCAGATTGAGGTGTTGTTGCAGCACTCTGAACCCTCTGCCCCGGCAGCCAATTAAACCTAAATTGATTTGATCGCTGGGAGCATAACCAGCAGATCGAGCGCTTAGTATTTGTGGAAAACCGGCTGCTAAGGTTGAAGCGGCTGCTAATTTTGTACCTTTTTCAATAAAAGATCTTCTGCTCTGTTTCATTCCATAGTTATTTTGAAATGGAAAATAAATGGTCAATGCTTAACGCACCGCTAGCGGAATAGGAAAGAAATTTTCTCCTGTTGCAGTTTGGATAATTGATTGGCTTCATAATCGTGGTGGAATTTGTGGTTGTAAATCAGGTCAAGAGGTAGTAAAATCTCTTGATCTCTAGTCTTGAACAACAGTCGGAGAGCTCAACACTTGTCCATCCTGCAATAATTGGTCTTTAATTTTGGTGTAAGGGAGGTCATGAATGTTAACCCCCTCTTCCAGTGCTATAGCAGCGACTGTTCCGGCGCTTTGCCCCAGGATCATAAACACGGGTTCCATACGAATGGAGCCAAAGGCAATGTGCGAACTGGAAACAGCTACCGGTACCAGTAAATTTGAGCATTCTTCTTCTTTGGGAAGGATTGTTCCCAAAGCAATTTGATAAGGTGTTTTGGGTTTAACGCCAATATCCCCTTCGTTTTGCACGTGGCCCTCCGGTGTAATATATCGTTGCGTATTATGTGAGTCCATAGTGTAGGAACCCATACCGATGGGGTCATTTACCGGGCTGCTACCTTGTATTTCATTTTCGGTCATAACAAAATCACCGATCATTCTTCTGGCTTCCCGGACGTAGATCTGGTGGGGCCAATGCCCGTTATCGAGAAATTCATCTTTCGCCAGGCCCCATTGTTTCATTTCGTTTTGTACATCTTCGGGTACCCGGGGGTCATTGGCGATGAAGTAGAGTAGTCCTTTCTGGTAGGTTTCGTGCTCTTTGATGATCTCTTGCCTGCGTTCGTAAGAAGCTTCCGGATAGTCGTAGTTCATTCCGATATTGTCGAAGCTGAACGGACCGTGATTGTTTACATCAGTTTTGAGGTTGGGGATCGGATCAAATTTGTTAAAGGTTTGCCTCCAGCCGGCATCGTAGACTCTGAGAAGCAGTTCGTATTGAGTAGAGTCATAACCTTCTGGTCTGGGAAAGGGGAGCCGGTTTTCTTCGTGTTTAGTCAGGCAGGTTCGAAAACAATAGGCCTGAACTTTGTCGTCACCTTCTCCTTTGGTACCGGGGTTTTTAGTAGAAATTCTCGCCAAAACACCTGAATCGGGATCATCAGGTACAACGTAAGGGCTGATTTTCATATCTCCGAAATGGTGACTGTGGTGCAATACTCCTACCTGCACCCCATTCCATTCTTCGTTGTAAACACTATTAGCTTCTCGGCCAACGTGGTAGCTGACACCGGCGGCAGCCATCAGGTCTCCTTCGTAGGTAGCATCTACAAATATTTTTCCGCGGTAGGTATTACCCTTCAAAGTGGTGATCGCTATGATTTTACCATCCTGCATTTCTACACCATTGGAGCGGTCTAACCATTCGTCTCTGACGACCGTGATATTGTGATCATTGATAAAATCTTCGAAGACCTGCTCTGCGACGTAAGGTTCAAAGATCCACATCGTACGGTTTTCGCCGTCGATCGCTGGTGTTCCCTGTCCTTTGTTGCCGTATGCTTCTTGTTTTTGCCAGCGCCAGGCTTCCGGCTTCTGGTAATGTTGATAGACACGCTGGTAGAATGCTCTCGATAGGCCGCCGATCACTGCTTTATTGCCGGTGTCTGTCCAGCCTAAACCAGAGGCGGTTAATCCCCCCAGGTGTTTGTCGGGCGAAATCACCAAGACAGATTTACCCATTTTGGCCACTTGAACTGCCGTAGTCACCGCAGCAGAAGTACCGCCGTAAATGATCACATCGGCATCAGGAGAAGTAGTATCCTCATTTTGAGGACTTTGGCAACTAATTAGCAAGCAACCAAGAAAAAATATATTCAACGAAAAAATAAGATGGATCTTTTTCATTTCAGTCGATGTTTAGCGTTGGTTTTCCATGAATGTACCCCAAGGACTCCAGAAATTTATCAACGGCAATCACCGTTTTATTATAGTATTCCCGGTTATTGTAATTGAAAAAAGCATGTTTTTGACCGGGGTAGAGTTCGACATCACATCTACTCCCTATTTTTTCCATTACGAGTTGGTAATACCGGATGGTTGCAACGGGTACCAATTGGTCTTCATCACCAAAAAGGAGTAGGGTGGGGGGTACCCCTTTTTTCAGGTTGTGTAGAGGAGAAAAATCTCTATAAGCCTCACCAATTCTTTCGTAACCGTAGCCGCCGGGACCATTATCGAATACTGGATTAAAAAGCACCAGGGCGCTGGTTTTGGCACTGATCGCCAGGTCGTCCTGAGCACCATTGTAGCCATTGATTACGGAAGCAGCAACGGCGAGGTGTCCGCCTGCCGATCCTCCCGCGGCCACTATACGTGAAGTATCAATATGGAATTCAGCTCCATTTGCTTTTATGAATCGGATGGCCGATTTCGCATCCTGAAGCGCTTCAAAAGGAGTGGTTTGGTGTTTATTTTTCAATCGGTATTCCGGTAAAAAACAGACCATTCCCCGGGAGGAAAAGTATTTGGCTTGTTCTTCAAATTGCGACGGACTGCCGCCGTTCCAACCCCCGCCGTGAAAAAAGATCATGGCAGGTAATAATTCCCCTTCGGATATCGATGCCGGGGCATAAATTTTTACACCTAATTCAATACCATCAATCTTTTTGTAGATCACGGAGTCGATGGCCGGGCTTGAGGTTTGCTGGGCCAATACAATTGAAAGGAGGTTCAACACCAGAAATGCCGTTAGTCCTACCTTCCTATCAATCATTCGAATCATTACAAATTTTATTTTTTGATATTGTACAGATCGATGTATTGCTGATCAAGTTCTTCGGAATCTTTGTATTGTACCCGTAACTCAGCTAGTTTTTCCTTCAATTCCGCTACGACATCCGCGTATTGGGGATCATCGTAAACATTGTTCATTTCACTCGGATCATTCAGGCGATCGTATAATTCCCATTCATCCACATCGTAATAAAAATGAGCCAATTTATATTCTCGGGTTACAATACCATAATGGCGTTTGACCATGTGTACCGCCGGATATTCATAATAATGGTAATACACCGCTTCGCGATCCCAGGCATCATTATCACCCTTCAGTAAAGGGATAAGGCTTTCCCCTTGCATATCAGCGGGTATATCAATGCCGGCAGCGGCCAGGAAGGTAGGAGCAAAGTCTAAATTTTGTACCATTTGATCACTGGTACTACCTGCCGGAACAACGCCCGGCCAACGCACGATTAATGGTGTTTTGAAAGACTCATCGTAGATAAACCTTTTATCAAACCAACCGTGCTCACCCAGGTAAAAACCCTGATCGGAAGTATAAACGACGATGGTGTTTTCAGCCAATCCGCTTTCGTCCAGGTACTCAAGTACGCGCCCGATATTATCGTCCACCGAAGAAATACAAGCGAGATAATCCTGCATGTAACGTTGGTATTTCCACCGCATTTTTTCTTCGTCGGTCATCGAAGGCCAGTTTTCCCGGAAAAAGTTATTGATCGAATCTAAAACGGGTTCATATACGGCTTTTTGCTCTTCATTTGCACGACCGTAGGGGCCGTAAAAGCTTCTGGGATATTCTTTTACTTCCGGTTTTACCAGGTCACCCATTTCTTCCAGCGTTTCCGGTCGTACCTTACTGTCGTGGCTGTACATCATGTGTTTGAGAAGGTTCATTTCCGCCGTTTTGGCGGCAGTACCTCTGTTTTCGTATTCATCGAATAGATTGGCGGGTTCGGGGAAAGTCTTTTTGGTAAACTCTTCGAATTTATCGGGGCGCGGCCACCAGGGACGGTGGGGCGCTTTATGCAGATAGGCCATCATAAAGGGCCTGGAGTCATCTCTTTCGTTCTGCAGCCAGTCGAGGGTAAGGTCGGTAATGATATCCGTAACGTAACCGGTTATGGTGGTATCGCCTTCAGCGGTGATAAACCTCGGGTTGATATAATTACCCTGACCGGGGAGAATCATAAAGTCATCGACCCCTTTAGGATTATTGCCGAAGTGTAATTTTCCGAACATGGCAGTTTGGTAACCGGCATCCTGGAAAAGCTGTGGAAAAGTAATGTTGGTGGTGTCAAAAGGCATTCGGTTATCGATCTTTCCGTTGAGGTGGCTGTGTTTTCCAGTAAGGATAACCGCTCTGGAAGGCGCGCAGATAGAGTTCGTCACACAAGCATTCGAGAAAAGCATTCCTTCCTGTGCAATGCGATCGATATTAGGAGTTTGGAGCAGATGGTCACTGTAAGCGCTGATGGCTTGGTAGGCGTGATCATCGGACATAATGAAGAGGATGTTGGGTTGTTGGGGGAGTGTATTGCTTCCTTCTTCCGGCGAAGAACAAGATAACATGAATCCAAAAGAAGACATCAAAAAGAAAATGTACCAAATTTTCATATTATTTGTTTAAAGGTGGTTTTCTAATGAACACAAGCAAGATAATAATCTCAATTACAATAACCAATATAATAATCCAATAAATGTCTTCATCATCGGACTGGTGGGGACCACTAGCGTTACCCCAGCAAATAAATGGAGTATAGGATGAGTTGGCGCGAATTTAAATTTGAATATAGGTAGATAATCGGTATTTTACATTGCTTAGAGCGGAGTTTAGTTGGTTTTATAAGGTGCTCTTATTTTTGAGAAAAGAGTATTGTCCCAAATCCTCGGTTGTCTATTCAATTCATTCACCAATAAATAAAAGATTATGTCAACACCATCAGAAAAGTTCTTACAACGAATCGGATTAAAAGAAGCTGCATCCTTTCCAAACGAAAGTATTTCTTTAGACACGGAGGAAGGAGAAATGCCGGGAAATAGTCGGCGAGGTTTCCTTAAAAACGCTTGCCTAGGCGGATTATCTCTTGGTGCTTTTATGCACACTTCGGTTGGCGAAACCCTGGAGCATAGCACGCAAAACGTCAACCGGCTTTCTTCTCCTAGTGATTTAAAGATAACGGATATGCGTTACGCCGTTGTAATGCGTGGTCGGGGGCGTTGTCCAATTATCAGGATCGATACCAACCAGGGAATTTATGGTATTGGTGAAGTACGTGATGGAGCGAGTTGGCGTTATGCATTATTTTTAAAAAGCAGGATTTTGGGAATGAACCCATGTAATGTGGAGATGATCTTTAAGCGGATCAAACAGTTTGGTTTTCACGGCAGACAAGGTGGGGGTGTTTGTGCGGTAGAAATGGCATTGTGGGATTTGGCAGGCAAGGCATATGGTGTTCCTGCGTATCAGTTATTAGGTGGAAAGTACCGTTCGAAAGTACGGTTGTATGCGGATACTCCTCGTGCTGACAGCCCGGAGGAATTTGCCGAAAAGATGAAAGACCGGGTAAATAACAAAGGATATACATTTTTGAAAATGGATTTTGGTATTGGAGCCCTAAAAGGTATTCCCGGAACATTAGTGAATGGAGAATACTGGGACGTCGCAAAACAATGGGAATCAACACCGTTGAGTTATGGTAATACAGAACATGCTTTCACTCAAATTCAAATTACGGATAAAGGCCTGGATATTCTTGCGGATTACGTTGGTGCGGTTAGAGAAGCCGTTGGTTATGACGTCCCCTTAGCTTCTGATCACTACGGGCATTTTGATCTAAACAATGCCATCCGTTTAGGCAGAGCCGTCGAGCCTTACCGCTTGGCATGGCTGGAGGATATGATCCCCTGGATGTATACCGATCAGTGGCGGGAGATCACCCAGGCGATAGAAACGCCGACACTTACGGGTGAAGATATTTACCTGAAGGAAGAATTTATCAAACTGATCGATAATCGTGCCGTTGATATAGTCCATCCAGATCTGGCAACTTCGGGTGGGCTATTAGAGACCAAAAAAATCGGCGATTATGCGGAAGAAAGAGGCGTAGCTATGGCGATGCATTTTGCGGGTACGCCAGTTTCATTTATGGCTAATGTACATTGCGCGGCGGCTACCCAGAATTTTGTAGCGCTGGAGCACCATTCCGTTGATCTGGATTATTGGGAAGACCTGGTGGTTTCTGATACTCCTCTAATCGAAAAAGGTTTTGCTAATGTACTGGAAAAACCAGGTCTCGGTGTAGATTTGAACGAAGAGGTCATCAAACAGCATTTGGACCCCGAAGATCAAAGCTATTTCAAGCCTACGGAAGAATGGAATGTGATCCGTTCCTGGGACCGGCTATGGAGTTAGAAATGTTAAATACGGGTGCATTACAGATCTGATGTAACTTAATGCTGATGTAAGAAAGGCGGTTACAGGAAGAAACCGCCTTTCTGTGCTGCTTTTGATTTAATATGAATCATCTCGAAATTAATTGGTACATATTAATAGTTGTATTTTGCTTTGATTTTCAAATCGTTAACGAGTTTCGAGGTAAACGTATTGTGGAACGCGTTCACTCACTAACTAGAAAAGTAATTATATGAAAATCAAAGCTATAGGATTATCCCATGGCCTTCCACGTAGGGCCCGCATGGGCAGGTTAAGCGTTAATTTATAGTATCGAGTTAAAGAACGCTTGAAATCTTTGATTTTTCGAGACTTCGTCTCTTAAAATTTTTATTGAACCCCGCCTACACCTAAGGATTTCGGCGGGCAGGCATAGAGATATGGAGAACATAGAGTTTAAAAAGAAAAAATCGAATTTTTTTCTTTTTCGGCTCCATGCTCTCAAACGTTTGCCCAGGCCCATACCCTACGGGCCCCACGTGGCGGGCCCTACGTGGACGGCTATAGGGATTATCCCAAAAAAATAGGGATGAATCATTTTAATTATTATCGAATTGATAAAGTATGAAAAAGGCATTCATTTCTGCATTTGTTTGGGGTGTAATTTTCAATGTGTCCTGGGCACAAGAACAAAGACTGATGAGTTCTGAGCAAGCGGAATCGGAGGTTTCAGCAGTCATAAACCCAGCGAATGACCAGGAGATGATAGTTGCGGCGATCAATGATTTCAGTACTACTCAGGGTCGTAACCAGACCCGGTTATCCGTTTTTTATACCCAAAATGGCGGCCAAAGCTGGCAGGAAAGCAACTACACCGGCAAATTGAATGAAGGAACGCCCCAAACCTTGATCATTGGCGACCCGGTGTTGGCTTTTGACGGTAAGGGAACCGGATATTTGAGTCATATTGTCTGGGAAGGGAATACGAATGAACTGAATACTCAATTGTACGTGGCGCAAACCCTGGATGGAGGGAAGACCTGGACACCGCAGATATTGCAGTCCGGGGTGCAAACCGTGGATTACGACTGACTTATCTTCCACCTCTCCCTTCTACAATACTGTTTACGTTGTTTTTACCAAAGTGGAGGTAGAATCATCCACTACCCGACACGGGATTTATTTGATCCGAAAAAAAGCTCAGAACGAAGAATTTGACAGTGCTACTACGAAGGTAAATACTAAGGATTACGGGATTACCCAGTTTTCAAATATAGCAGTAGATCCGGCGGGACATATTTTTGTTTCCTTTGTCGCCAACGATGGGGTACGAACGAAACTTTACGTAGCAAAGTCGATAGATGGAGGCCAAACTTTTTTATCAGAGGAAGAAGTGGCCATGCTGAACATGTATTATCCCGATTTCAGTGTTTTGACCTCTATTCTCAATCAAGAGGGGTTGTCTCGTCTGTATCCTTGTCCACAGATCATAGCTGACCATTCTGATAGTGCGTTTAATGGCCGGGTTTATCTGACCTGGACGGATGTGGAAACGGATCGATTTCACTACGGGCTCGAGGTATTTTTGAGCTATTCGGAGGACGGCGGGCAGTCCTGGAGCGAACCTAAAGCGATCAATGAGGGCACGGAGCCCAATAACCATCAGTATTATTCCACCCTGGCCATTGATGCTCAAGGCACTTTACTACTATCCTGGTACGACCGGCGTGATGATCCCGTCAACCGGATGACGCATTATTACTTTGCACTTTCGAGGGATGGTGGATCCTCTTTTGAAGAGGTACAACCGATTACCAGCCGGGCGACTGATTTTTTGAACATCGGCACCAAAAACGGTGGCTTCGGCATTGGGGAATACACGCAAATAGTGACCGCTGGAGGCTACGCAAGGCCTTTCTGGTCGGATGGAAGATCGAATAACGGTAATATTGATATTTATACGGCTAAGATCAAGGTAGATGAAACGACGGCGGTGGTGGAAAGCAACACTTCCATCAATACTCGCGTGCGATTCGAAGCCCCATACCCAAATCCCAGCAAGGACCGGGTTATATTGAGTATTGAATTAGAGGAAACTACTCCTTTGAAATTGATGCTGTACAGCTCTACTGGGCAATTGGTAACCACCCTCGTTGAAAAAGTACTGGTCGCCGGTAAGCATCGATTCGTCCATCATATTGATGAATTTACGCCAGGGGTGTATTATTATGTTTTGGAGACGGGGTTGGGGGAGCTTAGGCATCGGCTAATTGTTCAGAAATGAAAAAAATTAGTCTAAATCAAAGCAGCGACGTCGCTCCGAGCAACGTCGCTGCTTTAATGTACGGCCTCGACGAAAAAAACAAAGGGGTACCAATATTGCTACTTGATTACCCCTTCGATGGAAAATTTGGGTATAATAGTGTCCGATTTTATTTTCGGCAGTTGAGCAGGCTAGAAGAGCCCATCAAAAAGATAATTTAGTGTTGCTCGACTACTTTTAGCTGCTTAGGTACGGTCGGTAATATTGCTAACATTACCTCACTATGTGGCATTGTTGCGACTTTGTTTTTAGGAAATTGGTGGTGATTCCTTTCAAGGTTTTCGATCATTTCGTTATAGTTTTTTTCCAATGAGGCTTTTTGCTCGCGAACGATCATGGCCAAGTCAATGGTTTTGAGGTATGCTGTGAATTGTTGAAAATCATTAATCTTAAGTGTTGCGGAGACTGTTTTTGCATCGGTCAAAATGGTTTGTGCGGTAATCGTATGGGTATAGAAAAAAATGAAACTAATAATTAATACACTGGTGGTTTTCATGATAGTATTACTTTAGGTTTTGGATATGATAAACTGCCTTCTGTAATTTCAGAAGAGTTCAGTAAAATAACAGGTAATAAAATAGGTTGATATTGAAAAAGTGAGTGGAGATCTCCTTTGAAAAGTGTAGTGTGTTTTGGGTCAGATGTTTTCAAATGCTTTCTGAGAAGAGTAGTATTTATTTGTTGTGCTAGTGCTAAAATTGTTTTTGTGATTGTTTCATCGTTCGTTACAAAGATGGGGGTATTACGGGCAAAGATGCTTGTACTTTTTCTGCATCGTATTGGATAGATTGGCCGAAATGGCAAAAATTACTTGTACTTATTTTGCATTTTGAATGTTTTTTTGAAATTCAAAATGCTGAAGGTCAGTTATTTGCGAATTGCGCTCGGAGCATTGCCGAATGCTTTGGTGAAAACCCTGGAAAAATAAGCGGGGTCCTTAAAACCGGTCTCGTAAGCCACCTCCGAAACTGAAAAATTACTGTCTTGCAAAAGTTGAAGGGCTTTGTTTAAGCGAATGGAACGAATGAATTGCGAAGGCGTTTTGCCGGTGAGGGCCTTCAGTTTACGATAAACTTGGGTGTGACTGAGGTGGGCAGCCCGGCACAAATGACGGATCTCGAGATCGGTATCGTCCATGTGTTTTTCGACTGCCAGGTGCAGTTTTTGGAGAAACATTTCTTCGGGAGTTTGTTTGGATTTGGGTTTTTGCAGGTAGCTGGGTGCCTTGCCACCGAGTTGATTCTGTAAATCTTGCCGCAATTCGATCAATTTTTGCAACCTTACGAGTAGTTCTTCTTTAGAAAAAGGTTTGGTCAGGTAGGCATCTGCTCCTTTTTGCAGGCCAGAAATGCGATCTTCCTGCGTGGCCTTGGCGGTAAGTAAAATGACGGGAATGTGGCTGGTACGCTGATCGGACTTTAGTACGTGGCAAACTTCGTATCCATCTTTTAAAGGCATCATGACGTCGGAAACAACAATATCGGGAATGATCTCAAAGGCTTTGTCGAGACCTACTTGGCCATTTTCGGCTACTTCGATCCGGTATAACGCCCGGAGCATTGAACAAATATAGGTTACAACATCGGCATTATCCTCGATCAGTAACAAGAGTGGTTTATCTTCTTCGTCTTTTTCCTGGTCTGAATCTGTCGAGTAAACTTTTTCCAGAGGAGCTACCTCTTCGGGTAATGCTTTGGGAATCACTTGACGTTGCGCATGGTGGTGAACGGGTAAAGTAATTTCAAAAGTACTTCCTTTATTCGCTTCACTGTTTACAGAGATTTTACCACCAAGCAAATGGACCAGTTCTTTGGTCAACGCCAGTCCAATGCCCGTTCCACGACTGCGGTAGGTCGAAAGGTCCTCAACCTGAAAAAAACGATCAAAAATATGGGGGATCACTTCCGGACGAATACCGATGCCCGAATCCTTTACCTTGACGACTAAAAATTCTTGCGCTTTATTATTTTGAACTTGTAGGTGTAAAACAACCTGACCATCCTCAGGAGTGAATTTGATGCCGTTGGAAATCAAATTGGACAAAATTTGCTGGATCTTGTCCTCATCATAATCCATAATGAACTCCTCTATTTCGCTGTAAAACAACAATCGGATGTTTTTGGCAGCAGCTAATGATTTGAAGGATTCGAGGATATATTTTAAAAACTCGATGATATTTCCCTGTACCCAATTGATAGTCATATGTCCGGCATCGATCTTGGATAGATCAAGCATTTGATTGATGAGGCGCAAAAGGGTTTTACTATTTTGGAGGACCAGCTTTTTGGCTTCTTCATTGCCGGTAATTTGCTCGGTCATGCCAATGATGACGGTCAAAGGCGTACGGAATTCGTGGGTAATATTGGTGTAGAGTTTACTTTTTACTTCATCCAGTTTTTTTAGTTGGTCGTGTTCCTGGTCTTTAATCCTGGGATTCAGAAAATAGCGGATAATGAAAAATAAACCAATGACTACGTTGATCAAAATACTGATGATCAAAACGGTCTGTTGGTTGATATTTTCGAAGAATAAATACATCTGTAGCACTAAAACGTCTAATTTATTTCGAGTACATTGATAAATTTACAGAATTAAAAGCAAAATCTAGGTGTAAAATTTGATTCACTTTCCGGGCTGCTTAATTGGCATCTCCAATCAATTGTGGGCATTAGAATTTTTAATTTTTTGGTTAGGATTTTACCAAGAATTTAACTTTGCTCCTTATATGGTGATCAGCTTTGTGGTAATCTATTACATCGCAACCTGGGTTTAGTAATAAATTGGGGGTGGACTTTAATATTAGACTTGTCTATTGTTTAGGACACCGACCCACAATTTGAAAAAAATAGCTACATATTGGAATGAATAATTACGATTATATCATCATTGGTGCTGGCTCCGCGGGCTGTGTTTTAGCTAATCGTTTATCCCAAAATGGTACCGATAAAGTTTTAGTATTAGAAGCAGGTGGCCCTGATTCTAATATCAATATCCACATCCCAGGGGCATATGGTAAAATTCATAAAAGCAGGGATGACTGGGGTTTTTGGACAGAACCGCAAGAACATGTTTTAAATCGAAAGATCTATTTACCTAGAGGAAAGGTATTAGGTGGTTGTAGTTCAACAAATGCCATGATTTATGTACGAGGCAATCGGGCTGATTATGATGGTTGGTCAGCATTGGGCAACGAAGGTTGGGGTTATGAGGAAGTCCTGCCCTATTTTATTCGTTCAGAAAATCATGAGCAGGCTGATCAGATGGATGCTGATTATCATGGAAAAAACGGCGAACTCAACGTAACGCTCCCAGTGAGATTTAAAACGCCTTTTGTAGATGCTTTTATAACGTCTTGCTCAAATGTAGGTATTCCAACTAATTCCGATTATAATGGTGCTCAACAAGAGGGGGCAGGTTTAGCTCAACTAACTATAAAAAATGGCAAGCGATGCAGTGGAGCTGTTGCCTTTCTTAAACCTGCCTTAAAGCGTCCAAATCTTACGGCATATACCAGAGCACTGGTGACCAAAATTATGTTTGACGGTAAAAAAGCAGTTGGCGTAGAATACTTAAGACGCAATAAACAGGAAGTAGTATACGTCAATAAAGAAATCATCCTCTCTGCTGGTGCTTTTCAATCCCCTCAGATCTTAATGTTATCAGGAATTGGAGATCCTGTAATACTAAAATCTCTTGGTATCGGGTGTATACATGCATTAAATGGAGTGGGTAAAAACCTCCAGGACCATTTATTTGTGCCTATTGGTTGTGAAGCCAATGTACAAGAAGGTATCAATCACAACATTCCAATTTTAAAGCAACTAAAAGCTGGATGGGATTATTTTGTCCACAAAAAGGGCCCCTTCAACTCAGGTCCGCTTGAAGGCACAGCCTTTTTGAATGCTGATCAAAACGATGGTCCTACCAATCTACAATTACATTTTGCACCGATGTGGGTTGGAAAAGGATATGATTATGATGTGTATGATATCAATACCTATTCAAAGGTAGATGGTTTTACTATTTTGCCGACCTTATTACATCCAAAAAGTAGAGGTTATGTTACTTTACGGTCCAGCAACCCAAAAGACGCACCAATCATTCAACCTAATTTCCTCGCAGAAACAGCAGACCTCGATATACTATTAAAAGGCTCAAAATTGGCAATTGAAATATTGGAACAACCGCCTTTTCAAAAATGGATCAAATCCTACGGAGCACCAACTAACCGGCAGTCAGATGATGCCTTGATCCAGCACATTAAAAAAACGGTAGAAACGGTTTATCACCCCGTTGGGACTTGCAAAATGGGAAACGATGAGATGGCAGTAGTGAATCACGAATTAAAAGTACATGATCTGGAAAACTTACGCGTAGTAGATGCCTCTATCATGCCGACCATTGTTTCGGGAAATACCAATGCTCCCGTTTTCATGATCGCTGAAAAAGCAGCGGATATGATTTTAGGAGTAAACAATTGAGAACAGTTAAAAGACAGTTTAGATGCTGTCTGGAATTTTTAATCACATTTATGGATATTGGACTTTTGACGCTAGACGCTAGATTTTAGACAACAAAACGCTGATATTCAATGGATATCAATTTTTCAGAATAAATAAAATTTCCGTTGATTGTCAATTAGTTAAAATTTTTAGTCTAACTTCTAGAGTCTAGCGTCAAAAGTCTAGATGGATACTCAACTCTTAATTTTGATGTTGAACATTCTATTTTACTCAATGAGTAGAGCTATTTTAATTAAAAATACCAGACCGATCTTTGCTCATGGCATTCGTTCAAGTTTTAAGATTTAGTTAGCATTGCTCAAATTTATGATTTCAAAATAAACTAAATGAACACCTTCACAATTGAACAACAATTTTTTATAATATCTTAAAACGTCCTAAAATAACTTA